>NZ_JASATU010000059.1:0-2962 GCF_032906605.1 Leptothoe sp. LEGE 181152
CCGACGGTTTTTCCATAATGCACCTTATGCAACTTGCTTTCGGAATGTAGAGCCACTTGTTTGAGGTCTCTGTTTATTTATAGGATATCTGAAAGGAAAGCGTAAGAATGCTTATCTTGTCCGTTTCCTATGTTGTTTTTGTCTAATTTTGTCTTCTCTTGAAACCTTGGACCAAGTCGTTAATTCTTGATGTTTTGATTCAGAAATAACAATCCGATAGGTCCTGCTGTGACTTTTCTGTGCCTGCAGCATACCGGTTTCAAGCCAGTAATAAACGACATGAGTAGACACGTCATAGCGCTGAGCGACCTGTTTAACCGTCAGTTCACCTGGCTGATGGGTCGGGCAAGCAGGGATGTCGTGTTTGTGTCGTACCCACTTGATCATACTTGCTGTAAATGGTCGTCCAGAGGAACTTTTGATGTCTAGTTGGTTGAGGGTATCGGCAATTTTTATATCGTGATGTGTTTTGGCTAAGTCCCTAATTTTGTGGATAGTCTCATCTGAGTAACGGACTTTATCGGGTTGTTTTAAGGGGATGGGAATGGTTAATGACTCGTGCTTACCCCCTTTCCATCGAATATGCAGGCTAAGTTGTCGAGACTGTTCAAGTCTTTCTACGGTAATATCTTCAATCAGTAATCGAATAATCTGCTTCTTTTGTTTGGTTGGGGTGTGTTCTGCATTCCAGAGATGAGGTAAATGTTGTGCCAGTCTGAAGAGTTCTTCCTTGTCAGCTTCACCCATCTGATTGAGGGGATGCGTTTGACGTTGCTGCGTGAGCGTATCTTGAGTTTGCTGCACTTTTAGCAAGGTTTGCTCCCACCGTTTCTCTAGTGTGGCAGCCACTAAGCGATTGGCGGGGTCCACCTCTTCAAATCGTCGTTCCGCAATTTGGGCCTCATACTCCGCTCTGGCCAAGGCTAATTCCCATTGTTTGTCCAATTTGGCATAGTGGGCTTTGAGTTTATCAACCGAAAGTAACGCAATCTCAAGTTGTTGAGGTTCAAGGGCTGCGAACATCAAGGGAATGATGGCATTATCGACGATATCAGTACGAGTGTTGAGACAGGAGCGACCTGTTAATCCTTCTTTCTTGCGCCAGTTACACTCGTACTGTGGCCAAATTCCACCATTACCAGTGTAGCGAACTGAGAGCCTGCGCCCACATTTGCTACAGATAAGGAGTCCATGGAGAAGAGCTTTCCCTTCTCTAGCTGCACTGGTCACGACAGTCCCGGTTCCGTTGGTCTGGTTGCTACGCAAGATGTCTTGGTTTTGAAGATAGGTTTGCCAGCTAATATATGAGGGGTGATGATCCTGAATGAGCACCTCCCATTGATCTCTAGGTTGTAGCTTGATCCGTGAGGTGAATGTGCCATTGGTCGATAGAGATTTCTCTGTTTTGTAACGTCCATAGACATAGGCACCTGCATAGGTTGGATTCTTGAGTAGGGTCACGGTTCGTCCATAGGTGAGCTTCCCCCAAATAATTTTTCCATTCCACACCCCACCATAGGCTCGTTTTGGAAAGTTAATCTGGTGCTCGCCAAAGTATCGAGTAACCCCGTAAGCACTCCGTTTATGAGCAAACACTTGAAAGAATAATTCAATGATCTCACGGATTTGCTCATCGTGGTCAAAGATGGTGTTGTCAAAATCATCGTAACAATAACCAATCGGTAAGGGGACTCGTAATTCTCCCTTCTTAGCCTTGTTCTGCTTCCCTCCCTGCAGCCGAGAGCGGATAAGATGAAGCTCTGCTTGAGACATTGTTCCTTTGAGCCCTAGCAACAATTGATCATTGAAATCACTCGGAACATAGCACCCATCTTCATCAATGATGAGGACACCTGAGAAGGCACACAGCTCGATTAACCGAGTCCAGTCAGCGGACGAGCGTGAAAGTCTAGAGGCTTCCAAGGCTAAAATGGCACCGACTTTTCCCATCGATACCTCCGATACTAACAGCTGGAAATCTTTTCGAGTTACACTTTGGGTTCCTGATAGGCCTAAATCCCCATCGAGTACTTCGATAAGCGGCTCTGACCAGCCCAGAGCCAGAGCTCGATCTTTTAAGGCATATTGCCGTTCAGTACTCTCTCGATTCAGACGTACCTGGCCCATGGTTGATTGACGCAGATAGACATAGGCCTTGCGGTTCAGGTGAACAGGTTGGATTTTCGGATGGTTCATTCTTCTCTCCTTGAGTGCGCAGGAGAACCTCGACATGGATGAGAAGTATCTCAGCAATAATTTCACTGACTGAGGGAATGAAGTCCGCATTAGAAGGCAGTCTATCCATTATTGTCATGCTCCCCTTTGAGACTGATTGGGCTAACGCCGCTTTTGGCTGAACGGGCTTAGCCTCTCTCATCTCAGAACCATTGGGATACCAATTGCCGTAGTTAGTGGGATAATGGCTCACCAGAACAGGTAATCAATCAAATGGCTCTTTGAACCGGGGATAACAACACCCTATGTCAGGGAAATATCTCACGTTTGAGACGGTATCCCTACCTTGGTGGGTACTGGCGTACAGGTCGGTTTGTACCTGATGCCAGAGGCAAGTCTTTCTAACCTCTTCCAGCCTTTAAAGTCTCCTGTCTAATTGAATGAGATAATTCACGTGCGGCCACATGGAACGTATGTTCAGACAAGTGGTTACTGCTGTTGATGTTCAGTTTCAAGCCGTTGCAATGTGCTCAGCAGTTCTGGAAATAAATCCGGGGCAAGACGAAGCTCAGAGTGATAATCCATCGGTCGTATGCGGTCGGTCCAGGATAGGGGAATCGCAAATGTCCCACTGATTCCTCCTTTAACCAAGACGGTCTCTTGGTTTGAGACCCTACGAGTTTTCAGAACTTCAAAGGTTTGACCCGAGTAGGGATGAAATGGATGGGTAATGGTGACACATCCCAAATCCAGGTTGAGATGATGTGCAGTTCGATCTAATCGTGCC
>NZ_JASATU010000060.1:0-10381 GCF_032906605.1 Leptothoe sp. LEGE 181152
TTTGGTAGATTGACGGTATCATAGGTCGTGATAGGTTGTGTTCGTAAAACTAGCCTATCTTTTTTTATCTACCCATTCTTAACTACTGAATTTATGGGCCTTGCAGCAGTTGTGTAACCCCGTCAGCGGCCCTGAACCACCTTTGGCTAATAGGGGGAAGTTAGCATAAATAAAGATGTTTATAATGACTGAGTCCCATGGGAGAATTCCAAATGGTGTTGGTGTGACATGGGCCATTACTCACTTCAAAAAGGGATTACATTCAAGCTAGTAAAAGTAAAAGTACCCAGAATTAGCTACAACACTTGCTGATGTACCGTCGCTAGAAACTGCCGTAGTAGCGTGATAAAGTTTGCTGTTTCGGTCTGGCTTAAGTCTGCTAAAAACTGATTTTCCCGTTCGAACAATACGGGCATTGCGGCATCGATCTTCTCTATACCAGCCTCAGAGAGTTGCACAATGACGCTGCGACGATCATCAGGATCGCGTAGACGGGTCACCATGCCATCTTTTTCTAGCCGATCAATGCGATTGGTCATGGCCCCCGAAGACAGCATTAACCACTTATACAGGGCAGTTGGCTTGAGTTGGTAAGGGGGACCCTGACGCCGCAGAGTTGCCAGCATATCAAAGGACCACACTGTGAGGCCAAAGTCGGCCAGTACGGTTTCTCGATGCTTCTCTAGTAATTGGGCTAGCTGCATAATACGCCCAACCACCGCCAGAGATGAAATATCCAGGCTAGGGGCCTCGCGTTGCCACTGGGTCAGAATTTTATCGATGTTGTCTTGAGTCATGGTTCCAGTATATCTCGATATCAAGACACTTGACGTCTAGCTTTATGTAAAGTATCTTGATATTAAGATATTTTCAAACAAAGGTTTTTTTCCTTTTTGAAAGATATCTTTGGTTGTCACGTCTTATTACGTCCGCCAGTCTTACGGAGCAACCTATGCAGATTAAGAAATTAGATCACGTTGGTATTCGGGTGATGAATGTCGAGAAATCGATGCAGTTTTATAAAACTCTTGGATTCCAAGTGATTCGAGAAGATTATAAAGAACAGGTTTTTGTCGTGAAGCATCCAAGTGGCATAGAGATTAACCTGATTGCCCATGGTGATAATGATCACGACAGGCGCAATATTCTCATGGATGTGGACGTGCGATATCCCGGCTATACCCACTATGCCATTGAGGTGGGATCGGTCGAGGATGCCAAAGCTTTTTTTGAGTCAATCAACATCAAAATTACAGGTGGACCTGTCACGTTTGGTGATGGCAAAACGTCAATCTTTATCCGTGATCCGGACTTGAATGTTCTCGAATTTACGGAACTTCCTACTTCATGAAACAACTGTGAGCAGGCAACGATGAAATATCCTACGTCTAAACTAATCGACATCGCGATCACGGCATTGGCCCCTATTTCCTGGGGGACAACGTATATTGTCGCAACAGAATTTTTGCCCCCTGGTCATCCCCTGCTGATAGCGGCGTTGCGATCGCTCCCCATTGGTCTATTGCTGACCATTACCCTCAGAAAATTACCCCACGGTATTTGGTGGTGGCGAATTCTTGTGCTTGGTGGTTTGAATATTGGTATGTTCCAGGCCTTGTTGTTTATAGCGGCCTATCGCCTGCCCGGTGGTGTAGCTGCCACAGCTGGCGCAATTCAACCCTTACTGGTTGTCTTGTTGTCATGGGTGATTTTACAGCAAAGGCCTGCTAAAGGGTCGATTTTAGTTGCGATCGCAGGCTTCTTTGGCATTGGCCTTTTGGTCCTGGACCCAACGGCTCAGCTTGACACCTTAGGTATTCTCGCCGCCCTGGCTGGGGCCGCCACCATGGGGCTGGGTACGGTGTTAGTAAAACGCTGGCGACCGCCTGTTTCTCTGCTCGTATTTACCGCGTGGCAACTCACGGTAGGTGGTGCACTATTGCTGCCGATTGCCCTGGTTATAGAAGGTCCGTTTACCCCATTGACCAAAACCAATTTACAAGGTCTTTTGTATCTGGGGTTGGTCGGTACTGGGTTGGCATACTTACTCTGGTTTCGCGGTATTGGTAAGCTCTCTGCACCTGCGGTGTCCTACTTAGGTCTCCTGAGTCCGGTGATGGCCACACTACTTGGGTTTTTCTGGCTACATCAGACACTGACACCTATTCAACTCTGTGGGATCGCCATTATCTTTACCACCATTTTGGTGGGACAAAAGATTATGGCCTCGCGTCCGACCCAGTTGTTATTTAAAACTCAATCGGGTATTGAGACAAAAATACTGAACGCGGCTGAACACCACCGTTAGTTGGCCTCAATCAGATTACAAATTTCAGTTCAAATGACCTTTGTCTATAATCTATTCCTTGGGTAGCTAACCTAGTTCGATGATTCAGCCTAAAGGAGTGCACAATGACTGACTTCCCTACAATTTTCCAAAATCAGTATAGCTGTGCCCTTTTGGCCGATGCTGCCTTTCGGGCAGGTATCTCACTCGACGCAGCTCCAAGCGGTCTCACGCCCATTGACCGGGCCATGAAATTAGCAGGTCCAATGGTTACCATCCAGGCCAATAATGATCTGGTCACCATCCTGACTGGGATCCATCAGGCAAGCACTGGTGATGTTATCGTCATCACAAACCACTCAAATGATGTGGCCTTGATTGGCGATCTGATCGCCACCGAAGCTAGCCGCAAGGGTATTGCAGGTATCATTGTTGATGGACTGGTTCGCGATACCACTGAACTGATTGAGATTGGGGTGCCGATCTTCTGTAGAGGTGTGTATCCCATGGGTCCCTTGAAACTTCCCCAAAATTTGAAAGGGATAGGCGACATCGGTTTAGAACTCACCCTCGGCGATACTACCGTCAAATCAGGAGATTGGGCCTTTGGGGATGCTGATGGGGTCATTTTCATTGGGAGTTTAGATCTACCAGAACTCTTGAAGTGGGCGGAGCAGTCGTACCAACGTGAGGAGTCTCTAGCAGCCCAGATACGGTCAGGAATTTCCCTGGGAGAGTTACTTGACCTTGACACCTTTATGGAGGAGCGAGCGGCTAATCCACAAGCTGACTTCAATCAGCATATTGCTAAATTAGGTCAAGCAATTTGAAACTATCAACCTTGGCACTGCCGACTAATAAGCCCATGGAATAACGCCCAAAGCAATGCCTAGCTTGGGTGGACAGTATGATTTGGTTGCCAAAAAAATACTCGTCCATCAGCCCAAACTATTTTGAAAATCACGACTGGTGGCTACTTCCAGCCTTTGAGTACAGGCTTAACAAGAACCAACAACTTAACAATTGCCATCTTCTATAATTCCCATATCTTGACCTGACGAGTAAATGGGCCCCAAGCATTTTGGTATAGGCCCTGGGCCTAAGATATTGTGCTTATTTGGAGGCTTTAAGCAGATGACAGAAAAATTGGTCGCTGTTGCTGTCGCGAATGATGGAACCATTGCACCCCATGCAGGAAGGGCATTGCAGTGGATGGTTTATATTGTTGCTGATGAAGTCAATGCACGCTTAGCCTGGACACTGAACTTAACCGATATAGGTTGCCTGCATGAATGGCATGTGCGAGGAGACGGTGAACGTCACCCACTGCATTTTGTTGACATTGCCATAGCTGCTTCCGCTGGTGAAGGCGTTCGGCGTCGGCTACAACAGCGAAATACAGAGTTGCTAACCACCACTGAGACAAATCCAGATCAGGCTGTAACAGCTTATTGGATGGGGGACTTAGCCGCAGGCTTGCCCCATGAACACCAGGCTTGCCTGCATCCGTCTGAGGTGAACGTGTGATCCAGGGACGAGCAACACAGGGACAAGATTGGATGGTTGCTGACGATGGTCAGGTGCAAGCCTGTACCACCCCTCGGCAATGGGACTTACTGGAAACGCCCTACCACTTTCATCGTTTTCTAACCCAGGTAGAAGACGTTCTCAAAAAATCACTCAATGAGTATGACTATCTGCCTGCTATTCGACATCTAGTCCGTAAGTTGGCCCTTAACTCCTATTGGTTACAGACCCAACACCCCAAACTTAGTACCTTAAGTGATGTTGCAATCCAGACGCTCTATAATGAAATTGGATATCCCCTAACGGTTCAAACTAACACCTACCCCCCTGGAATGGTTTCTCCCATTCATAATCATGGCACATGGGGCGTTGTGACCTTGTTAAAGGGGGAAGAGAAAAATACATTCTGGCAACATACTCCGACTCAAGCATTCAAAGATAAACTGACTCCAGTGGGAGAAAAAATCTTTCGCCCTGGGGATGTTATCAGCTTTTCTCCTGGTGCAATTCACTGCGTAGAGGCCGTTGGGAGTACTCCTCTGGTCACCTTTAACCTCTATGGTGAAACCCACAGCAAGGATAGATTTAAGTTTGATCCAAAGACCCATCAAGCCAAAAACTTTTAAGGAATAATATCAGTTCTCAGTTTTGAGTTTTGAGTTTTAGAATTCTGACACTGCAAAGTATAGAGGGCTTTGAACTGTAGATATACCTTTTTAGAAAGGTGAAATCAGTGTATCTCCCGATAGTATAAGGAGTAGATCTATCGCATTTCTCCTTATGAAAACCCTATTACTGGGTACTCTTACAGCTCTGTTAGCGCTAACGCCTAAAACTGAACGTGCCCAAGCTCAAGGCCTATTTACGCCCACAGCTGAAGGATGTGCAGCCATCATCGATCCAGCAATAAACGCAGATTGTCAGGAGGCCTACAAACTTCGACAATTTTTTCAGGACGAGCTCGAAGATATTCATACAATTTATCAACTGGCAGAACTCGTACAACCTGCAACCGTATGGATCTCTCCAGGCTATGGAGAGACATTAACGTTTGAGCCCCCTGCTAGAGTCATTGTGCTACAGCAGTTTATTCTGGCAGACACCGGGGAGCCATGGATTCATATTCGCTTTGCCTCTGGTGATTATGGATTTATTCAAACCAGCGTTGTAGAATAAGCCTTTACCTTCTAAAAATCGTCGTATCTAGCAGCCAATTAATTTCCGTATAGTGGGCTTTAAAGAGATGAGTCGTATCACTATTCAAGATTTGTCTTCCTATAAATCTCGGGGGGAGCGGTTCACAATGCTAACGGCCTACGACTACTTGACCGCGACTATTTTTGATGAGACTGGCATCCCACTAATTCTTGTCGGAGATACCCTGGGCATTTTTGTTCAAGGCCATGACACAACTCTCCCAGTGACCATGGATGCAATGGTTTATCACTGTGAAATTGTTGCTCGTGCGGTGCATCATGCACTTGTCATTGGCGATCTCCCATTCGGCTCATATACAACCTTGGAAAAGGGTGTCCAAAATGCAGGCAGACTTATCAAAGAAGCTGGCGTTCAAGCAGTGAAGCTAGAAGGTCGACATGATCAATTAATTCAACGCTTAACTCAAAATGGTATTCCAGTAATGGGCCACTTGGGCCTTACTCCACAGTCTTATCATCAATTAAGTGGCAATAAGGTGCAAGCCAGAACGACCGCTGCTGTTGAAATGTTGATTCAAGATGCGTTGGCACTTGAACATGCTGGAATATTTGCCCTCCTCTTGGAGGCAATTCCCAGTGTGGCTGCCCATGACATTACAGCTGCACTCAAGATTCCCACAATTGGCATTGGAGCAGGGCCTGATTGTGATGGGCAGGTGCTTGTCTCAACTGAAATGTTGGGTTTACACGAGGGACAATCACCCAGATTCGTTAAGCAATACGCGCAGCTTCATAGACATATCACAGCGGCAGCAAAGTGTTTTGCTGCAGAAGTTCGAGACGGAGCCTATCCCAGTGCTGAACATTCCTATAACTGGGTACTGAAATAACGAATGAATCTAGCTAGAAATTTAGTGAAAAACAATTGTAGCCTGCAAGAGTAGACTTTTATGATTCTTGAGAAGGACAAAGGAGTAAGTATGGATACAAGTTTTTGGTTGCAGAGATGGGAAAACAATAATATTACTTTTCACAGAAGTGACGCTAACCCTGTACTGGTCAACTATTTCCAAACGCTTTCTTTAATGAAAGACAGTCGTGTATTTGTACCATTATGTGGTAAAACCCGTGATATTGCTTGGCTGCTCTCCCATGGCTATCGTGTTGCTGGAGCTGAATTGGTTGAAATGGCCGTTGAGCAATTATTTATGGAACTTGAGTTAGAGCCAACCATATCAGACGCTGAGGAGGTCAAGCACTATAGCGCCAAGAATATCGATATTTTTGTTGGCAATATCTTCGATGTGTCTAGCCAGATACTTGGTCCAATCGATGCAGTTTATGATAGAGCAGCTTTAGTAGCCTTGCCCGAAGGCATGCGCAATCAATATTCAGCACACTTAATGGAGGTTACGTCTAAAGCACCACAACTGCTCATTAGCTATGAATACGATCAAACTCTGATGGCAGGTCCTCCTTTTTCAGTTAGTAACGAGGAAGTCAATCAACATTATGGAGATAGTTATGATTTAAATCTCCTGGTCAGCACAGATATTGTTGGTGGGTTAAAAGGTAAATGTGCTGCGAAAAAAAATATTTGGCTACTAAAAAACACATAATAACTTCTTGTCAAATCTAACTAGGGAATGCCATGTATAAAGTTTTTGGAGACATGTTGTCGGGCAATTGTTACAAAGTAAAATTGTTAATGCAGTTTCTTAAAGTCGAGCATGAATGGGTCCCTATTGATATTCTTGCCAGTGAGACCCACACGGAAGAATTTAAGCAGATGAATCCCAATGCCAGAATCCCCGTCATTCGACTAGGTGATGGCAAGTATCTTTGGGAATCTAACGCAATTCTGAATTATTTGGCTGTAGATACCCCATGGCTTCCCCAAGAGAACTATGCAAGGGCAAAGGTGCTACAGTGGCAGTCTTTTGAACAGTATAGCCATGAGCCCTACATTGCAACAGCCAGGTATATCAATAAGTATTTAGGATTACCTAAAGAACGAGAAGCAGAATATCATGCCAAACAGATCGGTGGGCATCGGGCCCTTGCGGTTATGGACCAACACCTGGCTCACCATAAATTCTTTCTAGGCGATCAGGTAACAATTGCAGACATTAGCCTATATGCCTATACCCATGTCGCCGATGAAGGTGGATTTGACTTATCAGCCTACGTCAATATCCGGCGATGGTTCAAAGATTTTGAAAGTATTCCGGGTTATATAACAATGTCCAGGGACAATGCTTAATGATGAAATCAGTTCATGGCGAATGTTCCTGCTCTAGCGATGGCTGTAGATCAAAGCTCTACAGAGGGAGGCTTAACGTTGAACATGTAGCTAAATCCAGGGTGGTACATTATTAACCAATAAACCGATGGCTGAGGAACTGGAGCGACATGTCAAGCATTGGATTACTTAATGAAAAGCCGCTCCATGCATCGCTGAAGACTTGGTACGCACAGCCAGGTGATCGATTTGAAGTGGCGGTTGATGGGTTTGTAATTGACATTGTTCGAGATGATCTATTGCTGGAAATCCAGACCGGCAATTTCTCAGCTGTCAAGTCGAAACTGATCAATCTGACACGTTCCCATCGGATACGGCTGATCTATCCCATAGCTCAAGAAAAATGGATTGTTAAGTTGGACGAGGCTAAGGGGAGTTATGGCAGTCGCCGCAAGTCACCGAAAAGAGGACGGGTGGAGGATCTATTCCGAGAAATGGTGAGTCTTCCCCAGTTGGTTTCGAGCCCTAATTTCTCACTAGAAGTCTTGATGATCCAGGAAGAAGAAGTGAGACGATTTGAGGGAAAGCGAAGATGGCGCAAGCGAGGATGGCGCACTGAAGAACGTCGGTTATTAGACGTCGTAGGCCAGAGGCGATTTGAAGGACCAGCAGATTGGCTGGTATTTCTGCCGGAAGGGCTAGAGTCATTTACTACGAAAGATCTGGCGGAAGCAAGAGATATTAGAAGAGAGTTGGCGCAGAAAATAGCTTATTTTCTACGAAAAGCGAGTCTCATTAAGCTGATAGGTAAGCAAGGACGGGCCAATCTCTACACTATTTCAGGTACCTAATAAGGGACTACTTTTGTCAGTATCTATTAGAACGGTCACTTTATAATACTATGTTTCTAGATTGTCAAGAAGCGTGCGATCGCAAATCTCCACTGCCCCACCACGACCACCCTATTACCCGCTTAAATAGAAGTATCCCTTCACTCGCTAATTGTAAATTTTGAGCTACATCCATAATTCAAAGCTCAGGTATCAAAAATCAAAATTTACCTTAAGTCAATGTTTAAAACCTTAATCATTCATGGTCATTTTTTAATCTAGAGGCCACACTAGGCTTAAAGCTTCACTTTTTGCCCCCATGTTTTATCCATCTAAACTGCAATTTAGACTGTTATGGCTGTTCGGCATCCTTGGAACAGCAACTACAGGCAGCTACCTATTTGCAGCCCCCGTAGTTGGCATCGGCTCATCAGTGTTCAAGAGAAGACCACTTTTAAGTTGGAGTCGGTCTAAAACTGTGAAACCTTTGGACGGATGGTTTGAGGCTGGTAGTCATCCCGATGATTATGAAATGGGGGCAGATCGCCGTACTACTTACGATGGCACTGCCAGTGGTACCGTGCAAGGCAAACATAATGGGTCAGAGGGCTTTGGCACATTGATGCAAGTCTTTGATGCCCGTGCGTACCAGGGACAGCGATTGCGCCTAACGGGATATGTCAAGGCTAAGGCCGTTGAAGATTGGGCCGGGTTGTGGATGCGGGTTGACAGCGCCTCTGGTCAAGTCTTGAGCTTTGACAATATGGAAAATCGATCGATTCAAGGCACGACAGAGTGGCAACCCTATGACATTGTTCTAGATGTACCGGTCGAAAGTAACAACATTGCGTTTGGTCTACTGCTGGCAGGAGATGGTCAAGTCTGGATGGATAACCTTCAGTTCGAAGTTGTTGATAATCATACACCAACGACGGCTATCAGCCTGGAGCAGTCCTCCGAAACACGACAATTAACAGAGTCACCGGCCAACCTATCGTTTGAGACGTTTTAGGCATGCCACAACAGCGCATCACTCGCAAACGTGGGAGGGTTTTGACCAATATAGGGTTACAAAAAGTGCAAATCGCCAAGCGTGAAGCCGAGATTTGGGAAGATGAAAATCTGTACAGCACAAATAAGACCCATCAAAGGGGACGTCGATAAAAATATTGCTATTCACAAAAAGTTTATTGCCTTAGCCGTTGCACAACAGGCAGATGCAATTTTCTTTCCCGAGCTTTCTATAACAGGGTATGAACCCACACTTGCCAAAGACCTGGCAACAAATCAGGATGATGCAAGGTTTGATGACTTTCAACACATTAGTGACAACTCTAACATCACTATCGGGGTTGGCATGCCAACTAAGCACGATGCTGGCATCTTAATCAGCATGATTGTTTTTCAGCCCCATCAACTCCGACAAACCTACTCAAAACAACTCTTACATTCAGACGAGTTGCCTTATTTTGTCCATGGCCAGCAGCAGGTTGTTTTAACAATTGAGAAAGAAAATATAGCCCCTGCCATTTGCTACGAATCGCTACAGCCAGAACATGCTGTGAAAGCGTTTGAGAGTGGAGCCACAGTCTATATTGCCAGTGTCGCTAAACCGGCCCGTGGAATTGCCAAAGCATTCAAACACTATCCAATTATTGCCAAGCAGTATTCAATGGCTGTGCTCATGGCCAACTGTTTGGGACCCAGTGATGACTTTGAAAGTGTTGGTCAATCAGCTATCTGGAATCAAGATGGATTACTAATAGGACAGCTTGATGAAACGACCGAAGGTATCTTGCTGTATGATACCGACACAGAAGAAATGCTATTGCTGATTTAAAGGATGCATCAATCTGTCAAACATGCCCCATGCCCACACTTTATAGATGAAATCATCCCAAGGATCAGCAATGCCGAAGAAATTATCAAATAAATGATTATTGGCTTACACCATGTTCAGATCACGGTTCCATCACGGCAAGAAGATGTTGCCAGAGACTTCTATTGCCATGTACTAAAGCTCCAAGAAATCCCAAAACCCAAGACCCTTCAAGCTCGTGGAGGGTTCTGGCTAAGTGTGGGTGATCACGCTATTCATGTAGGCATTGAAGACGGGATAGATCGAAGTCGTACCAAGGCCCATTTAGCCTAAAAAGCATTCACCTGCGAGTACGTCTCTGCTGACATCACACCCAAGGGGGCATTTCTACATACCTAAATTTAGGCCAAATAAAAGGCACGATGCTCAATGCCGAATCGCTGAACGTATTGCCAAAAGAGGAAAGGTGATGAACCCTTGAAAAACAAACCATCGTTTTTAAGGTGCATCACAATGGAT
>NZ_JASATU010000061.1:0-9744 GCF_032906605.1 Leptothoe sp. LEGE 181152
GAAACGGACAAGATAAGCATTCTTACGCTTTCCTTTCAGATATCCTATAAATAAACAGAGACCTCAAACAAGTGGCTCTACATTCCGAAAGCAAGTTGCATAAGGTGCATTATGGAAAAACCGTCGGAATTCCCAACGGCCTTAGTTTTCCATTCGCTTTTGGAATGTAGACCCGTTTAGTCGGGTGTACTTGCCAGAGGGAATGGTCTTCCAGTCGATTCACCAGTTGGACTCGTTGTTCAGAGGTTAAGGCAGTCTGGCCATCTAAGCCTGCTGTCTGTTTGCCCTGATTCTCTTGAGTCACACGCCGCACCGATAGCAGCAGGTTGGAGTAGCTTTTTAGCATCAGTTTCATCAGGCTACGCACCCGATTCCACTGACCGTTTTGAGTAGCACGATAAATGCGTTGTCTCAGGTTCCTCACCCGCTTCTTAACTTGACCCCAGTTGATAGAGGTCCAATTTTGAAGAGGCTTCCTTGCTCCGATGTCTGATGAGACTCTATCTTTCACAATGGATACGGTTCCATTACCCCGA
This sequence comes from Leptothoe sp. LEGE 181152, assembly GCF_032906605.1. Taxonomy (NCBI): domain Bacteria; kingdom Bacillati; phylum Cyanobacteriota; class Cyanophyceae; order Nodosilineales; family Cymatolegaceae; genus Leptothoe; species Leptothoe sp. LEGE 181152. The sequence continues at coordinate 537 of NZ_JASATU010000061.1, forward strand.
TTTATCGTTAAAGACCCGCCAGAAGTTGGCCACCTTTCGATGTGGGGCAAAGCCTGAACCCCTATCTCCCGCATTACCAGGAGCATTCGCTTCCTCTGGCATCCTTTACCCGCTGGATAGTTGTGCATCCCTCACGGTTTGCCTACTCTGGTGTTCCAGAGAATCCATCGGGCTTCTGTAGTTCCAAGTGTGTGAGCTGCGTCCGGGTCGGGTTCCGTCTATACTCCGGTGGGAGTGTGTCCTATCGCTTAGCGGACAAGCGAGCCACTAAGCCACCCACGTACCTTTTGGTCTCAGTGTTTCAGCCTGATTTCACTGACACGGTAAATGACGAAGCTTCGTCAACGGTTCACTGGTGTTAACCCTTTCGGACTTCCCCTAGCCCTTTCCCAGTTTAGGCTGCCAGGTCAGGATACGTTCGTGGTCTGCATTCCACTGATGTCATTACTAACGTCAGTGTGACCGGAGTCGGTGACTCTGTTACGTGGGGACAGCAGGACAGGTGCTGCTGGGAGAGTATCTCCACTCTTAATTTGGCTGTTGCCTCCTTGTCACACTCGACTTATCTACATCGCACCGCTTCAATTACCCCTTTAATGATGCTACGGTTTTACGAGATGGTTTTCGTCTAAGTGGGACCAACTCAAATTTGGTTCCTCAGGATCTATCCAATATTGAGCAAATTGATGTGCTTAAAGGGCCTGCGGCAATCGTATTTGGTGCGGTAGAACCGGGGGGTGCGATTAACCTGGTCACCAAGCAACCCTTGAGTGAGCCATTTTATGAGGTGGGTTTACGGGTAGGGAATCGAGGTCTGATTGAGCCCAGCGTGGATATCTCAGGCCCACTCGCCGAAGATGGACGGGTGCTTTATCGGCTGAATGCACTATACCGCAATGAAGACAGTTTCCGAGATTTTGACCCCGATGTTGAGCGGTTTTTTATTGCTCCGGTGGTGAGCTGGGCCATTAGCGATCGCACCGACCTCACCATTGATTTTGAATATATTGACCAGCAGAACCCAGGAGACTTTGGTATAGCCGCCATTGGTGATGAAGTCGCGGACATTCCCTTCAATCGCAGCTTGGGCGAACCGGAGGATATTGTCACCACTGAGTATCTTAGATCTGGCTACCGGTTTGAGCATCGCTTTAGCGACAACTGGAAAGTACGCAATGCCTTTAGCTACGCTAATCGTGATGAAAGGCTGACTAATGCCGGGTCCAATTTCCTGGATGAGACCACTGGTGATCTGAGTCGCAACTTTCAACTTTTTGAATTTGAACAGGAGTTTTTCGAATTACAAACCAACGTGGTAGGCAAGTTTGCGACGGGGTCGATCGAGCATACGCTACTGGCTGGGGTTGATCTCAGACGGCGAGACGAATTTACCCTTGCGGGGAATGATTTTTTAACTCCTGCGCCCCTGAATATTTTTAATCCGGTCTATGGTCAGACTCCGCGACCAGATTTCGATACCCTACCTGCATTGTTTGATGGAGACTTTCAACTGGATTTCCTCGGGGTCTACCTACAAGATCAGATTACCTTTGCTGACAATCTCAAGCTGTTAGCCGGCATCCGCTATGAGACCTTTGAGCAGGAAAGGGTGGTTGAGCCTTCCCCCTTTTTTCCTGGCTTGGACTCAACCCAGACGGACGATGCCTTTAGCCCTCGTATAGGTCTGGTCTATCAGCCGATTGAGGAAGTCTCTTTATTTGCCAGTTACAGTCGCTCCTTTAGTCCAAATCCTGCCTCAAGCTTTAGCACTGACTTCCTCGATCCTGAAGAGGGAGAGCAGTATGAAGTAGGGGTAAAAGCCGAATTTCTGGATGGACGCTTGGCTGCTAACCTGGCCTATTTTGACATCACCCTCCAAAATGTATCGACGCCAGATCCAAATAATCCCCTATTTTCTGTGGCTATAGGGGAAGAACGCAGTCAGGGTGTGGAACTCGATGTGGCGGGTGAAATTTTATCGGGATGGAACATCATCGCCAATTACGCCTATATCGATGCCAGAATTACAGAAGACAACTCCGACCTCGAAGACAACCGAAGATTTAATGTGCCTGAGCACAACGTCAACCTGTGGACCACCTACGATATTCAGGATGGACCTTTAGAAGGTCTAGGCTTTGGCCTTGGAGTGAACTATGTGGGAGAGCGTTTTGGCGACAATGCCAACAGTTTTCAATTAGATGATTATTTCTTGACCAATGCAGCGATTTCCTACAAACGCGATAATTGGCAAGCAGGTCTGAATATTCGCAATCTGTTTGATATAGACTATATCGAAAGTACTAGCGGGGGTAGACGAAATATATACCCTGGTGAAGACTTTACCCTGATAGGCTCTTTCTCCATTGAGTTTTGAATCGATGTCAAGGCTAAAACGATTTGCGAATTGGCTACTGCTAAGTGTTTTGACCATAAGTCTCATCGTTGGCTGTGGTCTCTTAGCAAGGAATGATTCAGCCAATGATTCAGCACTTGAAGTTACAACTCAACCAGCCTCAGGCTGTCGAATAGTTCAACATGATCTGGGTGAAACGGAAATCTGCGGACAACCGCAGAAAGTAGTCACCCTGAGTGCTCATATCCTTGATTTATTGCTGTCGCTGGATGTGCAGCCCTTTGCTAGCACTTTACCCCTCAATGCTCATACTGGAGAGGTGTTTAATGATCCAGCCCGGCAAATTCCTTATTTGGGCGAGCGCCTCACTGGCCAACCTATCAATTTGGGCCGCGATCATACCCCTTCTCTCGAAGCCCTCGTGGGCCTCAAGCCAGACCTAATTGTGGGTGAAGGGGGACGTAACGCCGATGAATATGAGCTGTTATCTGAGATTGCCCCTACGCTTTTGTGGAATGATCGAACGGCTTTAGGAAAGTGGCAAGAGAGTCTGCAAGATCTGGCCACAGCTCTGGGTATGGATACAAAGGCAGAAACCGTGATTCAGCAATATGAGGCAGCTATTGCCTCCGCTCGTGCTGATCTAGTTGAGGTGGTAGCTGCCCATCCTAAACTGTTGCTGTTGGGAGCTAACCGCTTGGACGAGGGCTTTGTTGTTATTGCTCCCGATAGCTATTTGGGGGCGCTGCTTGCTGGAATAGGATTTCAGATCATACCACCGCCTGCTGCTGCGATTAATGCCTCTACTCCACTGATGTCAATTGAGGCATTGCCAGAGCTAAATGATGCTGACACCATTATTGTGTTGGGCTGGAATTTTGATACCAGCGAGGGACTGGAAAAATCAGACCCATCTGCTGATACGTCGATGGGAGATTTATTGGAGACGCATCAAGTGAAAACAATTCAGCAAGATTGGCAAACCAATAGCATTGCTCAATCTCTCACCGCCAGTCAAGAAAACCGAGTTTACTTCACCACTTTCTATAAGTGGAATGGACTCAATGGTCCCATCGGTGCAGAGCTCATTCTGGAGCAGCTACGCCAGTTTTTCTTAACCGATAATAGAAGCCAGTAATCTGTCAGAGTGATGTTTTCAGGCTAAAGTCTACTGGGCAATGGGGCAAGGTAATCGCCTTGTGAAACTGACCATGGCATAATAATGCAAATAATTATCATTAAGCCAACTGCTATTTTTGCACTTGGCAGCTGATAGCGCCATGGCGATCCGGTTCTTTAATCAACAATCTGACTATCTCCACTGCGGTAGCTCCGATGACCCCAGGCTATTTCATGCTGATTCGTCTGACCAGATCCAGGTGTGGTCACCCCAGGTGGGCCAGGGCTACACACAGACGATTCCCTTACGGGAAGGGCTGAGTCTGGTCATTCTGGATTACTCAATACACAGCACCTTCTTGTACAAAAACTCACGACGCAGTCCATTTTTGGAGTTTGAATTTCAAATAGAAGGGTCAGCGGCAGGTCAGAGTGCCTTTGTCCCACATCTTGTTCAGCGAGATAGCTTTGGCATTCGGTCAGCACAACCACGTCAGCTAAAGGTGGAGGTGCTTTTTAGTGCCCCCATGTTTGAGACTTGCGCCCATACTGTGGTTGAGTATTTCCCACCCCAGGACCGAGCCATGCTGTATGACTGGGCCAGCTGGGTTTATCGTTCTCAGCATGGATTTGATGCCAAATCACCTCAGACCGCATTTGGCCAGATTCTCAGCGGCACAATTGCTTCACCCGAGTTATTTAGTGCAAATGATCCATTTGAAAGCTTGGATTTTTGTGCGTTTGGCCGTTTTTGGCGATCGATGACATCAGAGATGCATCAGATAGTTAATCAGCTCCTTAGCTGTCCCCATGGCGGACAGATACGACGGGCGTATCTAGAAGATAAAGCCCTCGAACTAGTCGCCCTAATGCTGCGAGGAATGAATCACTTAAATGCCATCTCATATCCGCTGGTGGGTGACGATCTAGACCGCATTTACCAAGCTGGAAGAATGTTAGCCCGTAATCTTAACAATCCGCCGTCGATCAAGGCCTTAGCACGGCAGGTCGGGCTAAATCGCTTCAAACTCAACCAGGGCTTTCATCAGGTATATGGCACCACGCCCTTTCGATATCTGAGGTGCTGTCGTCTGGCCCTGGCAGGACATTTATTAATCACATCAGATTTAGCCATTGAAGCGGTCGCCCACAAAGTTGGGTACACCAGCCGTAGCAACTTTGCCACTGCATTTCGTCAACAGTTTGGTTTAAATCCCAAGGCCCTTCAGCTCCATAGCCAGTATGTGCCTCAGCCGAAAAGTCTTGCTAGCTAAAAAAGAAATGCGTTTCGGGTTCAGAATTTTTGGGCCAAACATTTAATCTAATCGAGAATAATTCGCTTCAAATTCGGGGTATGGCATAACGGCCCGTGGGGTTGAGGCAATCGCTTGTGTGAGGAAGATGATGGGAAAGTTGTTACTGGGTTTAAATCTGCTGGCACTGATGACTCTTGCTGGTGGGCAGGTTGCGATCGCTCAAGCGCTGACTGGCCAGTTCGCGGCTGGGAATGTCATAGAAACAGACGCTGAGGCCATAGAGCTATCCTCCTCTTTAAACTCCGCAGAATTGCTCGCTCAAAGTGACCCGGCACAAATCACCAATGTGCGTTTACTAGAAACCGAGACAGGTTTGCAAGTGATTCTAGAAACAGCCGACGGTGAGCTTACCGCAACCACTACGACTGTATCAGGTGATGCCCTTGTTGCTGAGATTCCCAATGCCGTTCTAGCGTTAGCTGAGGGCGATGAATTTCAACAGTTTAACCCTGCTGAGGGTATCGCTGTTGTACAGGTGTCAGCATTACCTGAAAACCGAGTACAAGTAGTTATTACCGGAACGGATGCTGCACCAATTGCAGAGATTAGTACGGCACTAACCGGATTAATCCTAAGGGTAGTGCCTGGAATTGCGCAGGACCAGTCAGATGAGACGCTGAGACTATTAGTGACTGGCGAAGAGGGCAGTCGCTACTTTAAGCCCAATGCCGCCACCGCCACCCGCACGGACACGCCTTTGCGGGATATTCCTCTATCGATTCAGATAATTCCTGAGGAAGTGATCGAAGACCAACAGGTAATTCGCCTAGATGAAGCCCTCCGGAATGCTAGTGGAGTAGTCGTAGAAGAGCGAAATGCTACGGCTGAACGCTTTATCATTCGTGGATTTCCCAGTGCTTCTGTGCTGCGGGATGGGTTTCGCTTATCCTTTGGGGCGGCTGGCAGTCCTAATAATCAAGAACTGGCTAACCTAGAAAGCGTAGAAGTGCTTAAAGGCCCGGCCTCGATCTTGTTTGGGTCTTTGGAGCCTGGGGGCGTGATTAACTTAGTTACCAAGAAGCCCCTGAGCGAGCCTTTTTATGAGCTGAGTTTTCGGGCGGGCAATCAAGAATTTATTGAGCCTAGCCTTGATATCTCCGGACCTTTAACAGAGGATGGTCGTCTACGCTATCGCTTAAATGCCCTCTATCGTACCCAGGAAAGTGTTCAAGATTATAACAACGATATAGAGCGGTTTTTTATTGCTCCCATTGTCAGCTGGCAAATTAGCGATCGCACCGATTTCACCGCCCATTTTGAATACAGCGATACGAGTGGTCCCCTGGAGACAGGGACAGTTGCGTTTGAGGATGGCATCGCCGATATTCCGTTGGATCGGGTTTTGGGTGACCCAGACGATTTGACCGAAAGTGAACGGATTCGAGCTGGCTATGACTTTGAACATCGCTTTAGCGACAACTGGAAAATCCGCAATGCCTTCAGATTTAATCGTTCGGATGTAGACACCGATGTCTTTTTTCCTTTTTTTCCTTTGAACGAGGCCACCGGAGATTTAGGGCGAGCCCTTCTATTTGGGAATCAGGTACAGAATCATTATGGACTACAAACCAATGTCGTAGGCGAATTTAACACCGGTACCATTGAACATACCCTACTCGCCGGAGTAGATTTGTTTCGACGAGAGAATCCCCGCCAAGATCGAATCGGGTTCTTCACACCGCAATTTTTGAATATTTTTGATCCAGTCTATGGCCCCCGTCCCGACCCCACAACGCTACCCTTCTTTGTTAATGGAGAGAGCACCGTTGAAGCTCTGGGTGTTTTTATTCAGGATCAAGTCACGTTGTCGGACAATCTAAAACTCCTACTCGGTCTGCGCTATGAAACCGCTGAGCAAAAATCCTCAAGTGGTCCCACCGCTTTTAACCCCATCGGTTCTGAATCAAGCCAGAATGACGATGCATTTAGTCCCCGCGTTGGACTCGTCTACCAACCCATTGAAGAACTATCGCTGTATGCTAGCTATAGCACCTCATTTGTACCCAACGGCGACATGACCTTTGAGGGTGACATTCTTGACCCAGAAGAGGGAGAACAATTTGAAATCGGAGCCAAAGCTGAACTCCTGGATGGTCGGCTTAATGCCACTCTTGCCCTATTTCACCTAACCAAACAAAATGTGGCTACGCCCGACCCCAATAACGCTATGTTTTCAATTGCAACGGGTGAACAACGCAGCCAAGGGATTGAGCTAGATGTGACGGGAGAGATTGTGCCCGGTTGGAACATTATCGCCAACTATGCCTACACCGATGCCGATATCACCGATGACAATAGCGGTAATGAAGGCAATCGTTTATTCGGTGTACCGGAAAACAATGCTAACCTGTGGACCACTTACGATATTCAGGAAGGTCTCCTGGAGGGAGTCGGCGTTGGTTTTGGAGTTAACTATGTCGGTGAACGATTTGGCGACAATGCCAACACATTTACATTAGATGACTACTTTCTCACTAATGCTGCCATTTCTTATAAAAAAGACAATTGGCGAGCGGGTCTAAACTTCCGCAATCTGTTTGATGTGGATTACGTTGCCAATGCTCGCAATGGCAGGGCTGGTTTTGTTACCATCGGTGAAGGATTTAGTGTTATCGGTTCATTTTCTATTGAATTTTGATGTCCCTATGACCTGCAAACGTCGATTTTTTTTGCTGATGGGATCTACTGCCTTGATTGCCTCCGCTTGCACCAGGGCAACTCAACCAGACCAGCAAGCAACTACCAATAAAGCCATAAAACGAATCAAACATGCCTTTGGTGAAACGGAGGTGCCCACCAATCCGACTCGGGTGATTGTGCTGGGGTACATAGCCGTGGAGGCGGTGGTGGATCATGGACTGCAGCCCATCGGTGTTCCAGATGGGCTGGTGGACTCATTTTCCCATCTATCGTTAAACAAAGAGATCACGGCCGATGTTGGCAGTCCAGTCCAGCCCAGCTTTGAGAAAATAATCTCTCTCAAACCTGATCTTATCCTCACCAGCAAATACAGACTGGGCAATGGCTATAGCCAGCTAGCACGGATTGCCCCAACGGTCGTATTTGATATAGACAGTAACCATCAATGGAAAGAATTAACTCGCCTCTGTGGGGAAGCCTTAAGCAGACAAGCCGAAACCCAAAAACTTGTTTCAAGCTACAAAGCTAAGCTAGAAACAGTTAAGGCAAAAATGTCTCAAACCGGCAAACGACCCCAGGTTTCTGTTATCACTCTCATCCCAGGTCTGATTAGAGCTTCAGGAACCGAGACATTTGCAGGCAGTGTATTAGCGGATGCTGGGATATCGCGTCCGCCCAGTCAGGCTCAACCCCAGGGGCCACAAAACATTTCCTTAGAAGCCCTTGATTTGGTCGATGGGGATGTCATTTTTATTCCGACGTTGAAAGGTAACGTGGGCTTTGCAACAGGTATGCGAGCGGAGATTGATCGAATGAAGGCGCACCCTCTCTGGTCTCAGCTTAAGGCGGTAAAAAACAATCAGGTTTATGAAGTCAGCTCCCATTGGATGAATGGCAGCTATATTTCAGCCAATCGTATTCTGGATGACTTGTTGACGTACATAGGTAGTTAATACAAACTATTCCTATTAACAGCAAGCATGTGCACTGGGTGTCCCCATGAAAACGCCACTAACGATGAATCGGTTTGATGACTGGTTTTTACCTGGAACCTCAAATGATTCACAGCTGTTTCATGCGGATAACTCTGACCACATTTGGATCTGTTCGCCCCATGCTGGGGAAGGCTATTGTCAAACAATTGCCCTGCAAGATGATTTGACCCTGGCAATACTCGACTATACGCTTAAGCAGGATGGGATTGTTGACAGGCCAGGTAAGGGCAACTGTCTGGAATTTGAGTTTCGGTTAGCGGGGCCTGACGCTGGGTATTGCTCGTTTATTCCCTACTTTGGCTTTAGGGAGTTTGGGATCAAACCATCGCAACAACGATGTTTCAAGGTTGAAATTTGGATCCAACGCCCCACCTTGATCCCCTATTTTCAGGCATTTATAGAGCGCCTGTCTCCTCAAGCTCGACAGACTGCTGAGCGGATTGTGCAGTTGGTATATCGATACCAGGGAGGGGGGACAAGCCTAACCCCAATCGGCATGCTCAACCAGATTTTCCACAACGCCAAGACATCTGGCCATGCTTGCACCTTTGAGCAAATGTCAACTGATAGTCTCTATACCGATGCGATCGCACTCCTTGATGCTGCCCGTAATCCGATCACACCCGCGATGGAACAGATAATTGAGCGAATTCTCTGTAGTGCCCCCCAAAATTAGGACAGGACTGAGAGAGCGTAAGCTAGAGTCCAATCGGGGGAAGGAATATGGCCAGCAAGCCAAGAAACTACAGTAGCGAATTTAAGGCAAAAGTGGTGCTGGAGAT
>NZ_JASATU010000062.1:0-374897 GCF_032906605.1 Leptothoe sp. LEGE 181152
ATCCATTGTGATGCACCTTAAAAACGATGGTTTGTTTTTCAAGGGTTCATCACCTTTCCTCTTTTGGCAATACGTTCAGCGATTCGGCATTGAGCATCGTGCCTTTTATTTGGCCTAAATTTAGGTACGTAGAAAGAGGTAGGCTCTCGGATATTTGGGAAGATTTAAATCTCCCTATACCAACCCTGCAAACACCATCCAAGACATTTGTTCAAAGCCTAGGCAGTGGGGGTAGTGCAACGAACTTTGATTCAAATGTTCATATTTCTAGTCAGCTAACGACAGATGAGCTAGCAGAACACTACTTAGGACAGATGCATCAGGCTGGCTGGCAGCAGCAAGCAGTAGCACAATCAGACAAATCACTAGTCAGTGTTTGGACCTTTACAGACGACTCGGGTGTGCTCTGGCGGGCGTGGTTAACCCTAATTGCGCAAACTGAAACAAATCAATGGCATGGTTCTTTGTCCGCATTCACTGAAAATAGGGATGTACAGCATATAGAAGAACCAGCTCTTGATTTTTCCGAGTAGTACGCATAGACTAATTTTAGTGACCTTCTAGTTCATATGATCTAGATTGTGGAATCATTGGTGATGGCTCATTTTCCGGAGGTGCTATGGGCAGCAAGCTTCTAGTTCGTGATGAGACCACATTGGGGCAAAGCAGCCATAGCCTGATGCTGACTTTCTCAACGGAACGTATTACCGTTCAAGAGCTGATTCGTAGCCGTATTTATCAAGAAGTTAAAGATTATAACGTCAAACTGTCGGATCATTTCCATGGCTTAGTAAAACCCACAGAAGCAGAGCAGACGCTAAATGGATATAAGTTGCGTCTGCCTAGGAAGATTGATTGGGAAAAGCAATATGAACAGGCTATTGAGGCATTTTTGGGTAATGGCTTTATTGTGCTTGTTGATGATCAGCAGGTGGATTCTTTAGAAGAACAGATTGAAATTCGGTCTAATACTTCGGTCTCTTTTCTCAAGCTGGTACCGTTGGTAGGAGGTTAATGTGTCTAGAAAACACTTTGATGATAGTATCTCCGTTGTGCAGTCGCTAATGAAGGAGCCAGATTTCCAGTGGCATCAAAAATTACAAGAAATCAATTCTGGGAGCCAGGTTTTAGCTATGAGCCCAGAAGAGCAATCTTTGGTAGTACTTGAGATTGCAAATCAACTATCGTTATGCAGTGACGATGATTGGAAATCTCGTTCTAATCTGCGACAAGCAATCTCTGAGTTGCTTGTAAAGCCACTGCCGATGGCCCATGATCACCTGTTGTTGTTATTCAAGTATTTAGAAGCGTTTGCCTACCCTTGTGAAGAGAAACAAAATAGGAACTCTTGGCATAATGAAGATGCCATCATTGAGAATTTACCCGCATTAGCTGAAACCGTTGAACGTTATTCGAAAGATAACGAGTTGACATCAGAACTCCAAGCAGCTATCGAGACACTCTGCTCAAAGTTGGAGGGCGGTCATATATATTACCGTCGGGAAATCTCTCAACTCAGGATAGCCAGCCAGCTTTTGCCTGTTGTCTCTGGGGAGGCTTGGTCAGATGTGGCAATATCGGATTTGTCAGCTCTATCAACAGCACAGTCTGATTGGAAAAAGTTGCTTATTATCTGTGCCAGTGCTAGGCAGTCCAAACCCAGTGCGAAATGGAAGCGTGTATCAGCGGCTGCGTTAGATAAGGTCGGTCACGAGGATTTTTGCCAAGCTATTGTGAGATGGTTCCCATTGGTTGATAAACCTCGTACTCAACCAATTAGACATTATGAAGATCAGAGTCATCTACTTCATGAGGTTAATGTAGATATTCTCAAAGGCTTAGTCTGGCTGTGCACCAATTTTGAGACGGCAGATATTGTTCGAGCAGTGGGTGCTTTGGGTTTATCTGCCTATCGACGAGTCAAAGGAGTCGGTGAACGCTGTGTCCGATTAGGCAATGCCTGTGTGTGGTGTTTGGGACAGATACCGACTGAAGAGACCATGGGGCAGCTGGCCATTCTCAAAGCTAAGGTTAAATATAGGGGGGCTCAGAGAGAGATTGCTAAAGCGTTGACGGTTATTTCCAATAGAACAGGGCAATCGCTAGAAGCCTTAGCTGAAGAGGCTGTTCCTACCTATGGTCTCTCAGAAGTTGGCAAAAGACAGGAGCAATTTGGAGACTTTACGGCAACGTTGTCAGTTGTCGACACTCAAACGATAGAATTTGCCTGGTATCGGCCAGATGGGAAAAGACAAAAATCTGTACCAAAGTTTGTTAAAGAACATCATCCTAATGAGCTAAAAGCGCTTAAACAAGCAGGAAAGGATATTAAGAAACTGTTGTCGGTGCAGTGCGATCTCATTGAGAGCAGTTATCTTCAACGTCGCACCTGGACCTATGCAACCTGGTGTAAAACCTACCTAAACCACCCATTAATAGGGATTTTAGCCAGACGCCTTATCTGGCAGTTTCATATCCAGGAGCAAACAATTCCAGCCATTTGGTGGCAAGGCCAGCTTATAACGGTAGAGGGAAAACCGCTGGAGGAAATACAACCAGACACTACGGTAGACCTATGGCATCCTCTAAATATGGTCACTGAACAGGTGTTGGCTTGGCGTAGGTGGCTGCTAGATCATCGAGTAAAACAACCCTTTAAGCAAGCCCATCGAGAAATTTATCTATTAACTGATGCAGAAAAAACAACAAATACTTACTCTAACCGATTTGCGGCACACATTATCAAGCAGCATCAATTTAATAGTTTATGCAGAATTCGAGAATGGGAGAACTATTTAATTTTATCGTTTGATTGCCGTGAACCGGGTTCACAAGCGCGACGACAACTATCTGAATGGTCACTACAGGCAGAATTTTGGATTGAGGCCATTGTTGATAATGCTGAAGATCCATACGGCGCATATCCATATCTCTCTACAGATCAAGTCAGGTTTTATAATACTGATGCACCTGATACTCCAATATCCCTATCAGATGTTCCAAAACTAGTATTTTCTGAGGTGTTGCGTGATGTGGATCTATTTGTAGGCGTTGCCAGTATCGGCAATGACCCCAACTGGCGACCTGGTCAGCAGCAAGAGCGCTACAACACTTACTGGCAAAATTATTCATTTGGGCAACTGTCAGAAACTGCCAAAACGCGACGGCAGCTTTTCGAGAACCTGATCCCTCGTCTGAAAATAGCTGACTGTTGTCACGTCACAGAGCGCTTTTTAGTTGTTCAGGGCAAACTACGAACTTACAAAATTCATTTAGGAAGTGGCAATATTCTTATGGAGCCAAACGATCAATATCTCTGCATCGTACCGGGTCGTACATCCAAATCTAATACTACGAATGTGTTTTTACCATTTGAAGGTGATGGCACCACAGCAATAATCTTGAGTAAAGCTTTTTTACTCGCTGCTGACGATAAAATTAATGACCCTACGATTGTTTCGCAGTTAAAACTCAGGAGTCTATCTGCTTGAAATCTCATCAGGCAGTATTAATGTGTGGAAGCTGGATAAAAGAAAAGCCCCCACTTATAGGTAGGGACTTAAAGAACTGAACAATCAGGGAATAGTGTGCGAAAAAAATTATTCGCTTTCCCTACTTTTTCTACTTGTCATCCAGGGCAGCAATACCGGGTAGAGTCTTACCTTCTAGCAGCTCAAGGCTGGCACCACCACCGGTAGAAATGTGGCTCATCTTGTCAGCAACACCCACTTTCTCAACAGCGGCAACGGAGTCACCACCACCGATGATGGACATGCAGCCATTGCTGGTAGTAATCTCAGCTAGAGTGTTCGCTACAGCTTCAGTACCCTTAGCAAATTTGTCGAACTCAAATACACCCATGGGGCCGTTCCAGATAACGCCCTTGCAGTCAGCCAGAGCAGCCTGAAATACCTTAATGGAGTCGGGGCCGATGTCTAGACCCATCCAACCATCGGGAATCGCTTCAGTACTAACGGTTTGATCGTTGGCATCAGGAGCAAAGTTGTCGGCAACCACCACATCAGTAGGTAGCAATAGCTCAACACCCTTCTCCTTAGCTTTAGCTTCCAGTGCCTTAGCCAGCTCTAGTTTGTCTTCCTCAACTAGAGACTTACCAACATCCAGGCCACGAGCCTTGTAGAAGGTAAAGATCATGCCGCCGCCAATGAACAGTTTGTCCACTTTCTCTAGAAGAGTTTCGATGACGCCAATCTTGGAGGATACCTTGGAACCACCTACGATGGCAGCAAAAGGACGCTGAGGACTATCTACAGCGCTTTGTAGATACTGAAGCTCTTTCTCGATGAGTAGACCACTAACAGAGGGGCTAAGATATTCAGTGACACCTGCAGTAGATGCATGGGCGCGGTGAGCAGTACCAAAGGCATCGTTGACATACATTTCAGCAACGGAGGCCAGGTTCTTCGCAAACTCAGAATCGTTGTTAGTTTCGCCATCGTAGAAACGTACGTTCTCAAGCAAAGCAACCTGACCATCAGACATGCCATCGACAGCAGCTTTAACTGCGTCGCCAATGCAGTCGTCACACTTGATGACATCCTGGCCTAGCAGCTCAGAAAGACGAACAGCAACTGGCGTCAGACGCATGCTGTCAACAACTTGACCCTTGGGACGTCCGAAGTGGCTGCAAAGAATCACCTTAGCACCCTTGCTGGTCAATGCTTGGATGGTAGGCAGTGCAGCACGAATCCGGGTGTCATCAGTAATTTTGCCTTGATCATCGAGGGGCACGTTAAAGTCTGCCCGCATCAGCACGCGCTTGCCTGACAGATCAGCCGCTGACAAATCAGTCACGGATTTCTTTGCCACAGAACTATCCTCCTTATCTCCTAATGCAGTTTTGTTACGTTACGTACACCCCACTTCAAAGCTAGGACAAGCTTGATTACCCTAGATGTAAAGCGTTGATACATTTTCGTTACTCACTAGGTATTATCGCTTATTGCGGCTCTGATTTTTGATCGAAGTCTGAGGGTTTTCCCACGTTATGTTTAAGACCGTTCTATTTCCGATAGATGCTAGTCCCGAAGCTCAACAGGCGGCTTTTAAGACTGCGGAGTTAGTGAAACATCATCACAGCCATTTGATTTTGCTGTCGGTCGTTGAGACCTCAAATGGGCACAATGCTCATCCTGAACAGGCTTCGCCTGAGGCGGTTGCCCAGCTGCTAGAGAAAGCGAAGGCTGTATTTACCAGTCAAGGAATTGAGACAGAAACCATTGAGCGAGAGGGCAATCCTGCGTTTGTAATCTGTGATGTGGCTGACGAGATGTCGGCGGATCTAATTGTGATGGGCTGTCGTGGTATTGGTCTGACCCCGGAAGGGCAGTCGGAAAGCGTCAGCAATCGGGTAATTAACCTGTCACCCTGTCCGGTGATGGTGGTGCCATGACTTCGCCGTCTATTCAGTGGTATCCCGGTCATATTGCTAAGGCGGAGCGCTCTTTGAAGGAGCAGCTAAAGCGCGTTGATGTGGTGCTGGAAATTAGAGATGCGCGTATTCCCTTGGCCACCCATCACCCTGAGGTGGATGATTGGATTGGGGATAAATCGCGGGTGCTGGTGCTGAACCGAGTAGATATGATTTCAGCGGAGGCGCGGCAGTCCTGGCAAACCTGGTTTAAAGAACAGGGGCAGGCGGCTTACTTTACCAATGCAAAGCAGGGTAAGGGGGTGCAGAACCTGCTGCGGGCTGCCCAGGATGCGGGCAAGGCGATGAACGAGCGGCGTTTACGCCGAGGGATGAAGCCGAGACCTGTGCGGGCTGTGGTTATTGGCTTTCCTAATGTGGGGAAGTCAGCTCTGATCAATCGGCTGCTAAAGCGTAAAGTTGTGGTGAGTGAGCGCCGGGCAGGGGTAACACGACAGTTGCGCTGGGTAAGGATTTCAAATGAAATTGAATTATTAGATGCTCCGGGTATTATCCCGCTGAAGCTCAATGATCAGGAAGTGGCGCTAAAGCTGGCAATTTGTGACGATATTGGCGGTGCTGCCTATGACACGCAGCGGGTGGCGGCTGCGTTTTTGGATTTGATTCAGGCTTTGGACCAATGGGATGAATCGGGGGGGTATAAAGGTGCGATCGCATCTCGCTACGACACCCCATTAACCTCTGAGACTGGCGAATTCTATACGGGGGAAACCTACTTATCAATATTGGCCCAGCGTCATAACGATGATTTAGAGCGAGCGGCCCATCAGTTGCTCAATGACTTTCGCAAAGGCCATCTAGGTAACCTGGTGTTGGAATTACCTCCAGTACCGGTGGTCGAACCCACATCATCAGTTGCTGTTGGTCAATAGCATATCGTGTCCCTAAGTGTACGTTTGACGTGTGAATCTTCGACAAAGATTAAATTCATCCATCGGTTTGAGATCACGTACTGAGATAGGATGCGGATCAAATGGGAAATCTTGATGGGTAATAGTGACAGATAGCCAGGCACGATTACCCAAAAAGGGACACAAATCAGATCGGTGAATTTATCTAATGCCCCCACGACCAAGGTGTCGGTCATCGCCCCAGATGTTTCTGGTGGTGGGATGACGCGTGTTTATCTAGTCAGTCAGATTCTGCAAAAACTAGGGCATGATGTCGAGGTCATTGGCTGTCAGTTTGGGGATGTGATTTATCCACCGCCCCCTGACACGTTGTCGGTGACTGCGGTGCCAGGCCAACAACTGCCTCAGTTTATTCAGTCGGCCACTCAGCTACTCAATCAGATTCGGGGCGATGTAATTTACGCCATTAAGCCTCGACCAACGAGTCTTGGTATTGCCCTTTTGAAAAAGATGTATACTCGCCGACCCGTTTTACTCGACATGGATGATTGGGAGTTGAGTTGGTTTGGGGGAGAGGACTATGCTTATCGTCCAACGGTTAAACAGTTGGCCCGTGACATTTTTAAGCCCGATGGAGCGCTGCGGGATTTGGAGCATCCCTTCTATATATCGTTAGGTGAACAGTGGGTGCGGCAGGCCGATGTGGTGACAGTCAATAACCAGTTTTTACAGCAGAAGTTTGGTGGCCATTATCTACCTAATAGTAAAGATACGGATATTTTTGACCCAGCTCGTTTTGACCCAGCAGTCAGTCGGCAGACCTACGGGTTGTCTGACTATCGGGTGTTGATGTTTCCAGGTACAGCCCGTCCCCATAAAGGGTTGGAGGATGTGTTAATGGCCATGGATCAGCTAGACCAGCCCGATTTACGGTTAGTCATTGTTGGTGGTCGTAAACCAGATGGCTACGAAGATGACCTGATGGCTCGCTGGCCCCAGTGGTTGATTAAGCTGCCGCGATTTCCCTCGGATCAAATGGCGGAGGTGGTGGCTGCTGCCCATGTGGTGGTGGTGCCCCAGCGAGATACATCGATAGCTCGCGCTCAGTTTCCCATTAAACTCACTGACGGCATGGCGATGGCCAAACCCATACTGTCTACCACGGTGGGGGATATCCCTAAAATTTTGGGAGATACGGGCTATCTTGTAGCGCCCTGTGCTGCTGATCAACTGGCCCAGATGCTACAAACTATTTTAGATAATCCAAAGCAAGCGGCTGAGCGCGGGCGTCTGGCACGGGAGCGTTGTATTCAACACTACAGTGTCAATGCCATGGCAGAAACCCTAGGGCCTTTGATCCAGCAGTGTGTGAAGAGGCAGCCACGGAATCAGTTAGGCTATAAGCAAAATTACAGGCGTATGGAGAGTGGCCGCTAATTGCTTGATTTAAACAATATCCATACATACGTATTCAAAGTTATATTTCTTAAGCGTCGCCTGCCTACTTATTCATGTCTTCCACCCGCTTATTACTTCAGTCGGTTCTCAGATATCCAGTTCTGTTATTTTTTACGATATTACTGGGTTTTTCAGGGGCGCTATTTAATGGTGTAAGCACCTTGTTGATTGTGCCAATCTTACTGGAGCTGTTAGGGCAAGCGGCGCAGTACGCAAGATCTCTACCGCCGATTTTGCAGCGCTTTATTGGCATATTTGATGGCCTGCCTGACAATGCGCGTTTACCGGTGATGGCGTCCGCTGTAGTCGGTGTCATTGTTCTTAAAAGTCTTTCGGCCTATGCCAGTGCTCTGACAGCTGGCACATTGAATCGAAAACTAGCGATGTCGCTGCGGCAACGGGGACTTAGGCTGCTTTTAGATGTGGATTTAGGGTATTTTGCCAGGACTAAAATTGGAGATCTGATTAACCAATTAAACGTTGAGGTGAATCGCACCACCATTGCCATTCGAAATTTGGTGCGCATCATGGTAGTGATCATTACGATCACGGTGTTTTTGATCTTGTTGCTGCTGACTTCTTGGCAGCTGACGCTGATTTCAATCGTGACACTGGGGTCGGTTACCCTGCTGAATCAGTTTGTCGTTAAACGCTCCAAGTCCCTGGGTAAAGAACTGTCTAAAATCTCCAAGGCGTATTCTTCGCGTGTGTTTGAGATTTTGTCGGGTATTCGTTTGGTGAAGGCAACAGCCAATGAAGAGCGAGAATATCAACGTTTAGACAAAATTATCGTCGAACGAGAAAGCGCTGAGTTTAACTCCCAGCTGATTTTTGCGGGTATTGGTCCTTTTAACGAAATTATTAATATTCTGGCGTTGATACTGATCACTGTACTGGGTCGAATGGCCTTTAGTAATCAGCTTGAGGTATTTTCATCGTCGTTGCTGACATACCTGATTATTTTATTTAGAATGCTGCCTTATATTGGTCAGCTCAATAGCCAACGCAGCACTTTAGCGAATACTTCGGCCAGTGTTGAGGTTGTGACTGCCTTGCTCCGGCGAGATGATAAGCCGTTTATGCCTCGGGGCGCTCAGCCATACCGAACTTTACAGGAAGGTATTCGGTTTAACCAGATTCGATTTAGCTACCCAGGCCATGATCAGGAGGTTTTGCAGGGGATTGATCTGTTTTTGCCAAAGGGGCAAACCCTAGCTTTAGTCGGTTCTTCAGGGGCAGGTAAGTCCACATTGGCGGACTTATTACCCCGATTTTATGATCCCACCCATGGGTCAATTGAGTTGGATGGTGTGGATCTGAAGACCATAGATATACATAGCTATCGTTCTAACTTAGGGATTGTCAGTCAGGAAACCTTTTTGTTTAATGCGTCTGTGCGGGAAAACTTGCTATACGGTCGCCCCGATGCCACAGACGAGGAACTTAGGGCAGCGGCTAAGCAGGCCAATGCCTATGAGTTTATCGAGAACCTACCCCAAGGCTTTGAAACCATGATTGGCGATCGCGGTGTATTACTGTCTGGGGGACAGCGCCAACGGTTAGCCATCGCTAGAGCCCTGTTGCAGGATCCTGACATTTTGATTTTGGATGAAGCGACGAGTGCTTTAGATACGGTCTCGGAACGGTTAGTCCAAAATGCAATTGATGATCTCAGTCGTGGCCGTACCACGCTGGTTATAGCCCACCGTTTGTCCACTGTGCATAAAGCTGACCAAATTGCGGTCCTAGATCGAGGCAAAGTAGTGGAATTAGGGACCCATACTGAGCTATTGGAGAAGAGGGGGGCCTATGCCAAACTCCATGCGATGCAGCTGACTAAAAGTATTCGTGAGAATGCCAATGGCAGTGGCACCCTTGTGTCGAATGTTTTGCCTGTTTACCGTAAGGCGATTGGTAAGTCATCCTATGAGTTGCGATCGCAGCTAAACTCCATGATTGGTCTGCTGGCGTTGATCCAGGACGATGTTGATGACCCCTATGAGCAAGCAGAGCTGATGGTTCATGCCCAGAACATCGCCATTGACCTGCTCAGTGTTGTGGAAAATCTCGAATCCATTAGCACACCTGTGAGTAAATCCCAACAAACCGAGGCGTCTAGTCCAGCACAATCCACCCCGTGATGCTGACAGGTCTGTTCTCTCTAGCATTCCATCTTGTCTGACCCTGTATTTTTAATGTGATTTTTTATACTTAATTACCCATTGGACGTCCTATGAAGCGCGGTATATACACCCTGGCAAACGATGTAGTTTACGACCAGTTGGTCGCTCTGCTCAATAGCATTGAACAAAATTCGGGGCATATTCCGGTCTGCGTGATTGCCTACAACGACCAGATAGAGAAGGTCGCTGCTGAAGTCGCCAAGCGAGAGAATGTATCTCTGCTGAATGACTCTGAACTATTTAAATTTTGGGAAAACTTTTCACTACGGGTATGGCAAACCCATCCAACGGCGATACAACAGTGGAAAGCGTCAGGTGTGAAAACCCAATTTTATCGAGTGGGAGAAAACCATCGCTATGTTTCCTTTGACCCGGCGGCTCCTTTTGAAGAATTTATTTATCTAGATGCTGACACGTTGGTAATGCAGCCTCTGGACTTTATGTTTGAGCGTCTAAACCGTGCCGATGTCGTGGTTTATGATTTTCAGTTCAAAGACCTCAGCCACATTTTTAATGTCAATTCTGACAAACTGACCACGGTACTGTCCGAGGAACGACTCAAGCGTGACATCTTTTGTTCTGGTTGCTATGCCTCTAAGCGCAGTCTATTTCCTGAAGCAGAGCTGGATCATGTGGTAGAGACCCTGGCCCAGGGGAATTCAGATGTGCTGTACATGGGAGCGCCCAATCAATCGCTGCTGAACTATATGGTGCAGATTAATGATCATACTGTTCACAATGTGGCATTAGAGTGGCGTGCTGAAGGCAAAGCGACGGGAAATGCAGTTTCATCGAAACATTTTGAGGAGAAAGACGGTCTGGTTTACGACGACGGTAAGTTGTTGAGCTATCTGCATTTTATTGGGCTGTCCTCAAAGATATTTCGTCGCGTTTGTGGTGGTGAAAACCTTGATTTTCCGTATCGTAAAACGTTTTTGCACTATCGATATTTACATGAGCCCATGCCAGAGTTTCAGGGCAAACCCCAGCAATATAATCAGCCACCGTCCCTACAGAAACGACTGATGAAAAAGATTGGACTTACCTGAAGGGAGGACTATTGATGATTGGTAAGAGAGGTGTGTATATTGTTGCGAATGAGAAGGTGGGGGACAATGCGATCGCACTCCTCGCTAGTCTGCGCCTTCATGATCCGGATGTACCGGTATATATGATTCCGTTTAACGATGACTATCAATCGCTGTTTCAAAAACTAAATACACTTTACCAAGTGCAGCTCTTTCCAGATCTAGCTTTTCTTGAGGCGTTTACCCAAAAAATTAGCGAGATTTTTCCCCGTGATTTCTTGGCACTCCCCAATAAAATGCGCAAGTTAGCAGCCTGGTTTGGGCCGCTGGATGAGTTTCTTTATATAGATACCGATATTCTTTTTTTTGAGCCAGTTTCTGATACCCTCGCCTATCTAGATCAAGCAGATTTTATTTGTTGTGATTATCATTTCAAGGGTCGTAAACTGCGTGATGTGTTTTCGCCCAGTGTGATTGAACGAGGCATTTTTCCTGAAGATATTGTCAATTCTGTTTTTAATAGCGGTCTCTGGGGGGCTAAAAAAGACACCATCACCCTTCACCAGATGTATCAGCGTTTAAGCGAATGTGCCCAAAATCGCGATTATTTTGATTTTTCGGGGGGCACAACAGACCAGCCCATCATGAATTATCTGGTCCTCAACAGCATCGATACACGGCTCAACATTGTTCAAGTGAAGGCTGATGAGCCCGGCAGCTGGGGAGGGATGCAACACTTTGTATCCCGAGACCATGCTCTCTACGATGGCGATACACGGCTGCGTTATTTGCACTGGGCGGGCACACCGATGAGATCGGGGGGGCCTTATCGAGACCTGTGGGAATATTACCGCTACCTCGATGATCCGGATGGTCGTCCGTTAGCTGGCAAGTCCCCATCTCAATTACAGCGTCAACCGATCCGCAAACTTAAACAAGCAATCGGTCGGTTGGCTAGACGGATGAAGAAATAACGTTTCACCCATAGTGGGCAGTACCCACCCTAAAACGACCTATGAATCTTCCTCGCTGTTCATTGTCCATCATGGTGGCTCGCACCGATATTCCATTCATGATGGAGACGATTCCCCACCTGGTGCACACTAGCCATTATCCCTTTGTGGAGCGGGTGTTGTTTTTAGATACGGCCCCTTTGACGGGGGATAAAGTGGGGCGACCCGGCATTGGTACCTTAGAGCAACTGCGGGATAACTGTGCCCAGCTGATGGAAATGGGGGTAGTGGATCGGCTGGTTGATATGGACTATGACAACGCCTATCGTCAGCGAGTCTATAAAAAGCACTTTGGCTCTGTTCCTAAACCCACCCACAACTGGAAGGGCTATCCCATTCTGGGCACAATTTTCTCTTTAGAAGAAACGGTGGGTGATTATGTGGTGCATTTTGATAGCGATATGCTGCAGCATCAACAGCCTGGCCACAGCTGGATTACTGAGGGCATAGAGCTAATGGACAAGCGACCCGATGTGTTGTTTGTCAGGCCTTTATCGGGGCCACCACGGGCTGACGGTACCATGAACCAGCGTGTGCCCTATGAACAGGACGATGGGTTCTATCGGTTTAAGTTTTTTGGCAGCCGTGCTTATCTGATTAAAAAGCAAAGCTTCGATGCATTTCTACCAATTCCTGTCCTGTGGATGGACTATAAAAACGAATGGCTAAAGCAGTTACCACCCAGGGTGCTGACCTGGTTAAATTACTGGACCGGTCGTGGCAAGTTAGATTCTTGGGAGGTGATGATTTCTCGGGAGCTTGAACGCACTCACGGTTGGCGGGCAACACTTTCAAATCCTGATGCCTGGACGCTTCATCCTGTGGTACGGAGCCAAGATTACATTGCCGCTTTGCCGCAAATTATTAATGCCATCGAACAGGGGGAATATCCTGCTGGCCAAGAAGGCTATTACGACCTCAACCTCGATCTGTGGTTAAACAAAGTTGTAGGGGCGCACAGCCGTGCGCCCCTACAACTAGAGGATTCCTAATCTTGTCTACGCCGCTCGACTAGGATACTGGTGCAGATATTCTAAAAAGTGAGCCCAGTTAAAGCTGCGGGGATCCTGTCGAGAACCTGAACGATCAACCGCTGCATGGGTGGTAATCCGTGCCTCAGGAATTGTTGTCTGGGCCATTAGCCAGGCTAAGGACTTATACTGCGCATCCGTATAACCACTGTGGGTAGAGGCATTATCCTGGCCATCGGAGGGGGTGACTAAGGAAATGTGATACGCAAAGTTATTGACAGATGACGCAAACGCGGGATTCGTCACAGCGGTTTCAGGACCGTTGGGCCCCTCAAAGACAGAGTTACCTGCGCCAAAGGCCCGTTTTTCAGGAGGGACAACATAGATAACCGTGCCATCGCGGTCAATGATGCTGTGGTAACTCACCTGGTCTTCGTCCCGTGGGTGATACGTTTGAAAGGTATTAATCGCACTGTTGGCGCTCCATACGGTTTCGTGAAGCACGGCCAAAAATTCATGGTTGAGGGGCTGACCATAGGCATCGACATCGTATCGTTCGCCATAGTTCGATGGGTCAGCCAGTTCTACCCGCTCAAGGGGTCTATAGGTAGGGTTATTTTCCGCCGTGTATATGAGCCCATGGTTAGCTGAGGGCACGTTAGCTCCTGTCGGCGCTACTTCTACGGTGTAAGAGGGGGCTGCTGCTGCTATTCCCTGGGGTGGCCCAAAAAATACTTTGTAGGTCGTTGCCAATACCATTGTCACTACCATGGCTAAACAAAACGCGCCTACGTATACCCCAATTTTGAACCAACGACGATCACCCATGAAAGTTTTTAGGAAAGAACCGGATGGTGAATTTGTATGTGCTCATTAAGGTAATGCCTGAATGGCCAATACTTCAAAGAATATTACTCATTTTTTCTAGAATATTGGGTTTGTTCCGATTGTTGAAGTAGCCAAATGAGCAAATTATCTAAATTTGTTGAGGGTATTTAGGCAAACCGTTGATGTTTGGACAGCTTAGCGGTTCTGACGATGCATAAACTTTCGATAATACTGTCGATAAGCGATTTCAATACGGCCACCATAATCTGCGATCGCAGCCCGCTGCCGACGATATAACCCTTGAAAGACATTGGCAAAGAACAGAGTCACCATGGCGACCACTAAGCCAAGGGCTGTGGAAATCAATGCTTCGCCAATGCCTGCTGTAACACCGGATGCCCGAGCCGTACCCACATCGCCAATTTGCAAAGACGACAGGGCCTGAATCAACCCTAAAATAGTGCCCAGTAGTCCCAATAAGGGGGCGAGACCAATGACGGTTTCAAACACAGTACTAAACCGCTTAAGCATCGGGATCTCTGCTTGAGCCGCGCTCTCTAAAGCCAATTTAAATTCATCAGGGGTGGCCTGCTCTAGGGACAGCGCCGCCAAAAAAATTCGCACCATGGGTAACGACGGCTGCTGCTTTAGTTGTTGAATCGCTGCCTTAGGCTGCTGGGCATAATCTACTAGAAACGTATTGACCACACGTTCCTGGTGCTGAGAAATCTGCCACCAAAACCAGCTCCGCTCCAAAATTAGAGTCACTACTAAGATTGATGCGACCAGTAGTGGCCAAATGACGACCCCACCAGCCTTAAAGAGTTCTGAAATTCCCACTGATAGCTCCCTGTTGGTTTTTGGCAGTTTTTGCTATTTATAAAGCAAAAAAACGAAGCTTGCGATCGCAATCGCTATTTATCGGCATATTGCAGCTTAATCCATGATAAGGCTCGATAATACTGACATTTAAATGCTGACATTGAATACCTCAGCGGTAATAATCTGCGTTTATGAGCATTTCAAGACATGTGCTTTTATATAGCATTTTTAACCCTTGTAAACTTATTTGCCAATGACTTTTAGTTAGGTGTCAAAACCTATTATTTTCACGTCAGGATTTCAATAAATACCCACTCAATTTTTAATCACATTTATTTTCTACTTCTTGAGAAGAAATTAAGTTACAGCCATATCGCTTTCATCTACAAATGCCTCATGTATGATGAAAACAAGCCTTTATTTAATGGCGTGTGTACTTTGATTGGTGGGTTTAAAGGACAATTCAAGACAGGCTCAAAATTGTGCATGGCTAAGTAATTATTCGCTGTGTTTCTTCCCCTAGGAGCCCTTTGTAAACTCTTGACAAAATATCCCTCAATTGCCCTTGAATACTGGGGGTTCGTTAAAGGGCAATACTAACCACAAGTTAGGGGTGTAAATCATAATAAATTGGATAGGATTAAATCATGTTGAATCACCGTAATACCCTCAGTCATGACACTGGATTTACGCCAGAGCAAGTATTAGAAAATCGTGGTAGGGTTGCCATTTTTATTGATGGTTCGAATCTGTTTTATGCAGCGCTTCAGCTTGGAATTGAAATTGACTACACCAAGCTGCTATGCCGATTAACCGCAGGTTCTCGATTGTTTCGTGCTTTTTTCTATACAGGTGTTGATCGTACTAATGAAAAGCAGCAAGGGTTTCTACTGTGGATGCGCCGCAATGGATACCGAGTCATTGCCAAAGATTTGGTACAGCTGCCTGATGGGTCTAAAAAAGCTAATCTAGATGTTGAGATCGCTGTCGATATGATGGCCCTTGTCGGCTGTTACGACACAGCTATTTTGGTGAGTGGTGACGGAGATTTGGCCTATGCGGTTGATGCTGCTAGCTATCGTGGCGTCAGGGTAGAGGTGGTCAGTTTGCGCTCTATGACCAGTGACAGTTTGATCAATGTATCTGACCGCTATATTGATTTAGACGGTGTCAAAGACGATATCAAAAAGACTCCACGCAGCCACAGCAATGGCTATACCTATCGCCCACTCACTGGTTTGAGCGTTATGGAAGAAGAGGCAACCAGTGAGCCGGGGTAAGAACCGTTATCCGTTAGGATAATCTGGGTGACTAGATTATGTACTGGCACAACTAACGCTGTATGAATAAATGGTATCGGTTTGCGGTGATTGCGGCGTTTGTTGCTGTGATAGTCGTAGCTGTACGAACTTGTCAATCGTCAGGAGATACCCTGCAAAGTCTTCAAAATCAGGACGGCACTGAACAAACCGAAGCAGAACTAACGCTTAAAGATGTCACCCTAGAGCAGCCTGACGAGAATGGTGGGCTGCTTTGGCGTGTGAAGGCAAAAGCAGCTACCTACAGTCCCGATCGTCGATTAGCTAGCGTGAAGTCCCCAGAGGGTGAGCTTTTTCAAGACGGAAAGTTAGTATACCGAGTCAAAGCCGATCAGGGGGAAATCCGAGAAGATGGCAAGTCAATATTTTTGCAGGGCAACATTGTCGCCACTAATCCAGACAATCAGCTCACGCTCAATGGCAATAGTTTGGAATGGATCCCCGCAGAAGATCTACTGTTAGTGCGAGACCGTATTCGTGGCGATCATCCCCAGCTCAAAGCCACAGCCCAGGAAGCCCGACTATTTAATAAAACTCAGCGTCTGGAGTTACTCAACGGTGTGGTTGCTAAAACTCAACAAGAGCCTTGGATTGGGTTTGAGTCAGACAAATTAGTATGGCAGCTAGATGCTGAAAAACTCGAAACAGACACCCCCCTAAAGGTAGAGCAGTATGTCTCTGAAGATGATTCTACGGTGACTGATCGCTTAGTGGGTAAGCGGGGAGAGTTTGACCTGGCACAGCAACAAGCCACATTACAGCAGCAGGTACAGCTCAACGCATTTGAAATTCCTTTGCAAACCAATAGTGATATCGCTGTTTGGGATGTGGAGCCAGGTATTATCACGATTGATAAGCCTGTACGCATTCAGTATCCCGAGCGAAAAATCACGGCTAATGCTAATCAAGGCCGTCTAAATTTGATCACTGAGATTCTTGTCTTAAATGGCAACGTTAGATCCGTCGATCAAACCAGACAATCCCTGTTAACGGCTGACCAGCTCACTTGGAATATCAAGACCCAGGATATAGATGGGCAAGGCAATGTGAGCTATCGCCAGCAGGATCCTGCTGCCACGGTGAACGGTGATCGTGCGGTCGGTAACCTAGAGCGGCAAACGGTGGTCGTTACTGGTCGCAATGTCGTCACTGAGATTGTGCCTGAGGCGGTTGAATAATCTCATTGCGTTTAGGATCGCCTAAACGGTACGGCTCTTGATTGAACTGTAGTGTAGCCTTAATGGGATTGGGAACTTGATTCGCCTTACCCCACTGTTTTTCAAGGGAAGCTAGCAACCGATCCTGACGGGCACGCAACGTTTCTAGCCCTGAGCCGTAGTTAATAATGGCAAACCAGACAATACCCTTTTGCTCAGTGGGAAAAGCCCCTGCCAGCGCGCTAACCACGGCTAGGCTCCCTGTTTTGACTGAAGCATTGATGGGTAACGTACGGTCGATCAAGGTGCCCGTGTCGGTGCCAGAAACTGGAAACAGGTCGGCGAAGTTGAGATTGTAAGGCTGTAGTCGGTTCTGAATTGCTTGCATAAGTATAATCACGGCACGGGCTGAGAGTTGATTGTCTTCTCCCAAGCCCGAACCGTTAATCAGACTAATTTCACCAGGAGTGACTCCCGTCTGCTCGGCAATTTTGACCACATTGGCTGAGCCACCGGATAGATTAGCGATCATCTCGGCCATCACATTGTTGCTGTAGATATTCATCGCTTTCAGAATCACTGCTAGCGGTAGTGACTTGTGGCGTACCAACCAGCCTGAGGCCTGATTGATGGTGGGTGCTGCAGAGGCTATCTGTACTGGTCCTTGGATTTGCAGTGTGGGTTTAGGGGTGCCGGGTGGCAGTGTGGCGTATTGTTTCTCTACTGCCCAGCCCCAAGCAGCAGAGTTCATGGCCTGTTTCAACATTTCCCCTGATGCCAATGGGTCTGTGTTGAAATTCATTACAAACTGATCAATGACAATTAAGCTACCCGTGACCTGTTGAATACCAAGCTGCTGTAGTGTATTCCCCAAGGCAATTCCCTCTTCCCAAACAAATAGGGGATCGTAGGCCCCTTTGATAATGAGATTGCCCTGGAGGGTGCCGTTGGTGATGGTTCCTTGCCAGCCGATAAAGGTTTCGAACTGATGATTGACGCCATAGGTCTCAAGGGCAGCTAAGGTGGTGGCCACTTTAGTTAAGGATGCTGCCGGTAAGCGACGAGATTCTTGGTGACGAGCCACTGGATAGCGCCCCACATCGACGGCCACACTTTGCTGGCTAGCCGTAAACCCCAGACTCGTTAGGTCTGCTACATAGCCATTAAGGATGGTCTCAGCGACCGGATCGGCTGCTAGTTTTTGCTGGAGCCATGGTGATTCCCAGGTCGGTCGGATATCAATGTCGGCGAAGTTGATGCTGCCCATTGGTTGCCAAGGACGGGGACCAATGAGAGCGGAGATGAAGGCTAGTTGGAAAAGCCAGTTCACAGCAGTAGAGTATCAGCAGTTTTACTGGCTAAAGATACACTAGTAATCGACTAAAGGCAGTAGTTAATTGACGGGTTTATCTTAAAGATACCCATGGGCAATCGGGAGATAGGGGATGGCTAAAGCAGCGAATGATAACCAGTGGTTGCGGCGATTACCGCTGATTGTAGGCAGTGTGGGCGGTACGTTGCTTATGCTAAATCGGCTGTTAACCCCCGTTGTGACTGACTCCCAGGCGCGTGCTGATGTGGTGGGTGTCTTTTTAAGTGCAATTTTGATTTTGACAACATTGCTGTGGCGTCAAATTCAGCCGGTACCACCAGAAGCTGTGATTTTAGAAGGGGAAGAAGGCTTTGAGTTAGCAGATGGTCTGTCGGAAGATGTTGCTACTGAATTGGCCTGGGCTTCTCACCTATTGCTGACCAATACGGTTACTCGTTCGTTGGTGGCTTACTACGATGGTCAGACATTGATGCGGCGCGGTATTCTTGGTCCCAATAAAGAGGTTGAAGTTGGCCCCATTATGGAGCGTACGCTGACTAGAAAACAGCCGGTTTATTTGGTGAATCTTAAACTTTATCCTGGTAAGGTTGAATTCAATTATTTGCCTGAAAACACCCAAGGAATAATTTGCCAACCCATGGGGGAAAAGGGGGTACTGGTTTTGGGGGCCAATGCGCCTCGCAGCTACACTAAACAGGATGAAAGCTGGGTTGAGGGCATTGCCGATAAGCTAGGGGCTAGTTTGGATACGCAGGCTACTCGTGAAGTGAAGGCCTGAGGCGATGGTCTTGTATTCTGTCTATTGTGCTAGTGAACAGATAGCAGGAGTAAAGAGCCATGGCCAAGTTTGTGATGTGGGGGAGCTACTGTGAGAATGCTCTGGAGAAACGCACCCCTTATCGTGCAGATCATCTCGCTGGACTGCAAGCACAAAAAGAAAAGGGCGTGTTGACCTCGTTGGGGCCAACAACCGATAACAGTAAAGTGTTCGGTACCTATGAAGCTGATGATGAGGCCATAGTTCGGCAGCTAGTGGAGAATGATCCTTATTGGGTTAATGGTATTTGGACCGAGTACGAAGTGTACGAGTGGAATAAAGTCTTCTAACGCTGGCATCGGTCGCTGGCATCGGTCGCTGACATCGGTCCAATGGCTCAGGATATTGTCTTCGTCTTTGTTTGATTGTTAGGCATTTGGTTAATATGCTCAGTTGTTGTCTAGTGCGCCTGTTATAGGCACACTAGACCAGCTATAGTCCTAAGCTTCGATGGATTGCTTCCGCTTACGAATAGCCGCCAGCCCTAGTCCAATTAAGCTCGGCAGTAGAGCCGGTGTAGGAACCTGTTGGAGTACGGCAAACTGAACATCAGATATGTCAAAGGGGGTGGGTATACATTCGTAGAAATCAGGGCGATCGCAAGAAGCGGCAAACACAACCTCTTGATATACCTCGTCTCCGTAGTCTCGAAACTCGGGAGGAATGGTGGCAACAAAGGCAGGATCATACTTGATTCCAATGAAATCGAGGCCAACGAAGCGCTCACCAAATAGATGTGCGAACAGGGGACCTTTAGTTGCATGCTGTGTTGCTAGATCTACGGCGAGTTCCTCGTTCCCGTAAAAGAGCTGTTTTTTTAGTGTGGGCAAGACATCTTCATATGTCTCACCAGAAATTGTTGAAACAGAAAATTCGCGGCTACCAATAAAGATATTGGCGGCAGCAGCAGGTGTTGTCGTCGAAAGTATGGCAATGCCAGCCGCAACTAGTGCCACAGAAGTATATTGAGCTTTCATCGAGCTTAGCTCCAAAACAACAAAGTAGATGTAAGCCACAGCTTTTACCACTTTGCCAAGATCTCATAGACGATTTGACGAGAGAGATTTGGCGAGTTTGAGATCGCAACAAGGACGTGACTCGCGATCGCACACAGACAATCAGCACAGACGAGCACTGCATACAGCCCCATACCATCAATCAGGTCACAGCGCTACGTTATTACTGAGTCAAAAGGGCGCAGACTGAGATGAACCAGTAGATGAAAGCTGTGGGATAGATGACAACAATACAGTGATGGACACCACTGGAAAGTGGTGGGCAACCCTTACGGTCGATTATTTAGTTACTACGCAATGAACGTAACTCGTCAGGCAAAAGCTGCATCATAAATTCACTCAGTTGGGCCTGACGCGCAGCAGATTGGCAAAACGTGATGCACGGGCACAACTTTAACGAAACAGTGACCTTTGCAAGCGGTGCTAATGGACAGTTAGTGATGCGTCTAAAGCATGGTTAACGCTTATCGAGGCACTTAAACACGTCTATTCTGACCTCTGAAACCGAATAATGAGTGGTGGGGAATGTTAGTGTTTGTTTAGCTCTGCCTAAGTCCATTGGATTCAAATCCCACTATGGTGACCTCCCCCAGTCAAATTGCTGCCGTTAATACTCGGTATGAGTTATCGGTCGTTGTGCCTATTTATAACGAATATGACAGTATTCCGTTGCTGGTGGAAAAAATTACCAACGCAGTTCGGACCATGGGGGTTTCCTATGAGTTGATCTGCGTGGATGATGGCTCAACGGATGGTTCAGCGAAGCTACTTAAAGCCCTGGCCAAAGAACGCCATGATTTGCGGGTGATTTTGCTACGACGTAACTATGGCCAGACTCCTGCCATGGCAGCTGGATTTAACTACGCTAGGGGGCAGGTGATCGTCACCCTGGACGGAGACTTGCAAAATGAGCCTGCAGATATTGCCACGGTCTACCAAAAGCTGCACGAAGGCTACGATCTGGTAAGCGGCTGGCGTAAAGATCGGCAGGACAATGCCATTACTCGACTGCTGCCATCCAAAATTGCCAACTGGCTAATTGCCACGGTAACCGGCGTTAGGCTGCATGACTATGGCTGTTCACTGAAAGCCTACAGCGCCGATGTGGTCAAAGATATGAACCTCTACGGTGAGCTCCATCGGTTTCTACCAGCCCTAGCTTACATTGAGGGAGCGCGTATTAGTGAAGTCCCCGTACGCCACCATGCCCGTCAGTTTGGCCAAAGTAAATACGGTCTGGGTCGCACCTTTCGAGTTGCCCTAGATTTATTGACCATTTACTTTATGAAAACCTTTTTGACCCGCCCCATGCACGTCTTTGGGCCGTTTGGAGCCATATCCGTGTTTGCCGGGTTAGGGCTGAGCATTTATCTAGCATTTGTAAAGTTTATTTTGAATGCTGAGATCGGCAATCGCCCTCTGTTGATGTTGGCAGTGGTGTTATTTATTTCAGGAATTCAGTTATTGAGCGTAGGACTGTTAGCTGAGCTGATGATGCGCACCTACCACGAATCGCAAAAACGCCCCATTTATCGGGTGCGCGAAATCGTGGGTGGCAAATTGAGTGGTGTTCAGGACTAATCCTGAACATAAGGCTCATCATTGACCAGGGCAATCTCAGCGCGCACAAACTCTCGACCAAGATAAGCAGCATGGTCTAAATAGCTTATGGGGCAAGGGTTTTCTTTGTCTTCGAAGATTTTCATGCACAACTCTTTAGCGGTGCGACCCTGATATAAGCGAGAAGACTGGCGTGGGGCCTCAGTCTTTTTCCCCAATAAAGGTTTGCCTGTGTCTGGATCGCAGGCTACGCCCTTGTCGTTAATGACATTGGTAAAATGCTTGGCGCAGATCAGCCCTTGCTCAGTGTCTAGATAGATCAAAAAATAACCGTCAGGATCGAGTTCAATAAACCGTTTAGACAGTTTGTCGTCTAGGGTTTTGAGGGTGGCGGTAGATGGGCGTGTGTCTTGACTTATAGCCATGGTAAAGAGACGGTTTCACAACGTGAGAACATTTTTGAGACCCATAGGGTCCTTTGGGTCCCATATTCTACCGTGCAGATCCCTTGATTTCACCTAGGACCGTGCTGATTTAGGGGATGTACCGGTCTAGCACTATGGCGATTTGACGGTGTCTCACCCCTCAAGTTATCCCGAGGCTCAGCAATGCTTCTATTTTATTCCGTCCTTAATGGCTTGAGGGGGAGGTCTGCATTGATGTCGTCAATTTCCTGCTGTTCGGCGACATTAATGCGGTCGATGTAATTGTCTAGCACCTGGGCCAAGGTGGGATGATAGAACTTATGCAGGCTGTGGTTAGGGGAAGCGGGGAAACCGCGTCGTTTTTTGTGGCGTCCTCCGGCACCAGGGTCAAATAACTTAATGCCGTTGGCGATGGCCCAGTCGATAGGTTCGTAATAGCAGGCGTTGAAGTGCAGGTGATTGTACTCTTCAAAAGCTCCCCAATAGCGCCCGTAGAGCTTTTCTCCCTTGGTCAGGCAAAAGGACATGCCAATGGGATCGTTGCTGTCGTCGCTGTAGGCGGCAAATACAACGGTGCGATCGCAAAACTCTGGATATAGCTGCTGAAAAAACTTGCGGGTTAAATATTTACTACCCCACCAGCCAAACTTGTCACAGGTATCACTGTAAAAGTCGTACACCAGGTTGCACAGGGTATCAGATAGGCCATTGCCAGTATGCACTTCAAAATGCAGTCCAGCCTTGGCGACAGACTTGCGTTCTCGCTTAATATTGCGGCGTTGGTTGGCATTAAATCGAGCTAGATAATCGTCAAAGCTGCTGTAGCCTTCGTTTTTCCAGATATAGCTATGGTGTAGCCATTTTTGAAAGCCCAGCTTTTCCATTGACGCCCGCCAGTCAGGGTTCGCGTAGAGAAAATGGCAGCCTGAAATCTGATTCTGGACGCAAAACTGGTCGATAGCTGCCACCATGACTTGGGTGAGTGCGGTCTCATCTTCCCCAGCCGCGATTAAAAACTGATACCCTTCGACAGGGGTAAATGGCGACATGCCCAGCAGCTTAGGGTAGTAGTCAATGCCCAGCTGATCTGCTAAATCTGCCCACTGATGGTCAAATACAAACTCACCGCGACTATGGCCTTTGAGATATAGCGGTGCGGCAGCCACTAATTTATTTTTGCACCACACTGTCAAATGGTTGGGCAGCCAACCGGTCTGAGCTTTAGTACTGCCAGAGACCTCCATGGAATTTAGCCAAAACCACTCGAAGAAAGGGGTCTTGATCGATTGTGCCATGCTATCCCAATCGGCTGCAGGTAAGTCTGCCATACGATTGACCCAACGCAGCGTATAGTCGGTCAACGGCTGATTGATGGTTTTCCCCATTACTTGGCATAGCGTATTGATCCACTACGGTAATGTAGCGCGGCAGATGGGGAATGGGAATGGGGCAAAGTCGGCGTAGGGTAAGTTTTGAGTTTTGTAAGTTCTTGGTTCCTGGTGCCTTGTTCTTAGTTAGTTGCGGCTTGGCAAGTTCAAACCAGGCAAACTACGTCAGCTCAAAACTCAATAGTCTTAGCGGTGACGTTTATAGTTTAAGAACACTTCATTCCCAACGGTTTGATGCGATATCAGGGTGAATCTTGGTGCATTGTCTAGGGAAAATCCATCTCCGTCGCATGGGGTGGGGGACTTGTCTCCGCCGATGATTAAGGGGCAAATGGTGAGCCAGAGTTCGTCAATCAAGTCAGCGGCCATCAGAGCCGCCACGAGTTGACCGCCGCCCATGATAATTAGTTGATGAATATTTAAGGCCTTGAGTTTGGTCAGGATTTGTTCCCAAGCGAAGTCTTGGCCTGTGGGGGCATTAGGGGCGATCCATAGCCGTTCAAAATGATCTGTGTCTTGCCAGTTGGCTGCCCCATGGCTGGTTGTTAACAACCAACGGGGGATTGGCTGAGTAAAGAACTTAGCAGTCGGATCTAATTGGCCTGATCTGGAGCAGACGATGTGGATGGGTTGGGGGGGTTGAGTGTTTTGACGCCGTTTTTCCAGGAGCTTTGCGTCTTTGATCAGGGCCGTGGTGCCGTAGGCTCGTAAGGTGCCAGCGCCGAATAGAGTGGCATCTGCGATCGCTAATCGCTTTTCTAGATGGTGCTGGTCGGCGGCTGATGGAAAACGAGCAGCACCGCGCTGAGGATTACTGATCTTGCCATCGGCACTCATGGCCAAAACAGTAGTGACGTAGGGACGATTGGATGTTTTGGCGTAGGGCTGTAGGTTTAACGGCGGCATTTATTCAAAAAGCGGTGATGGTTTCTTCTCGGTATGAAGCAATTTGTGAGAGGCTGAAGCATAGCGAACATGACCGATCGATTGACGAATTGAAGCATCGACACTGACCTGTCTGATGCCTGACAATATTCAATTTCAAGGGATTAAGCTACCTTTGATAAGGCTTCATCTATGTGAGTGCTACTTCAACTTTTGGCTTGCTAGCCGGTAGCTAGACAAGACCAGTCGATAAACTAAGTGGGTGTTAGTACCGGTATCAGTAATAACACGATGGTCATGGGTACGGTCGTTGCGAAAACTGATATTGGTTCATTGTGGTTTACCAGTAGATATAACATCAAAGTAAATGAGACGGTGACGTCTGCGGACCATTTTGGCTAGACTGCGGCAGACCAAGATGGCAAGCGTTTTCTTTTGTTGTTATCTACGAATTTGACTCCATGTCTTATCTACGTTTCCTTGTTGAAGTCAGCGACGATCCTATAAGTTGTTAGCGGTTTATGGCTAAGCGTCCTCTTTCATTTCGCCGGTTACTGATACTGCGTATCTTGCTATTGAGTACGCCTGTGCTACTCATTGGTCAGGCGATTACCTTGCGTAAGGCGCGTTCAAGCCTATTGGACACGGCCCGCCAAAACTTGACCAGCAGTGCTATTAACAAGGCAAGTGGTCTTAGGGACAGCATACGAGCAGTAGAATCAGAGCTGATGTTGCTCGCTGATAGCCAAGCTTTGAGAACTGGAGAGACCCCTGAAGTCTCTAGAGCCCTGAGGCAGTATACCGAAATAGCTTCCCACACGGTTGGGTGCTTAGAGCTGACTGATGCTGGCACCGGTAATGTCGTGTTAAGTACCTGTGAGTCTTCCCTCTTGCCCACACCGTTACAGCTGCCTTGGCAACAAGAATCCACGGGAAAGTCAGACTTCTATTTAGTGGACCTTGATAGCCCTAATCGGACGGTTTCAGAAACTGTCCTTGAAGTGGAAAATGAAGAGCAAGGGATGCACTCTTCCCTGCTTGATTTGATTGTCGCCACACCTATTTATAGCCCCGAAGGACAGCTGCGCTATACCCTATCAGCTCAGTTTGGATTTACGCAGCTAGAAGACACCAATCCCCGTTCTCTGGTAGGTAAAACGGTCATTATCGATCCCAATGGCATTGTCGTTACCCACCCCAATCCCAACCTAGTCGGTCTATCGGTCGATGACCTCCATGGTGCTGATCGGTTTGTTAGCATCATGAGCAGTATTCGCGTAGGGAATTCGGATACCCTGCACCTGTTTAGTTTGCTGGAAAGTGGTGACGAGTGGCTAGCGGGCTACAGCGGTGCCAAACTGCCGGTGTCTACCGGTCAGATTCAGACGTGGAATGTGTTAGCGGTAACGCCGCTTGATCAAGCCCTCCACGCGCTGTGGGAAATCCGGATGATTCTATTTTTGCTGACCCTGGGATTGCTAGCTGCCAATGCTCTGTTAGCGCTTTATGTGGCCCGTAGTCTGTCATTGCCGGTGGAGCGATTGATTCACTATACTCAGCAAGTTCAGGACCTTTCCTCTGAGGTCAAGGCTGCGCCCAAGAACCGAAGTATTTGGGAACTTGATTATTTGGGGCAAGTTCTAGAACGCATGCTGCGTCGTCTGGAAGGAGGAGCCCAGGAGTTACGCCAGGCTTGGGAAAACGCCCAGATGGCCAATCAGCTTAAGAATGAGTTTTTGGCGAATACATCCCATGAATTGCGCACACCACTGAATGCCATTATTGGCTGTGTCCGTCTGGTGCGCGATGGCTCCTGTGATGATCGCGAAGAGGAACTGGAATTTCTAGAACGGGCGGATAATGCAGCCATTCATTTGCTGAAAATTATCAACGACATTTTGGACATTGCCAAAATTGAATCGGGCACCGTCAGTCTTGATCTAGATACTCTGGACTTGGGGGGCATCGTTCAAGATGTTCTGGATATGCAGGTTCTACAGATTCAGCAAAAGGGCTTGACCCTGAATCGTCCTGAGAAGTCAGACCCCATCTGGGTGAAGGGGGATGGCGATAAACTCAAGCAGGTGTTCCTGAATATCGTTTACAACGCCGTTAAATTTACCCACAGTGGCAGTATTACGGCCAAGATTGAGATAGTGCAATCGGTTGATGCTCCAGATGACGATTCTGCACCAGTGCCCGCACCTCGCGTGAGCGTGACTATTCAGGATACTGGAATTGGCATTGATCCCAAGGATCAGCAAAAGCTTTTCCATCCTTTTGTAATGGTGGACGGTAGTCACACCCGCAGCTATGAGGGGACAGGGTTAGGCCTGGCGATTTCGAAGAACTTTATGAAACTGATGGGGGGCAGCATTAGCCTCTACAGTGAGGGGGTGGCTCAAGGTACGGCAGTTACCGTGAGCCTACCGCTCTTGGCTAACCAGGGTGAAGCCGATGAACCCGAGACTCCTGAAAAGGATAAGACAGAAGCTGCTGAGCAGGTGCTGGTGGGGCAGAAGACAGAGGGGTAAGTTTGGAGTGTTTAGTTTTGAGTTAACGGGTATCAACTCAACTCAAAATAAAGATCTGAGAACGCAAAACGACTCTTGTTTTTACTGTCTTGCTTTTACTGTGTAGAAATCCATGCGCCTGCTTGATTTAGGGATTTGGATAAGGCTTCTAGGATGGCGACTAGATCAGTGCCAACGATGCCCGAAGATATGGATGATGACTGATTGGTGAGCACACTTTGGACAAAATGCTCGCACATCGTGGCCAATGGCTCCTGCTTAGGAATGTCGATGGACTCTGTACTTAAGCCTATGGGACTAAATGTGTCGGCTTCTAGCTGCCCTAGCTGTAGTGTGAGGGGCGATTCAGGTCGCATTTCGTCAAAGATGAGGCTGCCGCGATCGCAAACCATAGTCAACTGTCGTTGCTTGTGGGGATTGGCCCAGCATAGATGTACCGTTGCTTCAAACCCACTGGCATATTTCAAACGACACCACACCACATCGGCTAGCTGCACTTGGTTTGAACGCTTTAGCCAGTTCAGACCTTGGGCCTGCACATGTGTGGGAAAATCCCCCAGCCAATGGTTAAAAATAGCAATGTCGTGGATCGCTAGATCCCAGAGGGCATCAACATCGTGACGTACGGGACCCAGGTTAGTGCGGGCGGCATAGCCGTAGCGTGGAGTGCCTAGACGGTTTAGATTCGCCTTGGCCACCATAACAGCCGGATGGAAGAGATAGGTGTGGTCAATAAATAGCTGCCGATTTTGCTGACGGGCTAATTGGCAAAGTGCCTTAGATGTATTGGCAGTCAGCGTCAAGGGTTTTTCACACAGCACATGCAGCTGACGTTTGAGGGCAGCGGTGACCATAGCCTCGTGGGTGGTGGCGGGGGTGGCGATCGCAACAGCTTCTAAACCGTCAATGTTTAAGGCCGCTTCCCAACTCCTGAGTAGTGCCACTGAGGCGTCTAGGTGAAACGTTTGGGCTATGGTCGTCAACCGTTCTGAAGACGGATCGACGACCGCCCTCACCTGAAGTTGGGGATGAGCCAGACAGTTACGCAGTAGATGGGTGCCCCACCGCCCCACTCCCATCAGTGCCAGCTTGATTTGCCTTGTTTCTGGATCCATTGCCCTATACCTCGCTGAGCGGTCCGCTGTCCATTTTGCCCATTGTGGCAGTCAGGGTTACTAGCTATTTGAGTTAACGGTAATCAAGGGTTCCAATTGTTGATAGGCTTGCTGCGCGGCGCGTTGTTCTGCCTGTTTAATGGAGGGACCTTTGCCATCTCCCCAGAGTTTGCCCTGATACTGGACCTGGGCATAAAACCGCTCCGGATCGCCGTGGCGCTGGCTAATTTCTTCGACAGTATATGCTGGCAGCTGTTTACTGTGGGCCTGGGTGAGTTCTTGGAGGGCTGCTTTATAGTTGTGGCGGGCTGGGTCGTTTTTGATGGTTTGGGTAAGCCGCTCAAACTGACGATCAAGCCAGGGATGAATCAGGCTGAGATCTTGGGTGCTCAGGTAGAGTGCGCCCAAGACAGCTTCAAATGCGTCTGCCAGCCGTGAACTTCTGCCGGCCTGGTCCCCAGCGGCACTAGACGATATATGTAGGTAGCGCCCAAAGTTGTAGTCTCTGGCCAAAACTGCCAACGTGCGGTCGCTGACAAGTTGAGATCGCACTGCTGCCATTTCTCCCACCGACATGTGGGGGTAGGTTGCTTGCAAAAATTCTGCGGCAGCTAGCCTTAGGGCTGCATCACCTAGAAACTCCAGCACTTCATTATTTTGATCTGCTGAGCGAGAAATATCTATCAGGGCCTGATGCAGCAGGTCCCAACGCACTGCCGTAGGATCCGTTACCCCTAACTTTGCTACAAATTGTGATAACTCTTGTTGTCGTCGTGGATCATCCTTGATTGCTGACTGATTGCTGTCTACTGCCCTGTGGCCACTTAGCATTCACTGTTATTTGGTGGACTTGCCCCACCCTCCTATGCTCAAAAAAATGGAAAGAGTCAGCCGTAAGCCGGGTTCTGTTCTCGCTGATGCGAACATCAACGGGCGGTTATCTATCTGGGACGACTGTTACCAGTTGCCTCTAGCGGTACACCAAAAGCGGGGCTGGAAAAAGGTCAACCATGACCCCTGCGACCTTGCTCCTAGCCGGGGTTTACCGAGCCAGCACCTCTCGACGCTGCTGGTGCGCTCTTACCGCACCTTTGCACCCTTACCTGTAAAAGGATGAAGGATGAAGAATGAAGGATGAATTTAAATTCCGCCTTCTGCCTTCCGCCTTCCGCCTTTCCATTGGCGGTATGTTTCTGTGGCACTATCCTCACGGTCACCCGCACTGGGAATTACCCAGCAAGCCTGACCTTTCAGGAGCCCGGACTTTCCTCAAGCTAAGGGCTTTGCTAAGTCCTTAGCCCGCAACCGCAGCACCAACTCTTTCCGACTAACTATAATATCGCGGCGTCACAGTGTAGCGTCAAAGCCGATAATTAAGTTAGGGCATCGTGAGTGCGGGCATGGACGATCAAGGCGTATTGTTCTATCGTTTGGCATTTAGCTGCCATTTACAATTCCTGTAAATGGTGCAGTAGGCCGGATCGTTCTAAAACAAGCTTGACCTGCTCATTCATGTCCCTAGCAATAATTTTGGCTCCTTCTTTGCGAGATTGTATAATTCCTGCCCAAAATACAGATGCTGCCGCAGGTTCGAGAAACTTAGTCTTTGCCATGTCGATGATGATGGTGACGCCAGGCTGAAGCTTCTGTTTCAAATCTTGCTCAAAAAACGGTGAGATAAAACTATCCACACGACTGGGTAGACGAATGACTACATGGGATGCAACCGAACTTGTATTCATGGGTAGTAAATGTTACTCAGTACATTACTAAATTAAGCGAGATATCTCGATGAATCCTTGGGTTTTTGCACGGAGATAGACACCATTTTGCGTAAAGTTTCCACATGATGTGTCGTTTCTAAGAACCGTAATATCCCTGAAAACACTTAGATCTTTGTCGTATAGAACTGCACATCTTTAAAGATCGGTGCTTGTGTGATTTAACTCACCCGTACTCATAATGAGTTTTAGTTAGTATGGAGTCCTGAGTCGGAGATTTTCTGTCGGAGGTTTTCTATGGAACAGCTCTCTCAATCCTGGTCTAGTGTCGCGTCGGATGTGATGTCTGACGGGGTTACATCTAGTGTGTTAGCCAGTTTTGGCACAGGTGTGGGTGCGGTACCCATACTGTTTACGTCTCAGTTAAGTGATCGTTGGCAGACCCTGTTGCTGAGTATGGGGAGTGGGGTGATGCTCTCAGCGGCAGCATTCTCGTTATTGATACCGGCTGTGCAGTTGGCGGGGCAGTCGGCTGGCTATGGCACAGGCACAGGAGAAATTGTGGCTGCCGTCATTATTGGTGTTG
Source organism: Leptothoe sp. LEGE 181152 (assembly GCF_032906605.1). Taxonomy (NCBI): domain Bacteria; kingdom Bacillati; phylum Cyanobacteriota; class Cyanophyceae; order Nodosilineales; family Cymatolegaceae; genus Leptothoe; species Leptothoe sp. LEGE 181152. The sequence continues at coordinate 30,463 of NZ_JASATU010000062.1, forward strand.
CGATTTTCTATGGTTTAGACCGTGTATTGCCTCAGCCAGAGCTGACACAGCCAGGCCATGGGCGACACCTGTGGCTGTTTGTGTTGGCTATTGCTCTACACCATTTTCCAGAGGGCTTGGCAGTGGGTTTGGGGGCAGCGTCTACCCATGATGCGGGCATTGCCATTGGTGTGGCTGTGCAAAATTTGCCTGAAGGCTTGATGGTAGCGCTAGCTTTGCGTCAGTTAGGCTATGGCATCGGTTTATCGCTGCTGTTTGCTACCCTATCTGGCTGGTTAGAACCCTTAGGAGGATGGTTGGGAGTAACACTGGTCGATGGGGGGCGTGCGATCGCCCCCATGGGCATGGCATTAGCGGCAGGTTCCATGCTGTTTGTTGTATTCCATGAGCTATTGCCTGAGTTAAACTTGAAGACCCTAAAAAGCAGCGGTTCGGTTGGGTTGTTGACTGGCGTTGTGATCATGGGAATGGTCGAACAGTTTTTAGGCTAAAGAGTTAGGAATTATTGAATGAAAAATTATCTCGTGTAGGGATGTGCCATGGAACGTCCCTACACGAGAAGAGAGATTAACCTTGAAGACGATTTTCTAACGCGATAATTTTTGCCTGTAGGGGCGCTGTAGCTGCCTCAATTGCCTCCTGAAGGTCTTGCTCAGAATAACGTACGGGAATATGTTGAGGGCAATTCTGGCTAAATGCTTCAAGGGTGAATAAGACTGCACGTTCGATCTTCGCTGGGTACCCTGGCATGTGGAGTTGTTCAATTAATTCAGGATCATTTTCGACATAGTGGGCACGACCCCACAGTTTGAACCGACGGCGATGTCGATAGTCCATCAAAAAGAGAAAAGATTTATCGTTTTCAGACAGATTACCCACCGTGATGTACTGCACATTGCCGGAGAAATCAGCGAAGCCAATGGTCTTATTGTCTAGTACTTTGAGAAAGCCAGGTGGTCCCCCGCGAAATTGTATATAGGGATAGCCGTTAGAACCGATGGTGCCTAGATAGCCACCATCCATCTGAGTGATAAACTCAGCCAACTCCGGCGTGATTGTGTCATTTGGCGGGGCTTTGGCGGTGTAGCGTTCGTAGGTTTTTCGAGAACCTCGCTGGGTTTGGGCGGCTTTGACGGCAGGGGTGAAGGCAATGTCGGCGAATTTGCTGGGCATGGGTTTAGGGGGGAAAGATTTGAGAATATTTAGGGTTTCACGAATCTTGTAGGGATGTTACATGCAACGTCCCTATAAGATTTGTTTTTCACTAGGCAGTCACTGCAAGAGTTTCGATTCCTCGCATGCCTACGAAACCAGGGAGCTGTTTGACTCGTTTAATCCAGGACAACACATGGGGATAGGGCGAGAGGTCAATTTTGCCATCGGGCGAAAGGGCAACATAGGGAAAGACGGCAACATCAGCAATAGTAGGCGTACTACCAACCAACCAATTATGGTCGCTCAGATGCTGATCGAGCTGGTTGAGAATAAATGTTGCTTTTTCGGTTGCGCGCTCAATGTTAATGGCTTTAGCGCCAAACAAATGGTATAAACGGGCTGACTCTGGACCTTGGCGTACTTCCCCCGTCGTGATGGAGAGCCAGCGAATCACTTCGGCCATGGCCAATGGTTCCGTTGGTAGCCATGCCCCATTGTTGGCATATTTACGGGCTAAATAAACCAGTGAACCTTGGGCATCAGCTAGAACAACGTCGCCATCGGTGAGTACAGGTACCTGGCCAAAGGGGTTGAGTTTTAAGAATTCTGGCTGTTTGTGTTCACCTTTTAGCAGGTCTACGGTGACCCAATCGTGGTCTATCCCTAGGAGGTTCAAGAACAGTTTGACTTTGTAGCTGTTGCCGGACATGGGATGACCATAAAGTTTTGGCATGGGTTGAGACCTTAAATGATTTAATATTGAACCGAACGATCGGTCTGGTTAATTTATACCGAACGAACGGTACAATGTCAATAAAGATGATTCTCTTTTAAAGGTGGCCGTAAGGTTGATCCCTTTTGGGAAGGCTCAAGACTGTAAGTTTGGTGGTTGTTTGTGGCGCGTGAACCCTATTTGCCAGTGCTATTTCGGTTATTTCGTCGTCATGGCTATGACGGGGTGAGTTTGGCGAACATTGCTGAGGCGACGGGTCTGGGTAAGGCGAGTTTGTATCATCATTTTCCAGGTGGGAAAGCGGAGATGGTACGGGAGACGTTGGCCTATTCGGGTAGATGGATGGCGGACAATATTGTGGCCCCGCTGCAAGGGGATGGCGAGCCGTTGGAGCGGTTAAGGGGGATGTGCGATCGCATCTCTGCCTTATATGAGGCCGGTGAACAGCCTTGTTTGCTGGCATCGCTGACGCTGGGGGCATCGCGGGATATGTTTCATGAAGCGATTAAGGATCGCTTGCAGACGTTGGTGGATGCGATCGCATCAGTCTTAATCGAAGCTGGCTTAGATCCAGACCTGGCCCAGCAGCGAGGTGAAGATGCCGTAATGACCATCCAAGGATCATTGATTTTATCTCGTGGTTTAGATGACCCCAAGCCATTTCAGCGAGCTATCGCTCAGCTTCCAGATCGCCTTTGGGACGGATTGCCTATGAAGGTTTAATTTTTGAGCTTTTGCACTACTGATTCAAAGCTTCTTGAGGTGTGGCCTGAATCGTTGCTGGTTTAAAGCACAGCTTACGATTCCAGCAATAGGCTCCTATTCCCACGGCTAAATTGGACACCAGCGCAGCAACAAAAATTCCTATAGGGCCAGCGATACGGCTACCTAGGTAGGCCAATGGAATATACAGCACAAACATCCGAGTAATGGTCATAATAATGGATGGCACCGGTTTACCCATGGCGTTAAACGCAGAACTGCTAACCTGAATGATGCCTGCGGTACCATAGCTGATGGGAACTAGCCACAGATACTGGGTGGCCACGGCAATTACATTGGGATCTTGATTAAACAAGCCCGAAAGAAGGCGTCCGCCCAATCCTAGACCTATGGCCATAAACAATCCCCAGCCCATGCAGAATAAAAAGCTTTGGTTCAGGGCAAGGCGGACTCGGCCAAACTCTTGTGCTCCCCAATTTTGACCCACAAAAGGTCCCATGCTGGTGGATAGGGCCATAACGGTAATGAGGGCAAAGGCTTCCAGTCTTGAGGCCACACCAAATCCGGCAACAGCTGCAGGACCGTGGATGGCGAGAAAACTGGTAATCACTCCGATGGAGATGGGGTTGATCATACTGGAGGCTGCCGCTGGGAGACCGACTGTGAGAATGTCTTTCCAGCACCAGAGGGTTTCGTTGATATCTGGGAATTGGGCAGAGAGAAGATTCTCTTTAAAGCGAAGAACGAGCAAGGCGGCGACTAAGGTGGTGGCACGGGCAATAACCGTGGCGAGGGCTGCGCCTTGGATTTCGAGGCGGGGGAAGCCGAGGGCACCCGTGATTAATAGCGGGTCGAGAATGATGTTGACGGCGGCGGACAGGGTCATGATGATACTCGGCGTCAGGGTGTTGCCTGCGGCACGGATAGCGCTGTTACCAACCATAGGTACAACCAGGAAGACCATGCCAAAGTACCAGATGCGCATGTAGTCACGGATGTAGGGGAGAACATCAGGACCTGCACCAAGGGCTTTGAAAAGTGGGTTGATGGTGAATAGACCCAGACTGACGAAGAGGATGACGGCAGTGACGGCAAGGGTAAGGCTATTGGTAGTGAAGCGTTGGACTCGACTCATGTCGCCTTCGCCAATGGCACGAGCGATGACGGAAGATGCACCAACACCAAGGCCCATGGCGAGACTGCCGAAGGTCATGACAACGGGGAAGGTGAAGCTCATGGCAGCCAGCTGAGCGGTGCCGAGTTGGCCGACGAAGTAGGTGTCGACAAGGTTAAAGGCGATGATGGCGAAGACGCCCCAGACCATGGGGATAGTGAGGGTAATGAGTTGTTTGCCGACGGGGCCTTGGGTGAGTTTTGGGTTCATAGAGGGGCAAGGGGTTTTGCTCAGTGTAGAGTAGGTGGTGATTGGAGGTTGTACTGAGATCTTGCACTAAGTCGATTGTGAGGCTAAAACCCACGTTGGGTTCAAAACCCAACGCTAATTGAGGGCTGTCTGCTAAAGCGACAACGTTGGCTATGATGCCCTAAATATAGGCTTTCAGCGATTCTTTAACCCCTTTAGAGGGTTTTGATCCAATTAGCCGTGCGACTTTGAGTCCACGGTGGGTTATCGCCACCACGCCAGGTGCAAGATGTGAGTTGGATTAATTAATTTGGATCACCTCATAGGGGCACTCCCTTGTGGATGCCCTCCGATATTTGCAGCGATTGACCAGACTCTCATAACGTAATTCTTTTTGTTTACCTAATCCTTAGGCAAACCTGAAAGCCCTCCAATGTTTGGGGATTTAAGAGTGGTGGATAACTGAATGTGTCTTTACTGAAAATTCTCTATCTAATCTGCTCTGAACCAGAATTCAATTTCTGAGGTTTCTTGTTCGAACCTTGCCGCATGGACTGCTTGGGCGGGAACGTGATACCAATCACCTGGCTGATAATGACTCTCTTTACCATTTATAATCAGAATAAGTTCGCCTTGGGTAATGACGCCAACATTGTCGGTATTGTGATGGTGGGGTGAGATTTCTGTTCCAGCGGGATAGGTGGCAAAGAGAACATCGCAGTTTTGGGCCATGAGTTTATAGGCATCAAATGGGCCATCGAATTTAGGTAAAGCACGTAGCTGTTTGGGAAAGTGGGTCATAGATCGGTGCTGAGAAGATTTGTAGATACTACTGTTTTCCAAAAAACCTTGGGAGTTACACCTAAACGTTATCAACAACTGCTGGCCTCACAGGGTGTCACTCCGAATCTATTGCTAGTTGTGGGAGGGTACAATGTTTCGTGCCAGATCATACCAATTACTATTCTGGATATGTTTGATTTCTTCGTCAGTCGGTAGATCTGTTGGGTCTAGAAAACTTTCGACTAAAGGGTGAGGTTTGCCTACACAAAGGTCTAGCGCTTTGCGGGTAGGATTTAGAGCATAGTTGCCTCGATGAATTATTTGAGCGCTAAAAATCAGTACATCCCCTGGTTCAAGTTCAATTAAGACAGAGCCAGGCAGGGATTCATAATTTCTATGGCCATTTTGCTCGAAGCGTACGTTTCTTTCTAGTTCAGTGTCCCAACGTTTGTGGGTTTCAGGTATGAGCTCTACTCCTTTTTCTGCAACAAGGGGAATTCTCACATGGAGACTAAGCATATTGTTATGTTCAGCGGCTTGCACATTATCATCAATGGGGCTGTATTGCAGATCACGATGCCAGTAGGGTCGTTTTTCCTTGTCGTGGGGGTTAAAAAAGAGTTGTGTATTGTGAAAATAAATATCTGTCTTGAAGATACTCTCTAATCTATTCGTGAGTTTACTTGGTAAGAGTAGTTCGAAGAACTCAGTTCTTTTATGACTGCAACCTTGAAAATATCTAGGGTTAGTCAGCGAGTGCATATTGATGAGTTTCTGCTCAATCAGGGCATCATGATTTTCCTCCTGCCACTGATTGTAGATGCGGTCAATGATACGAGTAAGTTGATCAATCTCCTCCGGGTTAAAGAATCTAGGCAGAATGACATGACCTTGCTCTTCAAATTGTTTAGCCGTATTCATAGAAGCCTGGTTGCAAAGTATAAAAAGACAAGTTTAGACAAGACAATAAGATCATAGTGCGTTGCTGCCTGGTCAAAATTTTTGCGAATTATCGACTCAAGCATAAATATAACTGAGACATTGTAAGGCTTAGCTTTTTAAGGATATACCGGCTGTTCTAATGATTTTAGGTGTAAAACCTCCATCAAAATGAAAATCTTGAGCCCATGCCATTGGCAATTCTCATGTCAACAGGGCTTAGAATTTGTAAGAATGCGAGAAATAAGTTAGCCTTCTTTGCCCCATGGATAAGCCTGTCATTCTGACCATTGACGATGATCCTGCTGTGCTACAGACTATTGCCCGCGATCTGCGCAAACAATATGGGGATCGCTTTCGCATTGTACGGGCCGACTCAGGTGCAACAGCCCTAGAAGCTGCCCAGCAGTTAAAGTTGCGTGGCAATACTGTGGCGTTATTTTTGGCAGATCAACGTATGCCGGGCATGAGCGGTGTCGAGTTTTTGAACCAGGGCTCAGACATCTTTCCTGCTGCTAAGCGAGCATTATTGACGGCCTATGCAGACACGAATGCAGCGATCGATGCCATCAATATGGCCCAACTAGATTATTATCTACTAAAGCCTTGGGACCCGCCAGAAGAAAAACTTTACCCAGTATTAGATGATCTGCTGCACGATTGGCAGGCAACATTTAAGCCAGTATTTCAAGGGGTAAAGGTAATTAGCGATCGCTGGTCACCAGATTCCCATGCGCTGCGGGATTTTCTCTCGCGGAATCAAGTGCCCTATCGTTGGCTAGATATTGAGTCGAACCAAGAAGCGCGGCAGCTAGTGACCTATGCCGGCGAGAAGGATAACCCCTGCTTGCCGCTGGTGCTGCTGCCCAGCGGTGAGAAACTGGTAAAGCCTAGTACGGCTGACCTGGCGCAGCAGGTGGGGATGCAGACTGAAGCGGCGAATCCATTTTATGACTTGGTGATCGTCGGTGGTGGTCCGGCAGGGTTAGCTGCTGCAGTGTACGGTGCTTCAGAAGGGTTGCGGACCGTGATGATTGAGCGAGAAGCTCCTGGCGGACAGGCGGGGACAAGCTCTCGGATTGAAAACTATTTAGGCTTTCCGGTGGGACTTAGTGGAAGCGATTTAGCTCGACGCGCAGTCACCCAGGCAAAACGTTTTGGGGTGGAGATTTTAACGCCTCAGGAAGTAACGGGGATTCGGTTGGAAGACAATTATCGGATTGTGACCCTATCAGATGGTAGTGAGATTAGTTGCCATGCTCTGATCTTAGCCATGGGTGTGTCATGGCGTCGGCTATCGGTGCCTGGTGTGGAGCAGTTTACGGGGGCAGGTGTTTACTACGGTGCGGCCCAAACAGAGGCGGCTGCCTGCAAGGATGAGGATGTGTATGTGGTGGGCGGTGCCAACTCAGCAGGGCAGGCGGCCATGTATTTCTCGAAGTATGCCCGCAAGGTACGGATGTTAGTGCGGGGTGAGTCGCTGACAAAAAGCATGTCGCAGTATTTGATTGACCAGATTGCAGGGACTGACAATATTGAAGTGATGCCGTTTCACAGTGTGGTGGAGGCTAAGGGCGGTGATCGACTAGAAGAGATTTTGGTGAAGGATTCTCAAACAGGAGAGGTGAAAACGTTTAAGACCAATTCGCTGTTTATCTTTATTGGGGCGACACCGAGCACAGGCTGGCTTGATGATGTGGTACAGCGGGATGAGCGTGGCTTTATTTATAGTGGGGCGGATATTCCCAATGGTGCGCTCTGGCCGTTAGAGCGCGATCGATTTTTGTTGGAGACGAATGTTCCGGGGATTTTTGCGGTGGGCGATGTACGCCATGGATCAGTGAAGCGGGTGGCATCTGGTGTGGGTGAAGGCTCGATTTGTGTGCAGTTTGTCCATCGACATTTAGCGAATGTGTAGGTTACTCAGAAAGAGAGTACATAGGTGATTTCCTCATGGTTAGACTGTGAGGAAATCACCTATGTGTGTTGATTGGTGGCAATGATATGAAATCCTGACGGATAGCGCTTGGTATCGAAGGGCATCCACAAGGGAGTGCCCCTACAGGATGGTCTATTGTTAATCGGACTGAATGAATTTGGATTTGGTATCACTTACATGCAGGATGTTCCACTATTAGTTTTTCAACCGTTAGCCAATTCTTTAGCAATTGTTTCACTAAAGAAAGCAGTTGTTCAATGGTGCGATCGCTGGAAAGTTCAGGGAATTTATTAAACCGGCAATCAAACAGGCATGGTTTTTCGTGCAGGCCTTATGAAATAGAAGCTTTAGGCTAAAGTCTCCTACTTCTATTTGATTGCCGGTTTAATATCTGTTTGGCTCAGTGTTTCGAGATGATTTTCAACTAGGATATAGCAATATCGATGTCATGGTGACATTTGCACCAGAAGCCAGATGGGGGAAGTATGAAGCAAGATTTGGAAACGCTTTTGGAGCGTAAGGTCAATGTACTGACAAAAGCTTCAGTGGGAAAAAATCACAGCTGGACTCATCGTCAAAAAATCTAGAAACTGCAAAACTGCTTTATAGTGTAACCTTTTGAGATATTTAGATGACATAAAGTCGGTGTAGTATTACAGAATTTGATATTGAGCTAATGAAGTATGCTTTTTTCGATGGTGACAAAGTAGGAAATTCCATTAGGAATCTCTTACTTTCAAATAAGATAGGTGAAGCAGAAATGCTTTCGAATAATATTAAAAGTGCTATATCTAAAATAGAGAAAGAGATAGATGCTTGTGAAGATATAAAAATTATTCTGGCAGGAGGGGATGATGTTCTATTAGCATATGAAGCTGATTATATAGAAAAAGAAATACTGCCTTCTATTCCTGCGATCTTTAAAGAAGAGACAGGACTATCAATGAGCTTTGGGCTTGGTAATACTATCTATGAGTCTATGGAGACCTTAGACCTTTCTAAAAGATATGCAATGATGCCCATCAATCAATTAGACACTTCTGAAGAAAATGTTTTAGTTAGACAACCTAAAAGCACTATTTCTTTATTGATATTTGCTGATTCTGCTTATCCTGATCCATATATTAATGTTATTTCTCATTGGTTTGCTAGGAAGCCTATCCAAGAAGTTGTACTTCTGAAAATTGATAGTGATGTGGGTAAGAGACGGTATGCTGAAGTTTATCTGGAGGAACTGAAGAAAAGAATTGAGCTTCAACTCTCATTGATGTCGAAGTCAAATTATTTGCGTAAGAAAACTGGTTCTAGAGATGAGTGGGAGTCAATTGCCATTACACTAGAAAAGCCTGCGCAAATGATATACAGGGATATAGCTAAAGCTATTCCATCTATTGACTTTAAGTTTAAAATAGTTAGTTATGAGGACCTAGGGAATTTTCTTCGAAAACATATTGAAAACAATAGAAATGTTTCTATTAAGTCTGTTTTTGATATCACTACTGTAAAGAAAGAGTTTATTGTTGATATCTACACTATATTATGTGTTGAAAATGAACGGGATATCAATACTTTTCAGCTTGTATTGCCTCCAACTTATTCAGAACAAGACATGATACATGCTCTCCACTGTGAGAAAACATATAGATATGTACCTGTTGCCAGCTCTAGTTATACGGCAGATAAGATGGTTGCTTCGAGAAAAGAGTCTGGTAATATTCAAGACTATAAGCTTCGTAATGCGTCTTTACAGATTAAGTTTGATAAATTACAGCAATCTAATAAGTTAATGGAACTCTCTCTTGCAGAGGGTTTTGCAAGGTTTTGGATGACAGTTGCTTTTTTTGTTGCAGTTCTGCCATGCTGTGTTTTATTGGCCTTACTTGCTCTTAAAGGATGGAATGACTTTGAAAAATATACTTTTATAGTTCCTGTGATTGTCTATTTCTTCACCGGCTTTTTCCTTCAGGCATTCTTTGGAAGAAAGCTTTCTATTAATCCTTTATCTATATATGAGAACTTGAAAAGTTGGAAGCTTCGAAGAATTTCGAAAGAAATCAATGAAAAGTAAATTCAGCTTTTCTTAACGTATAAATTACAATGTTTTTAGGCTGATTGGTTCTGTAATTGTTGTCGTAGCCAATTGGCGGTAGCTGTATTTGTTTCTGTTTCTAAGCGTTCTAGCGTTTGTTCTACGAGTGAGAGTTTCATGCCTGGGAGTATTTGCGAAACCTCAATTGACTGATAGCTACCCGATTCAGTTAACCCAAACGCAAAGAGCCGCATTCCTTTTACATCAATTACCCAGTACTCAGGAATGCTTCAACTGGCATAGAGTTGTTTCTGTTCATCCAAATCTAGACTAAGAGTGGTGTCTCCAATTTCACCGACCAAGTCTGGCAGCCGATAACGAGTTGTGCTAATCCGCCTGGGTTCACCCGATTGCCATTTAGGAATATTGTCACCCTTATGCAGTACCAAATCTGGAGCGCAAGCCTGAGTCTCTGGTTTCTCAAGCAAACAACGCCCATAGGACTGAAACACCTCATCAGGATGCAAGAAAGCCCAGATAAAAGAAAATTGCCGTTACTAAGTCACTAAACGAAGCATCATTTGGTATCAAAGCTATTGGCGATTGCTAAGATGATGCGTCATGATAGGCAAAGCCCAAGTCAAGTCACCTTACTAGACCTTAGAGGAGTAAGCCTGATGATATTGATCCAAAAAATCATCCACGAACTGCAAGTTATTCCTGAGGAAAAGTTGGTCGAACTTTACGACTTGATTCATTACTTTCGATTAGGGTTAGCAAAAGAACATCCTCAGCCTCGTACACCTGGGCTATTAACCGGTCAGCTGGATGATACCTTCTTCGAGCCTCTACCCGAAGAGGAGCTTCAAAGATGGGAATGAGCTATCTTCTCGATACACATATCCTATTGTGGTGGCTTTTTGATGATCCCAAGCTGAATGCTGACTGTCGGGATATTATTCGAAATCCGGAGCATCGCATTTTGGTAAGCAGTGCATCTGCTTGGGAAATTGCTACCAAATATCGCATTGGTAAACTTCCTGAGGCCAAAGAGCTGGTTGAGAATTATCCGCAGATTTTGCACAAAGCAAGGTTGATCGAATTAGCGATTACGGCTACCCATGCTCTTAGAGCTGGAAATTTGCCGATTGCCCATCGTGATCCTTTCGACCGTATGCTTATGGCTCAAGCGGAACTTGAGCAATTGCCAATCATTACCTATGACAATGCTTTTCAAACTGGACTCATTCAGTTAATTCCCGAACCAGAGTCAGAATCAGAAGATGAATAAGACCGAAACTTGTACCGTGCTAATCCGATGATGGCAACATACTTTCATCAGTATTTTCCAAGCCTATTACGACTATCCAATTCTCTAATCATTGTTTAGAGAAACTAGGTTGTTATCCTTTCTCTCTGATGAAATGCGGAAAATGTGTCTGAATTGATTATATTTGGCGTAAATTAACTGAATTCTGTTGTAGAAGTAAATCCTGTGCAACATTGGTTAGGGTGTAGGCGCTATGCAAACAGGTTTTTCTGGTCAGCGAATTGTAGTGGTGGGTACGTCCGGCTCAGGCAAAACAACATTGGCGCGTGAGGTGTCGCAGAGATTACAAATTCCTCATTTAGAGCTAGATGCCTTGTATTGGGAGCCAAACTGGGGAGAACCACCAGACGATATATTTCGCCAACGGGTATCAGATGCACTGATGGGCAATTGCTGGATTATTGATGGCAATTATGGCCAGGTGCGCGATATTGTATGGGGACGAGCCGATACGGTTGTATTGTTAGATTATCCATTTGGCTTTGTGTGGCGACGATTGTGGCGACGCACCGTACGACGGGCATTTCAGCAAGAAGAATTGTGGAACGGTAACCGCGAAACGATTCGGCAGTCTTTTTTTAGCCGGGAGTCCATTTTGTTATGGATGTTGCAAACCTATTTTAAACGCCGTAAACAATATCCTCAGTTGTTGAAGCAACCCGAGTATAAACATTTGAAAGTGGTACATCTGCAATCTCAGTTCCAAACCGATAACTGGTTAGCCACGCTTGGTGATGTGAAGGCTTAGGGGACTGCACAAAAATAAAGACCCAGGTTGGGGCTGTAGATGGGTGGATGAGTGATGGGGGATTATTTAAGCGTAAGCGCCTTAGATCAGTGTTAAACCCGCTAAAATAGCCGCAGGAACTTGAAAGTCATTTTTTTATCGAAAGAGTTAAAAGAATACAAATTAACGTTAGATAGTCTATTGGCCCCATCACTAAGTGTTTCCCATGCCTGATTTTGCTACCTTTTCATTGTTTCTCAGTGCTGCCATTGTGCTGGCGATTACTCCTGGTCCCGGTATTTTGTATGTGATGACCCGCAGTCTCAGGGGTGGTCGCATTGAGGGGATTGCTTCAGCAATCGGCACCTCAGTGGGGGGAATGTTTCATGTGGTAGCAGCGGCCCTAGGGATTTCGATTGTGCTGGCAGCGTCAGCGTTTGCGTTTAATTTGGTGAAATACCTGGGCGCAGCATACCTGATTTATCTTGGCGTCAAGACGATTCTGAGCCGAGATCACCACATAGGGATGGCAAATGTTCGTAGCACAGGGTATAAACGGGCATTTTTTCAAGGGGTGACTGTCGAAGTTCTGAATCCTAAGACAGCGCTCTTCTTTTTGGCGTTTATTCCTCAGTTTATTAATCCAGACGGTGTTGTGTTTGCTCAATTTCTGTTGCTGGGTTCCACATCTGTTGCCCTCAATACCAGTGTTGATTTTCTTGTTATTGTCCTAGCCGGCCCCATTGGTCAGTGGTTGAAGTCCAGTCCGAGGCTGAGGAGAGGACAGCGCTATGCGACGGGAACAGGGCTGATTGCGCTGGGTAGCTATGTGGCGTTAACTGGTGAGGGAGAATAACGATGCTCTGTGTTGATTCTCTGTTGCAGATGAAACCGTTTCAAACATTGCCTCGGGAGCGGTTGGATTGGATTTGCGATCGCGCCGAACACATCCATCTCTCTGCCGGTGAAGTCCTGGTTAAAGAAGGCGATCGCCCCCGAGGATTCTTTATTCAGCTAAGTGGTCAGACTACCATCAGCCGTAAAAGTAATGGTGTCGATATGCCCCTTGGTCGCCATGTGAGCCCATCCTTTTTTGGAGAGATTCAAGTACTCACAGAAGATCTGGTGCCGGTAACCCTGACAGCAGACACAGATGTTGACCTCTATCGTCTACAGTGTGCCGACTTTTTAGACGTTATCCACAGTTGCCGAGAATTTGAACGCGATATCTTTCGCACCGTTGGCAAACGATTACGGGGCTTAGAATCATTTATCCAGGGCCGCGAAAAAATGGCTGCATTGGGCACCCTGTCAGCTGGGTTAGCCCATGAACTCAATAACCCAGCCGCCGCTCTTGTGCGAGCACTTAAAGATCTGCAACCTGCCATGTTGGAGTTGCAGCGGATGAACCTGGTATATGGTCAACAGCAAGTTGAGGATGACCATACTGAGGAATGGGAAGCCATTCGAGATCGCGGGTTTGCTGCCATTGCCCATCCCGATAATGACCCCTTAGCCCAGGCTGATCGAGAAGATGCCTTAACGGACTGGCTAGACGATTATGGCGTAGAAGATGCGTGGAAGCTGGTAGAACCCTTAGCAGCTGGTCATGTTGACCCTGCTAAGCTAGAAGACTTAATGGCGCGTTGGCGCGATGACCCAACTGAACTGCGGGATATGGGACTACGCTGGCTAGCCTTATCCTTTGACGTCATGGGGATGATTCAGAACGGTTTAGACGGTGCCGAACGGATTTCTACCCTGGTTCAATCGATGAAGTCCTATTCCTACATGGATCGAGCGGCCCAGCAACAGATTAATGTCCATGACGGCATTGAAGATACCCTACGGTTGTTTGCCTTTAAACTGAAACACGGCATTACAGTGGAGCGCAAATATGATCAGACGCTTCCCGAGATTACGGCCTTTGGTAGTGAGCTCAACCAGGTATGGACTAACCTGATCGACAATGCCATTGATGCTCTCTGTGAGAGCGACTCAGGAGCACCGCCAAAGATAACGATTCGAACCTGTGAGAAAAATAACTGCCTTAGAGTAGAAGTAGAGGATAATGGTCCGGGGATTCCAGAAGAGATTAAAAACCGATTAACGGAACCATTTTTCACCACCAAACCCATGGGCAAAGGCTCTGGTCTAGGATTAGATGTGGTCCGTAGGATTGTTGAAAATCGCCATGAAGGTAGCCTGATGATTGAGTCTATGCCAGGATGTACCTGTTTTATTGTGCTGCTCCCACTTTAAGGGAACTGTATATCTGTAGGAACATCAATTATTCCGATCCTGTAGACGGAATCTAGGCATGGCCCAGATATTACCCAAATCATTACCCAGCCATACTCCTCCTGTGCAAATGGCATTGCAAGCCTATGCTCAGGAGCTAGCGCGATTGGCGAAAAACTCTGACACTATAACTAAGCAGCAAGTTTTGCGATTACTGTTGATCCGAGATGCCCTTGAGAGTAAGCTCCAGGCAACTAGCTCTATTATTCAGCAGGCAAATACGCTAGCTCGTCTCAGTGATTTGGATAATCAGCTCCAGCTTCTAGCTCCAGCTTTGCTTAAAGATGGCAAACTGGCTGACTGTCGTCGTAGTCGACAACCTGATGAAACTGCTTGGTGGTGGTGGTTAGAGCCCTATGTGTCCGAAGAAAGACGTCATAAATTAGATCGCTTTGACTGGCTGTGGAATTTTTTGAGTGCCAGTTGTTTGGTGATTTCAGCGTCATTCTTAACCATTACAGCACAGGCATTTTCGGTTGTCGGTGGGTTTGATTTGATCCAGGCCTTGAGTACGTTGTCCCAAGCGACAGGGCTGGTGGTAATTGCCAGTGGTACCTTAACCCACCGTGGTCGCAGGTTAGTCAAAAACACTCTCAAAAAATTTAATATTCCCACCTATTTTCACTCGGAAGCAACGCTGGTAGTTTCTATTTTGTTATTGTTGGCGTCCTATGGGGTGTATAACTCTCTGCCTCAGTTTTCTAATTACTACTATCATCAGGGGCTCAGGGCTCAACATGCTGGTAATCTCTATGTGGCGGTTGAGTACTATAAAGAGGCGATCGCATTTAATCCAGATGCTACAGAGCCCCATAATCACCTGGCAGAAGTGTATCAGAATTTAGAGAAATTTCAGGAAGCCCAAGCCGAATATCAGGATGGTTTGCTGAAAGGAGATCTGGTTGCCCTTAATGGTATGGGTACTTTGAGTTTAGCTGCCGCTGAAAACGAGCAATCTACTGAGTTTGGAGAACTTAGTGGTTTATTGGATGCAGAAGTTCTGTTTCGTATCGGGTTAAATCAGTTGGAGGATATGGACGAGCTAGATGACAGGAAGCTGTTTCTAAAGGCATCAATGCATCGAAACTTAGGCATTACCCTTATGAAACGAGGGAAATCTGAGGATGTTTCTGACGTAGAACAGCAGGCATTACTTACAGAAGCTCATCAGCACTTTCAAGCATCAATCAATATTGAGAAAATGGTCGTGAATGAAGGCACGTATCCAGGTCAGGGGGTGGCTTATTGCTATATTGCTACCCTGGATGAACAAAATAAGCGTTTGAGTAGTGCTGCGGATAACTGGCAGAACTGTCAACAGAATGCCTATCCCGCATCGTTGGAGCAGTACGAAGATATTTTACGACTAGGCACTGGGGCTATTGGTTTGCAGTTGAACACGAAGCACATTCTTGAATCTAATTTAAATTAGACTTGCATAAAATGGGAGACTTGAGGTGGGAGTGAAGGGTGTAGACCATTTTTCTACCGTTGCCCCTGACAGTTGACGTAACTGTAGTTTATCTGCGACCAAGGTAAAAGCAATGTGAGCCATGGCCCTGGCTGCAAAGTCTAATCAGTTGAATGAGACGATATTGAGCGAATTGGACCATTATGTGGCCTTAGGCCGACACCCCTGTGGTCTAAAGTGAGCCAATAAAAAGCGAGTGATTCCTAGAACCACCCGCGAATAACACTAACAAAATCTCGATTTAGTTAGCAGTTAAAAGTCTAGAAAGAGTTGCGACGATAGCCACCACCACCACCACTACCTGCAGATGCAGTACGAGGCTTGGCTTCGTTGACTCTCATCACACGACCCATCCACTCAGCACCATCTAGTGCTTCGATGGCTTTGGCTTCATCTTCTTTAGCCGCCATTTCTACAAACGCAAAGCCGCGAGGACGACCCGATTCACGATCCATGGGTAAACTGACTCGGTTTACACGACCGTATTCATTGAAAACGTCTTCGATATCTTCACGAGTGACATCATAGGACAAATTGCCCACATAAATAGACATAAGGAAATCCCCTTAATTGAAAAACATGTAGCGAGTTAAACGGAGATATTCCTGTTACTGAAATTGAGACTGCAACAAAACTGATTTCTCTGCCGAAAACTTACCGTACACTATCGTAGCATTTGACTTTAGGATTTGGGAACCCTATGGTGATAGCTTTTTTAGTTAATAGGGTGGAGTTTTAGCTTATTACTTTACTATTTCCGAAATTTAGACCTTTATTGAATTGGCGTAGTGGTGTGTTGCATCTACTAGATCAAGTCAATTCATAGCTCTAAACACACCTAATTCTTGGGCTTCCGTATATTTGCGATTACACGCTGAATCAGGCGTTATACATAGCTATTATTCTATAGGTCAAAAAAAATACGAAAAACTGCATAATTAATCTGGAGTATGAAAAAATCATGGATGTACGAGCGTCTTGATTCGATATCTATTCGTTCCATAGCGATACGGTTTGAGACTGTGTTAAGCCAATTTTGCCAGGTGAGTGAACTCCTAGAGATATGTTTTAGATGACTATCTCTAAGAGTTCAACTTTAGGGTTCGAAAGTTGCTATTACGTCACTTTTAGCTATTACGTCGCTTTTGGCTATTACGTCGCTTTTGGCTATTACGTCGCTTTTGGCTATTACGCTGCCTTTAATGGGTACTTACTCTGGTCCGCTAGCTTGCGAGAACAGAGACTTCCTTTGTCTGCATTGTTGTTCTAAGGGACTGGAAACATCATTGGTGCAAACGTTCTTAATGATTGGAGATCGCTTCGTTGCCGAAACCATAGGATGGCAAGTCATTAATACATCAGGTATCAATTACGTCAGATATCAAACAGTTCTCTGAGGATTCCTCTATTGGTGCTGCAAAGCGCGATAGTCTTAGGTGGATTAAAATAGCCAGGAAACTTGAAAATCGCGCCCAATGAGTTTAGAAAATGGCTGAATTTGCCGCCAAAATAAACTCGCCTCTGGAACCCAATAAATAGGAGCAAATATGAGAGAACAACACTGGTATGGTGCTCTATTAAGAGGACTAACACACTATCTTTCTCGCAGGTTTCGTCGCTGGCAGTTACTGGTGCTAGCGACAGGGATAACCCTTGGCCTGGTGATCTTGGGGCACGACGCGATCGCACAAACTGATCCGGTTGAGACGACACTTGAAACCGGCCCGACCAATGCCGCCGTCTATCACTTCAAAGTGGGTGACCTTAACGCCATGGTGGTAAGTGATGGTACCCTCTCCTTTCCCGCCAGTTTCTTTGTCCCCAATGCCGACCCCAGTGCCGTAACAGCGGTGCTGACAGAACATTTTCTCTCAACAGAAGATGTGTTTGCCCACGTCAATGCCCTGTACATTGAAACTGACGACCATAAAGTGCTGATTGATACGGGTGCAGGCAATGCCTTTGGGCCTACCGCTGGTCATCTGTTGGAAAATCTAGAAGCGGCAGGCATTGCTGCCACAGATATTGACACTGTTATTTTGACCCACGCTCACCCGGACCACATTGGCGGTATTTTAGACACCGATGGTCAGTTACGTTTGCCCAATGCCTGGTTCTACATCTCCCAGGCAGAATCTGAGTTTTGGATGGCGGACACCGTGGAGATGCCTAAGTCGCTATTGGACGAAGAAACACGCACCGGACTCATTGCTGCGGCTAAGGGGAACCTGACGGCAATTCGCGATCGCACCACCCTATTTGCCATGGGCGATGAGGTCATTCCCCATATCCAGGCGATTGATTCTGCCGGGCACACCCCAGGACAAGCGTCATTCCTCATTACCTCTGGTGAAGATAGTCTGCTCTCCACAGGAGATGTGTTCTTTAGCGATCCTCTCAACCTGGAAAACCCGGACTGGGAAGTTGTCTTTGATGATGATCCTGCACAGGGCGTGATGGCCCGTCGTGAGCTACTTGAAACGACGACAGCTGAGCGTCAACTGTTGTTGGTGCCCCATATGCCCTTTCCAGGGTTGGGGCACGTGAGAACCCAGGGGAATGCCTATGGTTGGGAACCTGTTGTCTGGCGGTTTACAGCTTAGCTTACTCCTAAATTTATGGAGATTGGGGTGCAGATCTTCTGTAGAGGTGTGTACCCCATTTCTTGTATTTCCAAGAGGGATTCCAGCAGGGTTGAGCGGCAGGGGTCGCGATTTTGTGGCAGTTATCCATGATCAAGCTGCCTTATACGAAATAATGAATCGCGACCACTCACCACCAGGCTACCCGTCGCTACAGATGCCCTGCTGGGCAATTTCACTCTCGGGATGATTGGTGAGATAGTCCTGGAGCCAGTCACAGCCAACTGCCATGGCCCGATTGAGATCTAGAACGCTGAGGTCCCAGCTGATTAGGGCATCGTCATAGCTGGCTGAGATCAAGGAGAGGCCGTCCTGGAAAAACTTCACATCAAGGACAGCGTCTTGGTGGCCTGACCAGGATGCGATCGCATCTCCGGATCGCTGCCAGAGGCGAATGGTTTTGTCAGCACTGGCGGAGGCCAGGAGCTGGCCGTCGGGACTAAACTCCACTCCGTAGACTTCTCCTGCATGGCCCGCCAGGGTTTGTAGATCCCCTGAACCCACTGTCCAAAGACCCACCTTGTTGTCACTGGCGGCAAAGGCCAGCAAATCTCCGGCAGGGCTATAGTCAAACTGGTATACGCTGGCGGGGTAGTCAATTTGTTCAACCTTCTCGTAGGTCTGCGTATTCCAGATCTGGAGGCCGCCTTCTCCGGCGACGGTCATATGCTGGCCGTCGGGACTGAAACCCACATTAAAGACTGGGTTTCCATAGGCCAGAGTATGTTTTACCGTGCCATCTAGCCCCAGCAGATAAACTGTTCCATCATCTGTGGCGGCGGCAATGGTCTGGTTCTCAGCGCCAAAGGCCACACTAACAACCCATTGACCATAGCGGCCCAGGCTGCGGAGGGGTCGACCTTCAGAGTCCCACAGCTCCACTAGGCCAGTGTTTGTGTCATCGTCGCTGCCGCCGCTGACAATATATTGACCGTTGGGGCTGACGCTAGCGTGATAGACAGTGTCGATCTCTCCTTGCAACGCCTGATTCTTTCCCGCCTGGTTCCAGATCCGGAGGCTGCCATCGGCGCTAGTGGACACCCACTCCCCCGCACCTGGACCAAGGGATACGCTGTAGACATCGTCTTGATGGCCCAAGTAGTGCTGGGTCAGCGGTAAATCCAAGGCCCAGAAACGCACAACGCTATCGCGACCGGCGGACAGCAAGCTGCTACTGTCGGGGGTGAAGGCAAAGGTCTGGATCGCTCCCCGGTGCTGCCGTAGAGTTCTTACCAGGGTCTGATCCTGGCTATGCCATAGCTTGATGGTGCGATCGCGGCTGGCGGTGGCAATCCACCTGCCGTCAGGGCTAAAGGCTACGGCGTTGATTCTGTCGTCGTGGGCTAGGAATTTTGTGATCAGAGTCCCATCTTGCTGCCACAGATGGACAGTGCCATCGTCGCCAGCACTAGCCAGGGTTGTGCCATCGGGGCTAAAGGCCACATCCATCACCCAGCTCCCATGACCTGCTAAGAACTTTAAAAACTTACCGTCGGACTGCCACAGCCCCACGGTGCCATCATCACTGGCAGAGGCCAGCAGTTGCCCGTCGGGGCTAAAGGCCATTTTATTTACAATATCCTTGTGCCCCGTCAGTTCTATGCTGGTTTGATTAGTCAAATTCCATAGTCGGACGGTACCGTCGTCACTGGCCGATGCCAGGGCGTTGCCGTCGGGGCTAAAGGCCAGGCCAAGCACAAAATCTTGGTGTCCTTTCAGGGTGTGTAGGGGGTCTCCCTCGGCGGTCCACAAGCGCACCAGGCTGTCTTCCCCGACGGAGGCCATCATTTGCCCGTCAGGGCTATAGCGCACGTAGTTGATCGCTTCACCACCATGGGCGTCGGTCAGGGTCTGGCGCAGCTGCCCCGATGGTTCCCAATATTTGATATCTCCATCCCGGCTAGCGGAGACGATCGTGCCATCGGTAGGATGTATTGCAAGACCGTATATCCAGTCGTTATGACCTTCGAGGCGGTTATATTCCTGGGTTTGATAGAGTGCCGTTACCATAGCGGTCCGCACCGACGCCAACAGATCTGGCTGCTTCAGCCAGTGGGCCTGCTGCTGCCGATGGCCCGCCTGGATGGCCTGATTTAGGCCATCCAGGGGATAGCCTTGAGCCAGGGTGGCGGCAGAGGCGGTGGTGAGGGCCGCAATTTCTCGGGTGACAGCGGTGCGTCGCCTCATCTCCCCGACAGTGGCGAAAAGACCAACCAGCAGCAGTAGGCTGGAAATTACCATCAAGGCCAGACGTTGCTGCCGCAGGGTTTGCTTTTGTTGCTGAGTTTCTGCTTGACGACTGGCAAGCAAATAGTTCCGCTGCTGCTCCGTCAGAGAAGAGCTTTGCTGAGCTGGGGACAGCGCCCACTGCTCGAAGAACGCTAGGTTTTTGCCCCTCAGCAACAGACTGGTATCCTGTTGGTGATGCAACCATTCATCGGTCTTAGTGAGCAGGCGGGTGTGGACACGGACAGCATCGAGATCTTTGCTGAGAGAATCGCACAGGTCGGTAAAAGCGGACTCGAATTGGTCGGGTTCTTTGTCAGGATCTGGAAAAAAGACCCAGTTGACGTCTGCGATCTTATGATTCACTGTCTGAGGCTCAACCGTTTGGTAGAGAATCGGCACTAAACGTTTGTTGTGGGCAATGGCACAGTCCACTTCATTAGTGCATTCTGCTGATGCCACAGAATCAGGGCTCATGATGTACAAAAAATTGTCTGCTGCAACAATCCCCTGACGAATTTCTTCTCGCCATTGAGACAGTAGGGGAATCTCTTCCCAATCTACCCATAGCTTGTAACCGACGGAGCGGAGCCGCTCCACCAGTTGTTGTACAAAGACCTTGTTGCGTCTGGAGTAGGAAACAAAGAGATCGTACTGGCTGCGAGGGCTCTCTTGAACAGTATCAGGTGACGCGTCAGGTGACGCGTCAGATGACGTAGGTGAAAAATCCATTGGGAACACTGGGTAGATGGTAGTTAGGTGTAATCGTTTGGGAAGCACCAGGCTGGGGCTCTAGTAAACGGGCCCTAGCAAACAGAACGTGGGACACCACTGGCGCAAAGCCTACTTGTCCTTTTTCGTTTTAATCGGTGTCGTTAAACGAGTATCAAGACCGTAGTTGCTCACCTCTACCCACTTGGTGGTCAGCAGCGTCCACCAGTGGGTGGCCAGTCCCTGGAGCACATAATCATAGGACAGCCAGCCATAACCTTGCTTGCCCCAGTCAGTTCCCCAGGAGTTTTGAATCAAAAAGGCTCGGCGATCGTCGTCGTAGCCTATCGCCAAAGCCGCATGGCCCGTCACCTGGCTGTTGTTAGGGTCGTGAATTTGCTGCTTGAGGGCGCTGATTTTCTCTGAATCTATCGGACAGACAATATTACCCCCGTTAGTATATGTTTTGCCGTAGGGCTGATCGTAGGTTGCATCGTGGATAAAGCCAAAGACAGCAGGAAAGCCCGAGGCTAGAATCACTTTAATTTGAGACAGTATGATTTGAGCACATTCCAAGGTCGGCTCATTGGGGGACCCAGGATTCTCTGTTATGGGATCCAATCGGAAATATTTAAGTGCCTGATAACTTTGGGCAAAGGCGTAACAGAAGGGGCTGGGCTCTAGATCAAAATCTGGAGAGCTAGAAGTATAGGGCCAGTAGCGCTCTTGGGGAATCCCAAATAGCTGTAGTGCTTTAAAGGTTTGCCGTAGGGAAGCGCCGATATCGGTAAAGTCGGTCATAAATTCGGCGATTTTTTCATCGTCAATGTACTTCTGCAGCTGTGCGGTGGACGTAAACGCGACCTCCATGTCTGCCTTAAGCTGTTGCAAGAGAGCCTGCTGCTTTGCCTCGGAGACAGCCTGGCCGGTCTCGGTTTTGAGGTATCGCCCATATCGTTTCACTGCGTCAGCTCCTAGCTCCCCAGCCCCCAACCGACGAGCAACCTTATATAAAAAGCGAGCGGAGAGATGGCTTGGGGTAAAGGTACCATCTGCTGATGAGCCCTGGGCGTAGCGATTTTGGAAATATTCCACCAGGGATGCAATGGCGCTGCTGGTACAGGCATTCAGGCTCCCTTGGTCCTTGACTGGCGAACACCAGTAGGATAAATCCACGACCCTAGGCAGCTCCAGCAGGATGTCTTCGCCATGGGTAATGCGATTCACCAGATGCCGAGTCAGGGGCAGTTGCAGTTTGATCGTCTTTGACTCCCCAGTAACCGAGTCTGGATCAGTAGTAGGGAGCGGAAACTGACGAATTTTAAGCTTGTCCCCCGATGGTCTAGTGGGTGATATCAAATTTTTGAAGTTGGTGAAGTTGGCTATTAGCTCTGGCTGCTGCATCAGCTCCTTTAGCATTTTTGAATCTGTGAAGTTGGTGAGGTTGGCTATTAGCTCTGGCTGCTGCATCAGCTCCTGTAGTATTGGTGCATTGGAGAGCTTAGCTATCAGCTCCGGTAGCAGGTGAAAAGCATCCTCAATCAGCTTTGAATAGGCTGCTTTTTCCTGTGCTGAAATAGGAGAAAGTTCCTGCAGAGCACCCTCAACCTGTGCCAGCAGCTCATGGTTAAATGCTACGCTTTTTGGCAGATTTGCTAGGCTGCTATCTAAAATCTTGGCGAGGTGCTGGCTGATTTCCGTGTCGATAGGGGGGGCGATGCGATCGCTATTGACCACATCTTTCTGGGCCTGGTAGTCATTCGGTATCACCAACTCAGCATCAAATAACTCTATGTCCGAATCAACATTAGCCAGAATCTGTTTAATGTTGTTTTGAAGATGCTTGATCGATGTGTTCAGCAGCTCATTCGAGCTAGCATCCTTTGTAAACCACTTTTTAAGGGATCTAAAAAATCTCGGGATGAGGTTTTCCTCAGATGGCTCCTGCTGAGTAGCCGCTAAAATTTCTTCATCATTCTGGGTAATTTCCTGCTTGGCCTTTTCCAGGAATCGAATAAACTGCTTGGTCACTTTTACACGGGTTAAAAGCGCCCTCACTTCTTGATTTTCTAGCTGGTAATCCTGGAGACTCTGCCCGTCAGTAATCCAGCCAGTTTTGCGATCGCCCATAGTACTCTTAGCACCCCTAATAGTGTTAGATACGATTGACTTTGCTCAAGTGCGAAAAAATCGTCAAAAAAGTCAGCAGTCAAGCTGCTACTTGGATCAGCCACCAACAGCTTGAGTGACCGTAGGTACCAATCTCTCCTTAAATTTGTAACTTCTTTGTAACTTCCTTGTAACTTCTTCTCCGAAACTACGGACTGATTTTTCGGACATAACTTAGTAAATTATCAAATTATTACCTGATTTCACGATCCGTTATGCTCAATCGCAGCAATTCTCAGTATGAGATCTTGGCATTGAAACTGGCCCCTAAAGCTCGGTTTTCTGAACGAAAAAATGGGCTTTCAATCCCTGGCTGATTTCAAAACAGCTCTGTCTATTGAGGGATAAAACAGTATTCATTGGTACCGTTCATCTGACAAAGTGGAGTGTGGTGGTTGCTCCATCTGTGGTCCACGCTGTTTTGGTGACTCGACATTGATGGCGACGAGTGGATTAGCCTCGCTATGGGACTATTACTGTTATTGCTTGATTGAGCAGACCATCGCCTAACAAATCTGTTGCCATAGAATAATGTAACGCTCTAGCATTGCCTGCACAAGGATTAACATCTCCCTGAGCGAGGCAAGATCATTATAAGCTAATGACTACCTACTGTTGCCTGAGATGAGGAGAGAACTTTGACGCAGTTAGATTCACAGTTTATTAGAAGTCAATTTCCTGCCTTTGCAGAACCGTCATTAGACGGATGGGGCTTTTTTGAAAATGCAGGCGGGTCCTATACATGCCGACAGGTAATTTCCCATCTAAACGACTACTATACACAGACCAAAGTTCAACCTTATTACAATTATCCAGCCGCACAAAAAGCTGGTGCGGCAATGGATGAAGCCTACCGTCAACTAGCTGCATACCTCAATGTTAGCGAAGATGACGTTCATTTTGGCCCATCCACTACCCAGAACCTCTATGTTTTGGCCCATGCCTTCCGGGAGATATGGCACGAGGGGGACGAAATCATCCTCTCTAATCAGGATCATGAGGCCAATGCCGGATTTTGGAGACGTCTTGAAAAAACAGGCATTGTGATTAAGGAATGGCGCATTGCCCCTGAGACAGGTAGGTTGAATCCGGATCATCTGGATACCCTGTTGTCCGATAGAACCAGACTGCTGGCATTTCCCCATTGTTCCAACGTCATTGGCCATACTAATCCGGTCGCAGAGATTGTCTCAAAGGTAAAGACTGCGGATATCTGTGTTGTTGTTGACGGGGTAGCCCATGCCCCCCATGGCCTGCCGGACATTAGGGCTCTGGGGGTCGATATTTATCTGTTTTCCCTATACAAGACATGGGGGCCACATCTCGGTCTCATGACTATTAAAAAAGAGATCATGGATAAATTACCCAACCAGGGACATTCCTTTAATGCACATAGTGCTCGGAAGAAGATGTTGCCAGCTGGTCCGGACCATGCCCAGATTGCTGCTGCTGTTGGTGTAACCCAGTATCTGGATACAGTTTATGAGCATCATTTCTCTGAAGCTGTTAACCATGCAGAAAAGGGACGGCAGCTTAAGAAACTGTTCCAAGAGCATGAGAAAAGCTTGCTAAAACCTCTTCTGGAGTGGCTACGGCAGCGCGACGATATTTCCATTATCGGGCCAGATGATCCAGCGTTGCGCGCGCCCACTGTATCTGTCGTACCCAAAAAGAAATCCATTGATGAGATATGTGCGGTACTAGCAGAAAAGAAACTGATGGTAGGGCAGGGAAATTTTTACAGCATGCGTCCGTTAGCGGAGATGAATATTCCCGTTGATACTGGAGTTTTGCGATTATCATTTCTCCATTACACAATCGAGGATGAGATTAGCCAATTGATTAACGGGCTTGCCGCTGCTTTGGATTAACACGATAAACCTCTCCATTTGCGCATGGGTTAGTCTAATCCGCCACTATCAATGCCAAAGCACATACCCGGCACATAGGATATGGCATCGGAAGCTAACCACTGGGGCGTTGCGGATGTCGACTTGTATGTAGGTGGCTTCGTCGCCCATGGTGCGGCGGGAGAGGTTTGGTCTGGTTTTGGTGTTGGTTAGTTTTTTAAACGGGTGCTCCTGTAGGGGGGGATCTATCGGAACGATTGAATTGGCCTACAGCGCGCGCCCAGGCAAATGCTTGAACAGATATGCTTATTAACGGTGGCTAAGCATATCTGAAAAAAATATTAATGGTCTGGCAAAAAAATGGTTGATCACTGGGCCAAAGATTGTGGACAAAAGCCTGTTCAGTGGAGTAGAGAGCTCTTTTCCAATATTAAAGGCTTCCTTAAGATCCGCTGGTTTGGTTTCATCGAGACGTTCTCGTTCGATGCCGATGTAGCCACGATTGCTATGGATGCTAGACCAGGCGAATTGCTGTTTTACGGTGAGGGGACGGTTAAAAAAAGCCGCGACTGATCAAAAGCTTGATCAATCGCGTATAAAGGAATGCCGTGGTTTTTTAGCTATAGAAAACCCACACCGTGGCAGGCTCGAAAAATTGCTTGCGCGGTGTGCTGCTGACTTTTTGGAGTGCCGACAAGAAATTTGGAACAGTCGATTATCGGTATCTCTGTTTACTGAGGTTGAACGTTATCAGTGTTCATTACCCAAGGATTAAGCGGCTTGTACTTGTAACACCTCTCTTACAAATTCGGTCTGAAACTCGGTGATTAAATCTTGCTGACCTTCATCCAGTAAATCCCACACTAATGTCTGTAGTGATTTTGGCACCTTTGGATAAAAGGCCTCCGCAATACCACCAGCAATGGCGGCCAGGCTTTTAGCATCACCCCCGAGGGCAATGGCTTTGCGAACAGCATCTTCAAAGTCCTTGGAGTACAGGAATGCAGTAATAGCTGCTTCCACAGTGTCTGTTGCTAAGCAGCTGAACTGATAGCTTTGTTGCAACTCTTGGTAAGGTGTCTTAAAGCTATAACCAAAAATACTGGTTAACAGCTGTGAGATGGTCTCCTTTGGAGCCTTTTCTTTGGCTAGAAAGATAGCAGCAGCAGTTGCTTGGGCACCTTTAATGCCGTCAGGATGGTTGTGACTGACCATGGCAGAGCGCTCAGCTTCTTCCATAACCTCTTTAAGATTGTCAAATGCATAGGCGATGGGGGCCGCTCTCAGTGCGCCATCGTTACGACAACTGTAGTAAGGCTTTAGGCCATTTGTCTTAGCCCACTCACTAAAGCTGTTGTTGTACCCTCCCTTTACATCGGGATACCAACTATACCAACGTGTATAGCTTTCTTCGTATTCCCCGCCATAGAGCAAGTAGTCTGCAGTAGCCAGTGTAAAAACTGTGTTTTCTGTCCAGTGGCTATCTGGAGTAATCAGTTCAAAGTCTTGGATTTTGGTGCGTTGATGGGCAGAACCAAACGCATCTCCAAGAATGACTCCGAGCATATCTTAGTTAATTGATTTCCATCGACATTCGCCGCTTCCGCATTCTAACGTATATGTGTTCAAGTGGGATACTGTTACTGATTAAAACCTGAAAATATCCTTTACAACTTGCGTTTGTGAGGCCTCATAAAGTTGATTTCCGGACCTTTGGGAACAATGCTGGTTGGATTAATGGTTTCATGACTTTGGTAATAGTGGCGTTTAATATGTGAGAAATTTACCGTTTGTGCCACACCAGGCATTTGATATAGCTCGCGCACATACCCCCAAAGGTTTGGATAATCCACAATCCGCCGCATGTTGCATTTGAAATGTCCGACATAGACTGGATCAAAGCGCACCAGCGTTGTAAACAATCGCCAGTCAGCTTCGGTAAGCTGATTACCGGTAAGATAGCGCTGATTAGTTAGAATCTCTTCCAGCCAATCAAGGGATTCAAACAGTGGTTTTAAGGCTTCTTCATAGGCTGTCTGGGTAGTGGCAAAGCCGCATTTATACACGCCATTATTGACGGTGTTATAAATACGTTCATTCAAGGTATCAATTTCTTTTCTGAGCGAATCAGGATAGAAATCTCCTGATTTAGCCCCAATTTGATCAAACGCACTGTTAAGCATGCGTATGATGTCTGACGATTCGTTGTTAACAATAGTTTGAGTTTGTTTATCCCATAGGATAGGTACGGTTACCCGCCCAGTATAGTTAGGGTCAGCATGGGTATAGATTTCATGTAAAACCTTAGCATTAAATAAAGAATCGGCAATGACGCCTTCTCCTGGTTCAAAGGTCCAACCATTGTTACCCATAAGCCAATGGACAACAGAGATCGATATGATCTCTTCTAGGCCTTTTAAGGTGTGAAAAATTAGGGTGCGGTGTGCCCAAGGGCAGGCGTAAGAGACATAAAGGTGATAGCGTCCAACTTCTGCCTTAAAGCCACCTGCTCCTCTGGGGCCAGGGGCACCATCAGGTGTAATCCAATTGCGGAATTGAGAGGCCTTACGAACAAAGCGTCCGCCGGTACTACTGGTATCGTACCATTGGTCTTGCCATATGCCATTGACTAATAGTCCCATCGCTATACGCTATTCTGGTAAAGTTCACTGTTTGAAATGTTGACAGTACTTTAGCTTCATAGCTAATAGGCTAAAGCACCCAACGCCTAACATCTGACAGCCAGGCAAAACGGGTATTTTATTCAGCGGTAAGTCCCTAAACACTCATGCTTAGCTTTTATCTAAAATCGTTTCTCTTCTAGCCAGGTTCCGTCGTTGCCTACAATCATATAACGGTAGTTTTGATCGGCAACTTGCCAATAGTCTTCTAGTAGAGCTGTGTCAAAATTCCCAGGGACATTAATTTCAAAATAGCCATTTTCTGGCACCCAGGCAATCCACCAGTCACGGTTTTCATAGCCTATGGATTTCCAGAAGTTAAGCCGGACTCTCTTTTCGGCCATGGCACCGATGGGGAAATTAACCTGTCGCCAGCTTGGTTGTCCCGCGTTGCGTAACAGGCTATCGGCTAGGTTATAGGGCTGGCTGCGACCCTGACTAAGATAGGCCCAGCTGTAGCGCTGCTTTTCGGTCAATAGGATAAACACAGTACAGCCGTCATACACTCCGCGTAGTAAACGGCCCTCATGGGTCATGACCTGGTAGGGAGACAGTCCCATTCCTGGTGCTTTCAGACGTTCTAAATAGTCTTCTTCGGTGAGGTAGTCTCGACTATCAAAGGAGAACAGTGTCTGAAGTACTTGCTGCTTTTGTTCTCCGTCGAGCGTATCAAAAGCTTCTGTTAGAAAGACCTGGCCGTTTTCAATACGTTCAAAAACACGGGCGTTACCCCATGGATAGCTGGTCTGGTTTTGTAGAAATTGGAAATGGGCGGTCATTGTAGGGCGATGCCACTCTACACTACCGACCCAATCGGGGCAGTTGGCCCAGGCTGGGGTTAGCTGAGTCAACCAGCTGATAACAATACCAGCGGTGATGCCAGAAAAGAATAACGTTTTGGATCTGAGGGATACCATCGCCTTTTCCAGATTGGTGAGGCTATTGTAGCCGCCCAATTTTGCCTTAATAGGTGCTAAGTGACACTTTTGCGATAAGAATCTTGATAAAAGTGGAAGGTGATGGAGGATAAGGAGAGTTCAAGGGGAAGAGGGAGTAAGGGGAGGCAGTTGTTTACTCTGTGCGATCGCATCCGACTTTCCATCAGCGTGATGCGATCGCACACCACTCAAAAACTTTTCCAAAGCCTACTTTAACGCCGCCAAAACAGCCTGAGCTGCTGGTTCAGACGAAGCTGGATTTTGACCCGTAATCAAGTTACCGTCCTGCTTAGCAAAAGCTCCCCAGTCTGGGCCGGCTTCAAAGATTGCCCCCAACTCCCGCAGACGAGTTTCTAACAAGAAGGGAACAACCGTGTCTAATGCAACTGCCTTTTCTTCACTGTTGGAAAAGGCAGTGACTACTTTACCCTTGATCAACGGCTCCCCCGCAGAGGTTTTCACATTCACCAATCCAGCAGGCGCATGACAGACAGCTGCAATGATTTTCTCTTCCTCATCAAAGGCTTCAATCAAATTGCTCAGGGTAGAACTGGTTGCAAAGTCCCACATGGTGCCGTGACCACCGGGCATAAAAATAGCGTCATAATCACCTGCATCAACCTGGTCAATAGCCAGGGTATTGGCTAATGCGTTTTGGGCTGCACTATCTGCTATAAAACGCCTTGTATCGTCAGTTTGACTCTCTTCTAGGTGACTTTTTGGATCTAACGGAGCCTGGCCCCCCTGGATAGATGCAAGCGTAACAGTGGCATCAGCATCTAAAAAGGTGTAATAGGGACAGGCCAGTTCTTCTAGCCAGAACCCAGTGGCATGTCCGGTGTCACCTAGTTGGTCGTGGGATGTGAGAACAATCAGAATACGAGGATTAGCCATGGAACGTTGCTCCTAACGAATTTAGAAAATCTGAAAAATTTAGCACAAAGAAATTAATCCGAAAACCCTAAAGCACGCTAAACCAATGCTATTTTGCCTAACTGTCAATACCCGTCGGCATTGTCTTAAAAGCCAGTACTACAGCCCCAGTTGGGTCGAATCGGTCAACTATATGCTTATTGTTGCTCAGACAATATAAAATCGAGTTTAGTTAAATGACCTTTGCTCAGCAGCAACAATATAGATCCATGGGCATTTGGGATGGTGTGTCAGAATTTGTGACCGTGGTGGATGCAGGCAGTTTCTCCGCTGCCGCAAAGCGGCTGGGCGTTTCCACATCCTATGTCAGTCGTCAGGTGGCTGCTCTGGAGGAGCGATTAGGCATTCGGTTATTGGCCCGCTCCACCCGTAAAGTGCGCATGACAGATGCTGGAGCAGAATACTATCGTCGCTGTTCTGAACTGGTGGCAGGGTTAGAAGAAGCCAACCAGGTGGTGGTGGGTGAGACGGCTGAGGTGGTGGGTCGCATTCGTGTATCGGCAGCAGGAGCTTTTGCAGAACGCTATGTGGCCCTCGCTTTGGCAGAGTTTGCTCGACAGCACCCCCAAGTGCACATCGACATCGACTTTAATACCCGTAATATCGACCTGATTGATGAAGGGTTTGACTTTGCCATTCGCTATGGAGTGCTGCAAGATAGCAGTCTGATTGCTCGCAAACTAACCGGGCGCACCCTGGTGGCCTGTGCCAGTCCTGACTATTTACGGGCATGGGGTAAGCCCATCGAGCCTGAGGAACTGCGCGACCATGCTTGTTTAATTGCCAATACCGACCGCTGGCGATTTTCCTACCCTAATGGAGAACGGTTTATCCGGGTATCTGGGGTCTGGCGTAGCAACAATGGACCAGCGTTAGCAGCAGCAGCTGTGATGGGATTAGGCATTGCCTATTCGCCTCGGGTAAATTTGGCGGAAGCTTTAGAGGCTGGACAGGTATTGCCTATTTTGCAAGACTTCTGGGATCGGGATCGCTCTACCTGGATTGTGTATCCCAATCGTCAGCATTTACCTTTGCGGGTACGTCGGGCGATTGATTTTTTGGTGGACTACTTTCGTCAGCGCCAGGAAACACTGGCTGTGTAGTCTAACGCCTACCGTCTTCACCTCCAGGCAATCCTATAATGTGTCCTTTAGCCTATGGAAAATCAATCTAATGAGCGATCTGGTGTTTCTACCTGCCCATAAGCTGGCAAAAATGATTCGGGACGGCAAAATCTCTGCTGTAGCGTTGCTAGAAGCTCATTTAGACCAGATTAATCGATATAATCCTCGGCTGAATGCTATTTGCACTTTGGATGCGGAGGGAGCAAGAAAACAGGCGCAACAAGCAGACGATGCTCTGGCAAAAGGAGAAAATTGGGGACCTTTGCATGGTGTGCCCATGACTGTAAAAGATATTTTTGAAACTGCTGGTCTCCAGACAACGGTGGGCTATCCGCCTCTAAAAGATTATGTTCCCAAGCAGGATGCCACCGTGGTGGCTCGTCTAAGAGCAGCTGGGGCTGTAATTATGGGCAAGTCTAATTTGGCGGAACTAGCGGCAGATTTTCAAAGTACGAATTCTCTTTTCCCTCGGGTGAATAATCCCTGGAATGTTGACTATACAGCTGGAGGGAGTTCAGGCGGCAGTGCGGCGGCGGTGGCAGCCGGATTATCGCCGCTGGAGATTGGTAATGACATTGCTGGATCGGTACGTCAACCCGCTCATTTTTGTGGAGTATATGGGCTAAAGCCAACAGAGCGAAGGATTTCCACAGCAGGTCATATTCCAGAAACACCTGGAATGCCCCACTGCCTGCGGCAAATGCTGACCATAGGGTGCTTTGCCCGTTCCATAGAGGATTTAAGGTTGGGATTCTCCTTGCTAGCAGGTGCCGATCCACGACGCCCAGAGATTCCGCCAGTGCCTTTAGATGTGCCTTCTGGCAAAGAACTCAGTGAGCTAAAAATTGCGTGGATTTATGAATGGCCAGAGATTCCGGTAGCCGCTGAGATTCTTGCAGCGATGCAAACGGTGGTACATACTTTAACAGAAGCTGGAGCCCAGACAGATCAATGGTCACCAGGTGATTTTGATTTGTCTGAGATATGGACGCTGTATGGTCAAATGGCGGCCTATCTTAATAACTACGCCCAACCTAAGGATTGGTATACGATCCGACGCAGTTTAACACTGTTATATCGAACGGCAACCCAGGGCGATCGCAACCTGCGTCAATTAGGTAATTTTGCCAAGTTCTGGCCAGAGCTGTTGCGACCTAGCCTCAAGGGTTACTTTGAAACCCTGACGGAGCGCGATAACTATATTGCTAGGTTGGATGCAGCCTTAGAACCATGGGATGTCTGGCTGATGCCCGTGGCGGCGACAGCAGCCTTTACCCATCGACCTGCCTGGACTGTTGTGGAGGTCAATGGCAAACAATATCCCCACAGTATTGCCAATGGTGCCTATACGATTCCATTTAGCTTAAGTGGCCATCCGGCGGTTGTCATACCCGTGGGGCAAACATCCCAAGGACTACCGGTAGGGGTTCAATTAGTGGGAAAACGTTGGCGAGAGATGGAATTGTTAAGCATTGCCCAAATGTTAGATCAATACATTGGAGAATGTTGGCAACCACCGGGATATTAGATGCCACACCTTGTAAGGTGCCCTATCCATGCACCGAAACCAATGCGGCACAAACGAGGGGGGGCTTTATCAGTGGGTTCTGGTAAGACCCTTAGACAGCCGCAGCCTTGCAGGGCAAATTGTTTTATGTGAGCTGTATGTTATTTCCGACGTGGACAAGACCCGGAGATAAAACGCGGGCATAGAGACGACTGGTACCGGGATGGTGTTTTTGGCTAATGCGGCTGTAGCGACGATCGCTGAAGTAGCGGCTAATGTGGCGGCAGGGGGCGGCATAGTCGGTGATCAGCAGCCGAACTGTATCGCCAAGCTGAAGTTGCATATTCGGTTCAAGTTGTGCCCACGTGAGGCCAGCCACCGTGATATTTTCGCCAGTGCTGCCTGGTGCTATGGGGTGGCCTTCGTTTTGTAAGGTTTGGATGATATCGGCGGACCAGAGGCAAACGGCACGGTCTGGGCCACCGTGATATTTGAGGTTGCGTTGGCGATCGCCGGTGAGACCAGCTGGGGTGATTTGAACTTCGAAAATAGGGCGTTTGGGAGTGCCACCGTCAGAGATGTTGATTTGGACGATTTGACCTGAGGATATTTTTTTCATAGGTATTAGGCAGTGGTCATTGGCATCTACCCCCAAAAATTAACGAAGGTTGGCGTTGAGCCGTATTTATGAAGTGCCAACTTTCGTCCCATGCCACCGAGGTCTATTTGCGTAAATTTGCGACTTTATTTTTCTTAAGAATAGAAGGCGTTTTCCCCAGGGTTTTCCGTGACTTTTCCCCAGTTCACATGGAGTTATCCACAAATTAAGACGAAGATTCAGTGCATTCAGCCCTTTTGTGGAAAATGATGAAGACCGGGGATCGCTCTCAGTTTGTAACGATAATTAACAAAAAAATGGGCTGAACCCTATTGGTGTCGTCAGCCTAAATTTCGAATTAGAACATTCCCAAAACTGACGGACATTGCGAATTCCTAGGGTCTCCTGCACAATGAAACACCACTGCACCAGGCGACCTAGTTGCGTCTTCTTTGTCCTGTGTTCCAAATGTCGTTAGCCCTCCGTGGCACGCTTGGGCAAAGAGTTTGTACTAGGCTCCAGTTTGTTGTGTCTATACATTTATTTCGTTATCTTTATGACTCCAATGACCACAGCTCCAGCCACTGTCAGCCTCATGATCGAGATTCCCGAAACGCTACATCAATCAATGCAGGATTATTTGAGCACCCATGAACTGTGGAGCCAGGAACGGGTGATGCAGGCCGCTCTGTCTCTCTTTCTCATGCAAAATGGTGTGAATCAGCCCCAGGTGAATAAACTCTACCTGAACAGTTTGTTCGGCTGTGCCGCATAGCGGTTGATCGGCTACGTGCTCTTCATCGTGAGTGTCCAATCCGCCCGTGTCCAGTCATCGGTCCTGTCGATGATCTTAGCGTCGGCATCAGCGACTCACTCAGCAGTGCAGAAATTAAGGCTTAACGGCATAAAAGGTCCCTGATCAATTGATCAGGGACCTTTTAGAGTTAATAAAAAAGAGGAGAGTAAACAGCGCGCTTACATTGGTTCAGTAGCAACCTGCTGAATAGTACGCATCAACATAGAGCGCTGACGGTTGCGCGATTGCTGACGATTGGCATGCTTAAGAAGGCGTCCTTTATTCTCAACAGAGGTTAGGGGAGTAACAGGATGTAGTGTCATGGGATTAACTTCCTCAATACAACGTGATGTGTCTAGAAATTGAGGTGCGTTCCTTCGGATGGCAGTGCATAGAAGCTCTGCTGCCTACTTCCATGACCCAACTCACTAGCAAAAGAAGTAGTGAATGGATCACGAACGTTCATTTCTGTATCTATTGTTACCGTTTTTCTAGAAAGTCGTCAAGTGTTCTGGTAAACATTTCTAACTTTAGGCGTCTAAGCTTTAGGTATTTGACCGACGGTGCTGCTCATCATTGCACTGTCAGTCAATATCAAAAAATGTGATTCTTATGGGCGTACTGGGCACTATTGCTCTATGAACAACGGCTGTAACTAATCATTGAAAGTTCTGCCGTTGCTGCTTGAGAGGATGAATCGATCTGCCAGACTTACCCTAAACTCGTAATTTTTCAGATTAAATCTTTCTGAGGATTACTTTCTGAGGATCAGTAACGCCAAAATTACTACTCATACGCACGCATATGGAGAGTATGAAACCCTTACTCACAATTTCTATCGGTGTTGGCTCTGCTTTAGTGTTCTTTGGTTCTGCTACCCAGGCACAGTACGATTCGTTTGAGCCCCCATTGGGTTTTTATGTAGATTATGTTTGTTCCAGTCAAGAGGGATTGGAAGACCTCAATGTCGAGTTGTTTACCACCCAAGGGGGATTATTTCTGACTAGTGACGAGAGAGATTTTCCTCAATTTCTGGGGGTCAGCGACGAGCTGAGTCCCTATGCTGACTACAACGAATTTGGTGAGCCATGGGCATGGGAGTATGAGTTTACTGGCAGTTCAGTAGATGAACAATTATTCTATGATATTGTTCTGTTAGATCAGTGGAACTCTGATGACAGTGAGTATTTGAGAGTAACGCAGTATCCGCCAGAGTTAGATGGAGCACCTCGGGCACCCGTTGTTCTGAATTATGTTTGTGAGGTGACAGGAGCCGGTGTAAATCCTTTCTTGTAGGCTGCTGGCATTGGATTTATTGCATCTTCAGGTATTTTATGAATGTGGGCTGCATGCGGTGGGTGTGGACCGGGTGATTGCTGAGGCGAAAATTGCGAAGACGAGCCTCTATCGCTACTTTCCGTCAAAGGATGCGTTGATTCAGGCGTACTTGGAGCAACGGAATCAGCAGTTTTGGCAGTTGTTGGAGGCATTTTTAGCGAACTGTGACCCTGAGCCCATGGCTCAGCTGGTGGGCATTGTGGATTTCATTGCCCATTTGCTAGAGATGTCTGACTGTCAGGGCTGTCCGTTTTTGCTGACGGCCAGTGAGTTTGCGGATGCAGAGCATTTATCGCGGCAGGTGGTTTTGGAGCATAAGGGGTGTGTGCGATCGCATCACAACCCTAGCCACAGCTGCCAATCTCAACCAGCCCAAAACCCTGGCAGCCCAACTAACAATGGTCATTGACGGCGGCTTTTCCCAAGCCCGATATTTAGGAACTGAGCAGATCGGCCATACTTTTAAGAGTGCTGCCATGGCCTTAATTGCCCAGGCTGTTGCAAAGTCATGCAAGTCGACCTAAACCAGATGCTGACTGCGCAATCGCTTTTGCTGTAACCACAGCACCACCAACAGAGTGAGCAGCACCAGCGGCCAGCTCATCTGATTAAGAAGTTCCCAGTCAAACCGATGAAATATTGGCCCTGCTAGGAATGTAGCTAGAGCGACAAAGCTAAACATAATAAAGTCGTGGATCGCCTGAACTTTTCCTTTCTCCTCAGGTGTATGGGTTTCTGTGAGTAGGGTGGTGGAACCCACGTACATAAAATTCCAACCTAGGCCCAGTAACAATAGGGCAATAGTAAAGTGCCAAAAGCTGGTACCGGATAAATTTAACCCCATACAAGCCAGATTTAGCACTGTTCCAGTCACGATAATTTGCAACGTGCCGAATCGCTTAATCAGCCAGCCCGTCACCAGCGAGGGAGCAAACATGCCAAGCACATGCCACTGAATGACAGAAGCCGTTTGCTCAAAAGAGTAGGTTGCTGCTGCCATGGCCAACGGCGTAGCCGTCATCACAAACGCCATGACACTGAAGCTGACAGTGCTTCCCAGGGTAGCTACCAAAAATTTAGGCTGTCGCATAATCTCGGCCAGCGGTCGTGTGTTCTGGGTATGGTGAGCTGATGTCATTGAAGGAATCTGCAACCCTAATAACAAAAGACTCGTGAATACATGTAGCCCCAGCAATGCCACTAGCGCACCGATGTATAGCTCACTGTTAAACCATCCTTGTGATCCTGTGGCCAACCATGGTCCCAGAATGGCTGCAATGATACCGCCTGCTAACACCCAAGAAATTGCTTGCGATCGAAATGCGCGATCGGCCACATCAGCTGCTGCAAAACGATAGTAACCAAAAAAGCCACCGGAGATACCGAGCACCGTCATGGAGAGGGTAAACAGCCAAAAATTAGCAATGGCGAGACTATAAATACCGACACCCGTACCAACCAGACCGATAAAATTGCCCATCAGAAATCCATTGCGTCGCCCAATTCTCTGCATGAGTAGTGAAGCTGGGATCGTGGCTACCATCATTGCAACTTGGCGTATGGCCAGTGGTAGTGTGGCCAGGGCTTTGTCTGTGGCGAGGGCGTAGCCGATGAGAACAGCAACAGTGACCAAGACCGTATTAATGGTCATGGCCGTCGCCTGACACAAGGCCAGTAGAGCAACCTGGGATTTAGCGGATTTCATGGGGGTGGGTTATGGGTAGGCTTCGAGCCTAGCATGGTTGTCCTTGGAGATCTATTTGTGATCTGTAGTATGGCTATCTATGGGATTGATTTAGGTTAAAACCGTTCTACCCAGGGGCGTAATTCTATTTCCCAGGTCCAGGCGCTGCGGTGTTGTTGCAGAATATGCCAGTAGCTGGTGGCATATTCATCCGGTTCCAGAAATCGATCAGGACTGTCCGCAGATTGTTGTTGCCCTGGTGGCAGGATGGCTCCATCGATAATGACGATGAGCGCTGTTTTGAAATCTGTCATGGTTTTTCCTTGGGGAATATGGGATGTTATATCAAATCCAAACGTATGGCTGCCTCTTGTGGTTACCCTGCGATATCTAGCAGCACAAACCGAAATTCCACATTACGTAGGGGCATCCCTTGTGGATGCCCTGCAATACCAAGAGCCACCAACCGAAATCTCACATTAACGGGAAGCTATCTGTCGCCGCTGTCTAAGCAGCGCATCAATTGCCATAATACTGCTTGCTCCGGTCAAGGGAACGCCAAATAAAGGAATGAGCACAATAGGGAAAGTGGCAATATTCTCCATCAGAGGTACTTGCAATACGGTGAAGGTAAGCCCAGTGCCAACGGCAAGAATAAAATCAAGCTGACCGAACAGGTGGAACGCGATGTACTTTTGGATGCTTTCTTTGCCTAAGAGGATGATAGGGACTAGGAAGCCGACGGCTAAGTCACCGTAGCCAGCGTTGATGACGAAGCGTTCTGGCAAGAGGTTTTGACTGCCGTAAGAGAGAAAGGCAAAGCCTGCGACGATGCGCCATAGGTGGAAGATGACTAATTGTCGGGGAGGTAGGTTGTTGATATAGATGTTCAGTGCTGGGTTGCGGTAGTAGAGGACGACTAGGATAGTGAGGCTGAGGATGACGAGTAGGGCAATGCCGTTGGCAGGGATGTGGGTGAAGAGACCGAGATAACCGGTGATAGCGACGGTGGTGGCCCATATGGAGAGAGAGAGGAAGACTTTTTGTTGGGTATTTTTATGGGTATAATGCATGATGATTGTCCTTTTTTGGGAGTAAGTTCTAAGAGTGTCCTCCCCTTACCGCCAGGGAGCTGTCTTAGGCGGAGGAGGGCGAGTGATGGCGTAAGTTTTCGAGCCTCCTCCCTGGCGGTTCCCCTTTGTTCGGAGAACCCTGCCTGAGGCAAGTGTTTAGCCTTGAAATAAGGTTTCTTTTTAGGAATGGTGCAGTAATGAGTCCTGCTGCTCATAAGAGCTACAAGAGTACTAATGGTGCAGACAATTTCTGAAGTTCTAAAGTGTTGCCCAGCCACCATCAACCAGGATCTCTTCGCCGAGCATGTAGGAAGAATCATCGCTGGCTAAGAACAGAACGGCTTTAGCAACCTCGTCAGGTTTACCAAAGCGACCAATAGGCGTACGTCCTAGCACTTGCGCAGGAACATCTTCAGGCAGATCCATCTTTGACCAGATAGGCGTTTCAATAGGACCAGGGGCGACTGCATTAACCCGAATCTGACGATCTAGCAGTTCTCTGCTGAGGGAACGGGCGAGAGAGCGAACAGCGGCTTTAGAGGCTCCATAGATGCCTTCACCAGGGAGGGCGGTTTGGTCGAGAATAGTGGTTGTCAGAATAATGCTGCTGCCATTGTTCATCAGGGGCTCTAGTTTTTGGACGGTGAAGAAAGCGCCTTTAAAGTTAATGGCAATTTCTTGGTCGAAGTCGGCTTCGGTAACATCGCGGAAGTTGGCACGTTTGGCGATGCCTGCATTGGCAAAGAGAATGTCGAACTGGCCAACGATTTCTTGGACTTGGGTAGCGAGAGAGTCAAGTTCATCGAGGGATTGGACATCGGCTTTGATGCCAGCGACATTGGAGCCAAGAGCAGCAACAGCTTCATCGAGGCGGGTTTGGTTGCGACCGGTGATGATCACCCGTGCGCCTTCGGCAATGAACAGCTTTGCGGTTTCAAAGCCGATGCCAGTGGTGCCGCCAGTGATAACTGCTGTTTTGTTAGTTAAACGTG
This sequence comes from Leptothoe sp. LEGE 181152, assembly GCF_032906605.1. Taxonomy (NCBI): domain Bacteria; kingdom Bacillati; phylum Cyanobacteriota; class Cyanophyceae; order Nodosilineales; family Cymatolegaceae; genus Leptothoe; species Leptothoe sp. LEGE 181152. Next base: position 69,218 of record NZ_JASATU010000062.1, read on the forward strand.
CCATGGTGATACCTCCAAAGGTGAATAAATATTGACTGGTCGGTCTAGGTTTTTGCAAAAAAATACCCCTCATCCCCCAGCCCCTTCTCTCTCGGGGAGAAGGGGAGTTAGAGAACGTGGATCTTATTCAAAATAAGAAGATCTTCAGTCTTCAAAGCCCTTCTCCCCAGGGAGAGGGATTTAGTGTGAGGGGGGCTCTTCCTCTAAAAGTAGCAACGCGGATTGCACTGCGCCTTTTAGGGTGATGTCGTCTTCCATGACTCTGCCCAGGAGGGCAATGCCCTGGGTGGTGCAAAGTAGCAGGCGAGCCAGGTCCCGTGGGTTTTTGTTGGGGCTTAGCTCTCCGGCTTTTTGGGCGCGGATGAGGGCGCTGCTGAAGGTGTCTTCTAGCTGGTGCAGGTAGCCGCGCATAACTTTGGCGATGGCTTCATCGTCGGTATTGAAGTCGGCGATGTTGGTGCCGAGCATACAGCCGCAGCTACCAGGGCGACCATGCATGGTTTGCCAGTCGAGGAGTAGCTGTTTGATGTTGTTAAGGGCAGAACCCTCTGCTGACAGGCGTTTGCGGATATCTCGCAGCGTAGTATGGGCGTAGTGCTCCAGAGCTTTGAGAAACAGCGATTGCTTGTTGCCAAAGGTGTCGTACAGACTCTTTTTGCCGATACCCATTTGCTTGAGCAATTGTGAGAGGCTAGCGGCTTCGTAGCCGTGCTCCCAAAACACGTCCATGGCCTTGCTAAGGGCGATTTCGGTGTCAAATTGCTTGCTGGGTCCGCGTGTCATGGGTCTGGGTGGTTGACGACCTTGATTTAAGAGTAGCGAACTTAGACTGACTGGTCAAGGTTTATTTTGGATTAAGTTTTAGCGCTTGGCTGGTGTGGGTTTGGTAGAAGGCGGGGATGGTTTCTGGAGATGATCGGTATGACGCAGGATGAGCTGCTGGAGGTGATTGAGGAAGCGGCGAGGACTGGGGCGACGGAGTTGGATTTGTCGGGGGCGGGGTTGACGGAGTTGCCGCTGGAGATTGGGCAGTTGACTCAGTTAGAAATATTGCAGTTAGGTTGGAAACTTTATAAAGGGCAATTGATTCGGACCCAATTGAGTGCGCTACCACCCGAGATTGTCCAGCTGACGAGTCTTCAAACACTAGACCTTAGCAAGAACCAGTTGAGTGCGTTATCCATGAAAATGGGCTGCCTCCCCTTTTAGATGCGGCTAAGAATGAGGGCTGAAAATCATTTGGGTGCCGATTAGTTCTAGTCTCTATGAAGAGAGTGCTATAGCGGAATATCAGACTGCGCATGCTCCGGAGCGGCCTTTGAAAAGTCTTAGTGCTGCTGAGCAAGATCAGGCTTTAGTGGAGATTTGTAAGGAAATTAAGAAGGCTGCTGGTGGTTAGTAATAATCGGGAGCCCCACCCCGGAGCCCCTCCCCGGAGGGGAAGGTTGTCGAGTAGTTGCCTAAGCTCTGATAAGAACAAGCTCCCTTTCACCTAGACAACCGTCTATAACGGTTCGTCAAATACTGATTAAGCCAACGCTCTAAGTAAATCGCGAGTTTCTCCATCCAGCGTACCCGACAGCCCACTGTCAACCGCCGTAGCAACGGCAACAACAAGATTTGATGTCGCTGCTGACCTAAATGTTTAAAACGCAGCATAAAATCCCGATCAATATCCAGAGACCACTTCTTTTGGAAATGAATCAGACTTTCCGCTTCCCAAGCATCACTCCAGCGCAGCATAAAATAGAGCAGATCCGACCAACGACGGGGCATCTCAGGAACATAGGTGACCACTGATGCAGGTTCACAGTAAATTTTGCCACCTGCTTGGGCCACACTGAGACAAAAATCAAGGTGCTCCTGAGAATTCAAGAGATTTTCGTCTAAGGGACCAATGTCGCGAAAGATACTGCGCTTTACCAGCAAACAGCTTAACTCTGCATAGTCGCAGGCACGCTGATGTAGCTGGCGTTGCATCAAAGAAACAGAACGATTAACCAAATGACACTTTTTGTACAAACGACGATGCTCAAATTCGTCACCTGTTTCCACAAAAAATCTGATCTCACCCCCAGCCATCAAAATTCGCTCATGCAATGGCTTGCCAATACACATAAGTGGAGAGACGACGGTAGCATCTGTTTCCTGAGCACATTCTAAAAGCTTCTCTAACCAACCAGGAGAGACATGAATATCGTTATCGATAAAAAGAACATAGTCTGTAGTTGCATGACCTAACCCCAGATTACGAACTTGATTTGGCGAAATAAACCGCTCGGTGCGTAGTAAAGTGAAATCTTTGTCAGCAGCTGATTGAGCTAAGTAATGGCGCAGGTGCTTTGGAGAACCGATATCAATGTATATCAGCTCAAACGGTAGTTTCGTGTATTTGTAAATGCTTTCCAGTGATGGTTGGATATAGCTGAAACGTTCCCGTGGTGCTATGATAAGCGTGACTGATGGTATAGAGAGACGTGTAGCTGTAGCACGTTTAGCAAGAGCTTGTGTTTTCATGTCATAATCTTCTCAAAAAAGAGGTGGAGTTCACAAGTGTATGTCTTGAAGAGATGGTAACTGATGGGACGTCGAGCAATTGCACTCGTTTGTTGCTGAAAAAGAGATTTTATAAAACTCCTAGGCATAGAGGATTATCTCTACCTATTTAGGAGTAAAGTAAACCTTTGAATGGGCTTTTAAGCCAGTATAGGCTGCATCTGCCTAACCTAGGCAAAGTAACCGGTCTAATGGGGCATTAAATGTGGTTGAGATAGTTGCGTAGGATGACTGTGACTATCAAGCACTGACCTATGCAATTTTTTGTGAGGGACAGTCTTATGATTGGGTGAGGGAGATGTAGGGGTTAGCTTTTTTATAGGGGTGTGCCGCAGTTTGGCATGGCGATCTGCAAGTATCTGGTTCAACCACTGTTCTAGCTTTATGACAATGTTTTCTAACCAAGAGACTTTGCGGTTTCCTTGCAGCCGATGTAGCAGTGGGTATAAGAATGTTTGATGGCGACGTTGGCCCAGCTGTCTGTATCGTTGTAAAAAGTACTCGTCCATGTCCAAAGCCCACTTTTGCTGGAAATACATGAGACTTTCTACTTCCCACATATCGCTCCAGCGCAGCATAAAGTACCCTAAATCAGACCAACGATAGGAAATTTCAGGTACATGGGTGACCACTGAAGCCGGTTCACAGAACATTTGCCCATTGGCTCGACTAACGCTTAGGCAAAAGTCTATATCTTCTTGAGTGCCCAATAGTTTTTCATCTAAGCATCCTAATTGTTCAAAAATATCTCGCCTAACCAGTGTGCAGCGCAGTTCTACAAGCTCACAGGCGCGTCGGTAAAGCTGATGCTTGATGGCGGCAGCGGAGCGACTTACCAAAAAACGTTTCTCATAAAGACGCCGCCATATCTGTTCGCCCTGCACATCCATAAAAATCCTGGCCTCACCTCCTGCAAAGTGAATCCGATCATGGAGTGGTTTGCCGATGCAAGTTAAGGGACAGACAGCAGCTGCATTTGTTTCTTTTGCACAACGTAAAAGAGGCTCCAACCAGCCACTCGAAACATGAATATCATTATCGATAAAGACTACATAGTCTGTCGTTATTTGACTAAGACCAAGGTTACGTGCCTGATTTGGTGAGAGAAACTGATCGGAACGTAGGAGGGTGAATCCTCTTTTAGCTGCTTCTCTTGCTAAATATTTTTGAATATGTTTAGGGGAGCCAGCATCTACGTATATGAGCTCAAATGGTATTTTTGTGTGTTGATAGATGCTTTCCAGAGACTTTTGCGTGTAGCCAAAGCGTTCTCGTGGGGCAACCACAATGGTAACGGATGGCTGTAACGCAGTGACGGCAGGCGGTGAGAGAAGTGTAGCAGTCATGGGAACTATCCAGAATTTGGCAGTGAGGACAGTGGGATAGTGCGGTCACGATTGACCGCGGACCTGAGTCCAGATATGCTTTTTTCCTGATGGTATTGAAGCCCCCTGATTAAACTAAGGAGCTACAGACGTTAGTTCAACATTTCGGTAGTGGCACCGAACATCTCTGAGTCAAAATTATGACAGGTGCGACTAAGAATCTAATGAAGTAGACATGAGATTACTTTCATGGAGGTCCATCATCATTGACTGATATAGATCTCTGATTTAGGTGAGTACTAGCTTAGATACTGCTGCGGGGGCATTTCAGCGTTCTTTTGCTACTTACTCCAAATCATAAGGTAATTCTCATCAAGAAAAATCAGTATAAATTGGTATTTTTTGGAAATCTTGTAAAATAAGGCTTTCGCGCTTGATTTAAAATATCGTTATGAATATATAGGATTTTTCGAAGACTGTTGAGAATAAATGTGTATGTATTTTTATATGTCTACAGTGGTCGTATTTTTACTGATTGGATGTGATTAAAGTAAAGTTCCATAGAACTGTAGCTGTGTGCCTCGATAATAGCATTTCTGAGATCTAATCTGCGAGAGATAAGTTTTGAATTTAGTCATGGTTTTGATACTAGTCGATAAACTTGGAGAGACCTACTTCTAAGGGGATGGTTAAATGTTGATGGCTTGGACGATGGGGCGATGGTTTTTGGGATAGTGGATGACGCTAAGGTGACCGGGTGTTAAGGAGAGTTTTGCGCCTTCGTAGGAACGACCACCCAAGGTTTGGATGAGCAGGGTTTGGATACGGTTGGTGGGTGCGATCGCAATCCCCGTAATCAGTTTTTGCTCTGGCTCCAAAGCATCAGCTAAGATCTGTTGCCAATCCTGCAAAAAATCATCTCGGTCATCTATAAACTGAGCTGTTTGAGAATGATGCTGTAACAGCATCGGTAGCCAATACTTTCCGGTCGTATTCGACAGGCAAAAGTCCAACTTGATGGTTGCTAAACGGTGAGCGATTTGTTGACAGGCCTTATCGGTCAGTGAGTCTTCTGGTAGTAACAACAGTCGCAATCCTTCTTTGCCAGCTTTGAGTTTAGGCAGAGTCTCCTTAATCGCTGTCGTCTGATTCAGTTGAGTCAGCTGCACCCCCTGCCCCGAGAACTCCAAAATGCTGATGCCACAGTTAGACTGCTGCAAGCTATGGTGGTGCTCAGGAGATAGCCCAAACGCAGTACTAATTAAGGCATGATTAGTGCCCCCATGGCTAACGATTAAAACAGTTTTGCCTGTGTGATGATGTAAACTATGGGCCCAAAATTTTTGAGCACGCTGATAGAGATCCTTGACTGGAAAATGATAGCTATCATCAGCGGGTAGCTTAAACTCATGGGGCTGCTGTTGCCAACAGTTATAGGTCTCCCGATGGTATTGCCGGACATAGTCGTAGGTGAGACCTTCCCACACAGACAAATCAATTTCTCGGAGATAGCGACTCACGGTAATGGGTTTAGGGCGTTTATCCGCTATCGCTTTGAGAATCTCTCCTGTGGTTTGTTTTGCCCGCAGTAGGGGGCTGGTATACACAGCGTCGATGGTCATGGAGCGGAGATATGCACCCACCTGTTGGGCCGTGGCCACACCCTTGGGGGTGAGTATTGCCTCATCTGAACTGCCCTGATAGCGCCCTTGGTCATTAAAAGAACTGCGACCATGGCGAACTAAAATAATGCGACTAGGGAATGCGTCAGTTCGCATAACTCTTCTCTGTTGAATAACTACCGGATTGCAAACGATACATTTGGGCATAGCGACCCCCTAAGACCATGAGCTGATGGTGAGTCCCCCGTTCTAAAATGCAGCCTTGTTCGATGTAAAGAATTTGGTCTGCATGTTGCACAGTACTAAGGTTATGAGAAATCCAGAAACTGGTTTTACCCTGGGTGAGACGATTTAGCGCTTCGCTAACGAGGCTTTCGCTGGCGCTATCCAGGCCATTGGTGGGCTCATCCAAGATGATAATGGGGGCTCGACGAATGGCAGCTCTGGCAATGGCAATCCGCTGTCGCTGACCGCCGGAGAGAGTGGCCCCCCGCTCTCCAAGAATGGTTTCATAGCCTTCAGGTAGGTGCATAATAAAGTCATGGGCATTGGCCAGACGCGCTGCGGCCTCAATCTCTTCATTACTGGCTCCAATGGCCCCGTAGGCAATGTTGTCGCGAACGCTGGCAGCAAAAAGTACGCTGTCCTGTAGCACAATACTAATTTGCTTGCGGAGAGAGGTGAGGGTGTACTCTCTGAGATCATGGCCGTCGATGTGAACGCCCCCTTCAATAGGATCATAAAACCGTAGCAACAAACTGATGAGGGTAGATTTACCCCCCCCAGACGGGCCGACAATGGCAACCTGTTCTCCAGGCTGAGCTGAAAAGGTGAGGTTGCGCAAAATTCCCTGCTCCGGATTGTAGGCAAAGGTGACATGCTTGCAGTGCACATCACCTCGAAAGACAGGAGCCGGTTTAGCTCCTTTCAGGTCACGCACTTCAGGTTCGGTCTCTAGCAAAGCAATGACTCGTTCACCAGAGGCAACAGCCTTCGCAATTTGACCCGTATATTTGGCTAGCTGTCGCATGGGCTTAAAGGCGACTTTAAGGTAAGTGATAAACACTAACAGGTCCCCTGGTGTAGCACTGCCAGTCAGCACTAGCTGTACCCCACGCCACAACACCAGAGCTTGCACAATGGCAACAAGCGTTTCCACAAGACGTTCCTGTCCTGCTCGCAGACGCTGGGTTTCTGCACTTTCCTTTAGACTTTTACGATTGTTTTTGGCAAAAGACTTCCCCAGAAAATCTTGCAGTGATAATGCTTGCACCACTTTAATAGCTCCAATGGCTTCCGCTGCAGATGCGGCCATGGCTCCTTCCCGTTTACGCTGGGTGCGTGCCACCTTGTGGATTTTTTTTGACATGGTGGTGGTGGTGAGGATAAAGAGAGGGAGGATTGCGATCGCAATCAGCGCCAATTCCCAGTTCAGCCAAAACATCACACCCACCATGCCAATTAAGGTGAGAAAATGTGTGATCAATGGGAGTGCAGCCACCACGGTCACTTCCCGCAGACGTTCGATATCGTAGGTGACACGGGTGATCAGGTCACCACTTTTGGCACGACTATGGAACGACAGTGAGAGCGCTTGGATATGGCTATAGAGCTGTCCGCGGATGTCGGTCATCACATGGGTGGCGGCTACGGCCATGCCAACAGTACTAAAGTAGGCGGCAGCCCCTCGCGCTGCTGAGATCACAATTAGGGCAGCGGCAAGGCCTGTGAGTATTAACAGTGGTGAAATTCCTTCCAGAGCTTCAATGTTGTGACCATGAATATTAAAGCCAGTAGGTAAAATGACCCGATCAAACATCAGCTTTAGGGGCCAGGGCTCCAGCAAGCGCAGACCTGTTTCTGCCAGCAGGGCAAAGAATGCGCCTGTGAGTAGGTGAGCCTGTTTACAGATGTGGGGCCAAAAGCGTTGGGCTATGCGTTTCAAACCGGGTAAGGATGACCTAAAGGATTTTTGTTTAGCCATAATGCTAGGATTGGGGAACTTCCCGTTATGGGGAATATGGATTAAATAATTTGTTCAAATTAAAGATGGCCTTGTAGGGGCGCATGGCCATGCGCCCTTCAACATATTGACCATTGGCCTGTGTTTCGAAGGGGGCACTGTGGTGCACCCCTACGGAGACAATGTTGTGTTTATCCAGGCATCTTACTCATGGTCTGTGTACCTTGCACCTGAGTATTTGTTCCATACAAGCGTTGATATCGACTGGTGAGCATGCGATTCAACTGTCTCTCTAGCTGAATAACCAGCTTTTCTAGCCAAGGAATCGTTTTCCCAAACGTGAACTTTCGAACCAACGGACGCAAAAACGCATGATGTCGACGGTGTCCCAAACGCTTGTATCGTTTCTTAAAATACTTGTCCTTATCCAAATTCCACTTCTTGCGGAACCGTTTGAGACTTTTCACTTCCCACTCATCGCTCCAGCGCAGCATAAAGAATGCCAGATCCGACCAGCGATAGAGAATATCAGGCACATAGGTCACGACTGACGCTGGCTCACAATAAATGCGCCCACCTGTTTGACTGACATTCAGGCAAAAGTCAATGTGCTCCCGGGTGTTGAGGAGTTTTTCATCCAATACCCCAATCTGGTCAAAAACAGATCGTTTAACCAACATGCAGTGAAACTCTGCAAACTCACAAGACCGACGGTGCAACTGCTCTTCCACGTCAGCGACGGCACGATTCACAAAATAATGTTTTTCATGCACCCGACGATGGGTCTTATCACCCTTCAGGTCAGTAAAGATTCTGGCTTCACCGCCGGCTAGATGGATTTTCTGGTGTAGCGGCTTGCCAATACAGGTTAACGGACAAACAACAGTTGCATCAGTCTCTTGGGCACACTGCCACAGCTGCTGTAGCCAGCCATGGGACACATGAACATCATTGTCGATAAAGAGCACATAGTCGGTTTTGACATAGCTTAGCCCCAGGTTACGCGCTTGATTAGGGGATAGAAAACGTTCGGTGCGCACCAGGGTAAAACCTTTGTCCTCCGATGCCTGGCTTAGATACTGCTGGACATATTTAGGAGAACCCCCATCTACATAAACCAGCTCAAACGGCAGATTTGTGTATTGGTAGATACTCTCTAAAGACTGTTGGCTGTAGCTAAACCGCTCACGGGGTACAACCACAATTGTAATTGCGGGTTGAGTAATGTTAGATACGGTGGAGGTTTCTGTTGTGATCGTAGAAGTCATCATTAATCTCCTAAAGCTAAGATGCAAGAACGGTGAGGGGTTGGGTCAAGACCTGGCGGTAGACCTTGGCCCAATTTCTTTGTTCAACCATGGGAGAGAGTTGCTGGCGGACGGTGGCTTGAGCCGCTTTTCCAAAGCGCTGTCGTAACTCTGGAGACTGAGCCAGTATGAGAATGGCATCTTTAAGTTCAGCACTAGAGCCTGGAGTTACAACTAAGCCATTGTAGATATGATCTAAAATCTCGCCAATGGCGTCAACACTGGTACCGACAATGGCGCGACCAGCCAGCATGGCCTCCAGCAGAGCATTGGGGCAGCCATCGTGGAGAGAAGGTACAGCGTATACGTCCATATATTGCAGGTAGGCCATGCCTTCAGTCCGAGGAACCATTCCTGTAAGCACGGTGTTGTCCGCCATGCCACTTTCGCGAATAGCGGCTTCCCAGTAGGGACGTTCTCGCTCTGCAAAGTCGCCCACCAGTAACAGTGTTATCGGCATGGATTGTTTCAGATCTGCACAAGCGTCTAACAGATATTCCAACCCTTTCTTATCGCGGAATCGACCCACTGAGCCAATGACTAAGCCGGTGAGCCGATCGGCTAGGGGTGGTTTAGGTAGGTTTGAAAACTCTACAGGCTGAATTGAGTTCCAGAAGGCACTGGATTTCCCCTTAAGGGCAGGGACAAGCACCTGACCCCGTCGTTGTAAATCTCGACTGACAAAGGTGACCCAGTCTGAATTTTCTAAAATCCAGCCAATCTGACCATGTTGTTTGGGGCTAAATACGTGCTTGTGTAAGTCGCTGCCGCGCACGCTGTTGATGATGGGTATGCCTTCTTCCTTGGCCAACAACGTAGTGATAAAGCCAGTTTCATTAATGAAAAAAGCGTGGAACAGGTTGAACTGATGCTGACGATGCAGCTGTTTCAGTTGAAAGTAAACGTCGCTGCGATAGTCCTGCAAAATGGGTGTATTTGAGCGACTAGCTGGAGTCAGTCGGTGTACCTGAATGCCATTTTGCTCGGTAGTGTCACAGTCTGAGCGACAATAGCCTTCGGCCTTACGCTGTTTGGAATGAAAAACAGCAACGTGAACCTCATAGCCGATATCCTGAAGCAAATTGGCAATACGGGCCACTGACTCGCCAACGCCACCAACATCGGGGGGGAATTCTAAGGTGGTAATACAAATTTTAGACTGTGCCATGGATTGTAGGAGGTTAAGAGTTAAGAGTTTTGGATTTTGAGTGTTGAGCTGGGAGCTAAACTCAACACTCAGGGGCAAAGACTGATGCTTGTTGTAGAGGATGGGGTTAGCTCAAACCAAAATCTCTTCTTTGATTAGTGCCTTAACGCGAGCAGCCGTCATCTCCACCCCACGAAGACAGAAGTGTTGATGGCTGGGACTGGCACTCAACGCTTTCATCACCTTAAGGGAGAAGAAAATAGGATCCAAATCGTCAGGATTAATGACGTTGACAATGCCCAGATCTTCTAAACGGCTAGACCGCAGCCGTTGTTCCTGGTCGTCATTACCGGTAAACGGTAGCTGCATGGCCCGCACCCCTGTCTGCAAAATGTTGAGGGTAGTGTTGTAGCCTGCCATGCTAATGGATAAATCGGCCTTAGCCATGTAGCTGAGAAGATCGGGTGTATAACGCTGTACGGTTAGATTTGAGCGATTGGCTGCAATTGTCTGTAAACGTTTATAGACGTCATCTGGTGAAAATGGCCCTGTAAACATTTGAATGTGGTGAGGGATCTTGTTTTCTAACAACTGACTGGCTTCGGCCACACACTGTAGAAGCTCATGGCCAAAGCGCCCACCACCAACGCTAGCCAGGATCATCGGTGGATCGGATGCTGTTTTTTGGGTAAATTGTCGATCTACATCGGGAACTACGTAACCGGTATAGTGAACCTCACAGTCAAGATCGTTCACCCTAGAAAAACTGTTTTCTAGGGGTAAAAACTCTGGGTCGCCATGGATCAGCAGCTGGTCAAAATACCGATTCATCAGTTTGCATACTTTAGCTTCATGACGCTCCTGATCTTGCTTGGTAACAACAATGTCTCGGAGGCTACAGGTGATTTTAGCGCCGTGGTCTTTAGCGCGCTCTAACAGCGGAATTAACTCGGTAGAAAAACGCCGACGACCAAAGGGGAATAGTTCTACCATGACGACGGCGGGGCGGATGCGATCGCAAACCTCCAACAACCGATCACGACGATATTCCAATGTGGACTCGACATCGGTAAACCCATCAGGTACCTGTAGTTCCCGAAAATTTGCATCGGTTTTAATGGCAGGTAAATTAATCACTTCAACGCCTGCCGGTACAGGAAAGTCCTGAATGACCTCCCCACCATTGACAAAGTAAACTTTGAAATCCTTAGTCAAGCCATGGGCAATAGCCATACTGCGGATCAGGTGACCGATACCGAGAATGTGTTGACAGTAAAAAAGTAAAGTCTTCATAGCATAGTCCCTCGCAGAACAGAGTATTGACGTAGATAAATCTCGAAGATATTCTCTTCCTGGGAAGTGGTTTTAATGTCGCGACTCTCCTCTCCTAAGAGAGGAGAGTATAGGGTGGCACGTTGTTCAGTGCGTCACGACCTTAGGAAGCAGCCAGCTTGAGTAAATCCCCTAATACACTGGCTTGAATTTGTGGTCTCATGGGTTCCTTAATAGCCTGTAGTAACCAATCTTTAACTGCGCCCACATTGCGACTAAGGCCAAACTTATTTAACACCGTAAGACGCCCGGCTTTGCCTAAAGTTGTTCTCAGTTCTGGCTGTCGCACAAGAGCCTCCAAAGCCTGTGCTAAAGATAGGGCATCCTTTTCCGGCACCAGCACACCATTTTCATTAGACTGCACCAGCTCAGAAATACCTGAGATATTAGTCGAGACCACGGGTAATTCCATGGACATGGCCTCTAAAAGAACGTTAGGAATACCATCGCGGTCACCGTCATCGGTGACCAGGCAAGGGAGCACAAACATAGCTGCCTGTTGGTAATACTCAATTAGCTGGTCCTGGGTCAGTTTGCCGACTAGGGTAACGTGCTCGTTGAGTTCTAGATCGTTAATTTGTTGTCGAATAGAATTCTCTAGGGGACCGTAGCCAACAATGACACAGCGAAAAGATAGTCCCACCTGTTTAAGTATATGGCAGGCCTTTAATAAATAGGGAAAACCCTTTTTCTCACAAAAACGACCAACACTCAAGATTAAAGGCACATCAGACGTTTGAGTTTTTGGTGCAGGAGTAAAGCGGCCTACATCTAAACCATGATAAGCCAGGTGAATAGGAGTGCGAGATGTGGAAATCTGTTCAAGATAGTGACGGTTATAGTCGGTACAGGTGAGCACAAATTCCGCTTTGGCCATGCGCCGGTTCAGGGCATCATGGTTGCTTAAGTAAATGTCTTTGGCATGGGCCGTAATGCTGTAGGAGAGTCCGGTGAATGCCTGGGCAATTTCTGCTGTGGCTGTGGGCACATTGGCAAAGTGAGCATGGAGGTGAGTAATGCCTAGTGTTTTTAGCTTCCAGGCCAAGTAGCCGCCTTGTAAAAACTCGTGGAACCGGCGTTTCTCAGGACGACTCATATAAAACTTTAGGGCCTTTAAATAGGTGCTGCCATCCTGGTGGAATAAGTCGAGATGGGCGTCCAGAAGCTTTTTTTCTTGGGCTGGGTCAAACTCCGGCAGCAATGATGGCAGATAGGTGATTGGTGCTTTGACGGTGGCTACACCGGGATGGGTGCATCGCTCTGGTGGTTGTCTTAAGGAGAATATGTGTAGGTTAAGGCCTTGCCTTTCTAACTCTAGAATCTCATTCAGAATAAAGGTCTCAGACAGTTTGGGGTAGGTTTTTAATAAAAAGCCAATTAAAGGGCGCATGATAGTTCTGCTAAATCACGGTTGGATGGACGGACGGCACAAGCCATGAGATCATGCATGAGTTGGGCGATGCGAGGCAGGCCATCTAGGCGAAAGCTGTTGATGGCATGGGGTTTGATGGTCAGTGCCCGATGTAAGGTTTGGGATAACTGTTGGGGGGTGAGTCGTTGGGGATGAATGGCGTATAGAAGGCCGCTATCGGCAAAGCGTTTGGCCCGCATCCACTGTTCTTGAACGGGACGAGTACGAGGTACAACAACGGCAGGTTTGCGTAAAGAGAGAATCTCGCAGGTGGTGTTGTACCCGGCCATGGCAACGATGGCGTCGGCGGCATTGAGATAGCTAATCAGGTCATCGCTAAATTCGAGGAGACGAATTTGAGAATAAGCGGCCACTTGAGTCTGTAGCTGTTGCTGTTCTTCAGTGGGCATCTCTGGACCTGAAATTATCACCGTTTTTGGGATGGGTTGAGCCGCTTTTAGTTGTTGGTCCATGCTTGCCAAATAGGTTTGGATCAGGTGATGCCCATCGCCACCACCACCAGGGGTGACCACCACCAGTTTTTCCTGAGGGTGAATCTTTAACTGCTGGCGAAGGACAGTTTGGGATGTGCGGCCACAGCCACGGCTGAGATAGCCACAGAATCTAACTTTGCGCCGTAACGGTAGCGGAAAATTATACTCATCAGGTAGATTGAAAATCTCGGGTGTGCCTACAATCCATATTTGGTCATAATGTTGTTGGGTTAACTGGTAATAGTTGTTGACTTGCCATTGTTGAATTGTGGCAGCAGGAGTATCCAGGATATCTCTGAGTAGTAACACTCGTTTGGTGTTGGGGCCATGACGGTTCAGATGGTTGAGGGTTTCTTTGAGTTCATTGCGTAGGCCCAGAGGTTTTTTGTCAATGAGCAACACATCCGGTTGAAAATGTACTACAGCGGTGAGAATTAGGTGAGATCGCAACCGCACCAATGTCTCTGGCATACTCTTAAGATATCTGGCCTCTAGCTGACCGGAGGTGTTGCGCCCCAGACAGGGCAATTTAATATAATCTAGACCTTCAGGTAGTCTCAGGGTGTGCAGGGCGGGGGAACCTGACACCACTAATATGGAAATATTAGGCAAGGTTCGTAGCAAATACTCACAGATTGTTAGCATGCGGCGAATGTTGCCTAACCCAAAGGCATCATGGGAATAGACCATCAATCTCATGTCAGGATCTCCTTAGGGTATCCGAACCTAGGCAGCAAGAACAGAATGGCGAACAGTGGGCCACAGCAACTGACCGGCACTGGGTCGACCAATCGCTTGGTAGTAGAAACCTGACTGTTGCAGCTGTTGTGGGTTAAGACAATTGCGACCATCGATCAAAATTGGGTGTTTCATACGACGGGCTAAATCGCTGTAGTCCAGGTGTTGAAACTCATTCCAGTCGGTGACTAGAACCAGGGCGTCGCAGTTATAGGCCAATGCTGTTGGTGTATCCACCAGGATGACGGGGGCAGAGATTTCTTCGATAATGGGGTCATAGGCCTTTACTTTGGCACCTAGCCGTTTCAGCTCAACAATAATGTCGAGGGCTGGCGCATCTCGCAGATCGTCCGTGTTGGGCTTAAAGGTGAGACCCAATAGACCAATGGTTTTACCCTTGAGAATTTTTAGGGTTTTTTGGAGCTGATAGACCACCTGTAGTCGCTGACGCCGATTGGTGGCAATGGTGGCATCCAATAGAGTTGTATCTACCCCGTAGTCCTGGGCGATGTGCATTAGGGCTGATACGTCTTTCGGAAAACAGGAGCCGCCCCAGCCGATCCCTGCCTGTAAAAATTTGCCACCGATGCGACTGTCGAGGCCAATGCCCTGGGCCACCTGGGTGACATCAGCACCGATGCGATCGCAAATATTAGCAATTTCATTGATAAAGCTGATTTTTGTAGCTAAAAAGGCGTTAGCGGCGTATTTAATTGTCTCAGCAGAGGCCAGATCGGTAACGACCACTGGCACCGCAGGTAAGGTGGTATCCACTGCAAACTGTCGGTGAATAATGGGTGCATACAGCTGTCGCATACGTTCAATGGCCTTGGGAGAATGTCCTCCCAAAACAATCCGATCTGGATTAAAGGTGTCATAAACGGCAGATCCTTCCCTCAGAAATTCAGGATTGCTCACAACTTCGAAATTGGCCTGAGCGTCGCGATCTTCCAACTCATCTAAAATGAGTCGACATACCCAATCACCAGAACCAACAGGCACTGTAGACTTATTGACAATGACTTTATAGTTGTTACCAATATGCTGACCAATCCCCCGTGCCACAGCTTCTACATAGCGAGTATCGCTTTCTCCTGTGGGTAACGGTGGTGTACCGACAGCGATAAAAATCACCTCGCCATGGCTCACACCAGCAGCTAAATCAGTCGTAAATGACAGCTGCTCTGAGTCCATGATATCGGTAAGCCCAGGTTCATAAATAGGCGACTGACCCGCCTGCAACATGGCAACTTTTTCAGCATTGTTATCTACGCACACGACTTCGTGACCGATGTGTGCTAGACAGGCTCCAGTTACCAGGCCAACATAGCCAGTCCCAATGACAGATACACGCATGGCATCATTCTCCAGTAGTTGCTCTTGAACCGATAAAACTACTGTCGTCAGGCTGATTAAATTCTCAATGAAGTGATCGTTAGAAAATTCTCATGAAAATTTCATTAAGTAATTCGCTCGATAGCCTGTTTAAATTGCTGGGGAGTTATCTCAGCTACCAACGGTAAAAATATGAAAATGATAAGCTGACATTAATTAAAAAACTTAGGTTTCCTGCAAACTGACTCTATGTAAGACTTCCCTATCTAAACTGAATCTTTTTAAGCATTCATCAAAGGTTTTTTAAAACGCCGCTTAATCGAGGAAAATGAACGGAATTTTATATTGAAATATCCTTCTTAGGGCTAATTTTATATCAACTGTGGTCAGTTTTTGAAATGTCACAACTTTGATGGCTTTGTTAAACAGACAACCTTACTTTTTGAGCAGTTCTGGATGATTTTCACAGAAAATACTGAAAATCACGGATGTTTTCCCTCACAATTGAACTAAGTATTATCCGTATACGTTTGTAGGATGCAGCGCTTTAAATTATTCGGTTTATTTAAGGAAGCACGGACCAGAATCTTTCTGATTTATGTGATCTTGATGCTAGTGGCTGTCTGTTTGTCTGTTCCTATTTTTAGGATATTGCTGTTTCGAGCTGTTGACGAACGTGTCAAGGAAGATCTTTTGGAAGAGGTTGAAGAATTTGATGATGTCTATGCTGAATGGGCACAGTCGACCGATCTATCTTACGAATCCCTCCAGCAGGCTCTGGATGACTACATAACGAATACACTGCCAGAAGACGATAATTTTCTCATCGCTATTTTAGAGGATAAAGTTTATCGGTCGAATCCACCGGCTCTGCCTTCTGTGATATACACAGAGTCAGAGCTATTTGAAAAATGGATTCAACTTGATGAGAGTACCCAAGGGCAGAAGGATACAGGGGATCCAGAAGCGGGTAACGCTCTCTATGTAGTAGAACCTATAACAGTTGATGGTACTTTACAGGGCCAGTTTGTGATTGTTCACCTCTCGGCAGGGGAAAGAGGTGAAGCTTTGGCCGGGATAGTTGTGTTTATGGAAGTTGCTGGCATCCTAATTCTGTTGTCACTGTGCCTGGCTTGGGTGGCAACAGGTCGACTGTTGCGACCGGTGCAAGAGTTGGCCAAGACGGCTCATAATATCAATGAAACTGACTTGAGTGGCCGTATTCAGGTCACTGGCACGGGAGAATTCGCCCAGCTAGCAAAGACATTTAACTCAATGATGGACCGCTTGCAGGCATCGTTTAGAACTCAGCGTGATTTTATCAATGATGCGGGCCATGAGTTACGCACCCCGATCACTATCATACAGGGGCATTTGGAGCTGATGGGAGATGATCCTGAAGAACAGGCTGAAACCGTTGATCTAGTCCTGGATGAATTGGATCGGATGGGACGTTTGGTCAACGACCTAATTCTGATTGTTAAGTCTGAACACCCTCAGTTTCTTCATTTAGAGACGTTAGATATGGCTAGTTTTTGTCAGGACATTTTTACTAAAGCTCAAACCTTAGCGGAGCGAGATTGGAAACTGGTTGTTAAAACCCGTGTACGTATTGTTGCTGATTCTCAACGGTTGACAGGGGCCCTGCTCAATTTACTGAACAATGCGGCTCAGCACACTCAACCAGGAGATTCCATTGAGCTTGGTTGCCGTCAAGCTGGCAATCAAGTGGAACTTTGGGTTAAAGATACAGGGGAAGGTATTCCTGAGGCAGAACAATCTCGTGTCTTTAATCGCTTTGCGCGGGTGCAATATACCCAGCGTAAGTCAGAGGGGTCAGGATTAGGGCTAGCGATTGTACAGGCAATCGTTGAAGCCCACTGTGGTGAGGTGGGGGTATCCAGTCAGCCTGGTTTAGGCTCAGTATTTACTCTGCGTTTACCCATAGATCTGTCTCAACCGATTTCTGTCTTATAGCCTCGTAAGGAACTGTGAACAAGGAAATGTGAACAATGAACCGGATTTTGATTGTTGAAGATGAGGTGCGAGTAGCTGAATTTTTGGATAAGGGGCTACAGGCCAATGGATTTATAACGACAGTAGCAACTACAGGTCTTGAAGCCGTTGCCTATGCGTTGGATGGCGAATTTGAGCTGATTGTGTTGGACTTAGGGCTGCCGGGTAAAGATGGTTTGTCAGTCCTGACCGAGTTGCGTGGCCAGGGCTGCCAGAGCCCGATTATAATTTTGACCGCCCGTGATGACATTGCCGATAAGATCACAGGCTTTGAATCGGGGGCGGATGACTATGTTACCAAACCATTTCGCTTTGAGGAACTCTTAGCTCGTGTGCGGGCGCGGTTGCGTGCAGCCAGCTCTAAACCTGAAAAGAAGTTTATCCTTAGACACCAGAATATTGTGCTAAATCTACGTACACGGTTGGTACATGTGGGTGAGAAGGCCATTGAATTATCAGCCCGCGAATTTACTTTGATAGAAACCTTTATGAGTCATCCGGGGCAAGTGCTTAGCCGTGAGCAGCTCTTGGATCGGGTATGGGGCTATGATTATTCCCCCGGTTCTAACGTGGTGGATGTCTATGTCGGTTACCTACGTAAAAAACTAGGCAGTGGCCTGATTGAAACTGTACGGGGGATGGGGTATCGCATGCCAACTTAGGTGAGCTACTACGCATCGTTGCCCTTGATTAATCGTGACTAATTGCAGTGTGGCGTCTATATGTGGTAAGCAGGCCCTTGCCTTATCTATGTCTGGTAGGGTTGCCCTGATCTTAATCCCCTTGGTAAATATTTTTAGCAGCCTGGGGTTGTTTGGGTAATGTGAAAAACACTTTAGTCCCGCAGCCTTCCTCGCTTTCTAAATCAAGATTGCCCTCATGTAGGTCAATACAGGCTTTAGTAATCGACAACCCTAAGCCAATGCCTTGAATGTCACTAGCGTTGCTGGCCCGGCTAAAGGACTGAAACAAATGGGGCTGATCGGCACTGGGAATGCCAATGCCAAAGTCTTTGACGGAGAGCGTAATTGTGGTGTATTCTCCCAGCAAATGAATTTCGATGCGGCCTCCATCGGGAGAAAACTTAATGGCATTGGAGAGGAGATTGTCGATGGCTATGCGTAGCATGCCCTGGTCTCCCCAAAAACCATTGGTTTTGCCGGTTATTTGCAGAATTAACTCATGGTTTTGGCTTGTTTCTCGATGTTCTTCAACAATATCTGCAACAAACTGCAGAATATTCATGGGAGCAGCCTCAAATCGGGCTTGATCAAGCTCACACTGATGCATCATCAGCATGTTGTCCACAAGTCGGGTCATGTGTTTGGCCTTATCCTGAATCATGCTCAGAAAGCGGGTCTGCTGTGATGTATCTAAACGTTCGCTATGGCGGTCAAGGGTAGAAGCAGCACCGAGAATAACTGCCAGAGGAGATCGGTATTCGTGGGAAACCGTAGCTAAGATTTGGGATTTAAAGTGGTTCAGTTCTTGGGCTTTTGCTAATGCTATCTGGGTTTGGGATAGGAGTTCAGATTGTTGGATGGCGATCGCAAGTTGTACCGCTAATTCATTGAGAATATTATGTTCTTCAGGTTGCCAATCCGTTGTTTTAGAATGTTGATTAGCTACTAAATATCCCCAAATCTGATTTTGAAGTGACTGTGGTGAGTTGATGACAATGGGGGCACTCAGTTCTCGATAGTTAGGCCTGGGCGGACTATCAGTATTCTGGTCATTAAGCTGGGCTGGTGCATTGAAAGAGGAGGAGGGCTGATCGCGTGTTCCCAACTCGGCCTTGATGGTGGGTGTCTTCTGCAAGTCACATTGATAAACCGCCACATGGTCACATTCCAACAGCTGCTGTACTTCTGCTACTGCCGTATCCAAAATTTGCTCAAGGTCTAGCGATTGCCGAATACGTAACGCGGTAGTGGCGATTAGCCGTTGCTGCTCACGGGTTTTGTGCAGAGCAACATGGAGATGAGATTGTTGAATAACGCTTCTAACCGTGCGTTGTAATATCTCTGGTTGCAGATGGTGCTTCCCTAAATAATCTTGCACACCATTCTTCATTGCTTGCACAGCCAGCTCCTCATTCCCCTGACCTGTCAGCATGATGATGGGAGAATGAATTTTGCGTTGGTGTTTTTGTAACTGACTGAGAAACTCTAACCCAGTCATATCGGGCATATAGAAATCTAGCAACACAACATCAAACTGCTGCTTTAAAGAGAGTTCTAGAGCCACCTCGGCTAAACCAGCTTCGCAAAACTCATAGGTATTATGAGGATCGCAAGAAAGATATTCACGATAGACTTCCCTATCCTCTGCGCAATCATCAACGATGAGTAAAGTGTGAGCTACAGGCATATAACATAATGGGGCATCTCAAATAACAGCGTGCCACCATATTTTAATTGTTAATAAAATATAAAAGACAGTATACAAAAGTTAATAACGTGTCCGGGGCTGATCTAAAATCTGCTTTAGAAAGGTTTGCAAGTGCCCTAATCAAAATGTAAATGTGCAGACTTTGATCATCTAGAAGATTGCCTACCTTGTAAGGCAGTGAATTCATGCGCAATCTGACTTTCAGTCCGCTATACCCATTTGTCTGACTTTGATTTTTAAGCTTGATATATCCCTAATTTATCCCAGTTAATTCAACCCAATCAGGGGGAGTATTTGTATGCAACCAATAGTTTACAAAGGCTTGAATTGCTTTCTCAAATTTTTCTGTCCCAACCGGTTTTATTAGATACCCATTTGCTCCCTTTCTATAGCAAAATTTAATATCCCTTGGATCAGAATTGGTTGTAAAAATAACGATCGGAATTTCACGAAACTGATCATCTTGCTTTAGCCGTTCTAATACTTCTCTACCGTCGGTTCCAGGAAGATTTAGATCCAGCAAAATCATGGAGGGACGTGCTGTATTTTCAGGGGCTTCTTGATCCAGGTTTCGATACAAAAAATCTAGAGCTTTATCCCCGGTGGTGCAGCGATAGATAGGATTGGCAACAGCCAGATCTTCCATGAAGATCTGTAGGACTTCAAAGTCTTCATCGCTATCTTCAATGACTAATAGAGGCGTTGTGCTATTGTCGGGCATAAACTTAAGAAAGATTTAATTTTTCGTTAGAGTTTATTATTTTTCTTCACAGTTTAGCACGAAGTAAAAGGTAGTCCCTTGACCATAGTTAGATGCCACCCAAATGTGCCCACCATGGCGTTCGATGATTTTCTTCGCAATCGTTAATCCCACCCCTGTTCCACCACCGTAACTATCACGTTCATGGAGGCGCTTGAATAGCCGAAATATGTTTTGAAAATGGCGTTCCTGAATGCCAATGCCATCATCTTTAACGTAAAGTACGCATGTATTGGGCGCGATGGTGATTTTGTCTTGACTGTCAAGCTGCTGCTCATGCTCAACTAAATAGCCAATTTCAATCATGGGCTGGGGCTTATCAGTGTATTTAAGAGCATTGCTAAGGAGGTTGCTAAAAACTTCCAAAATTAATACGGGGTCAGCCCTGACTGTAGGTAAAGGTCGTGGAATCTGAATCTGGAGTAGCGGTCCGCTACCTTCACGACCAGCTTGCAAAATATCGATAACTGTTGGTAAAAGCTTATTCAGATCGATGGGTTGAGAGTTCAATTCAGCTTGCCCTAGTCGTGAAAATTTAAGCAAAGCATCAATCAACCCATCCATGCGCTCTGCTAGCTTGACCAAAGTTTCTAGTCGCTTGACACCAGAGTCACCTAAAGCCTGACTATGGCGTCTTAAAAGGATATTTGAAAAATTGCTAATCCCTCTCAGGGGCTCTTTGAGATCGTGGGAAGCTGCATAGGCAAACGAATCGAGTTCCCGATTGCTACGCTCCAATTCAAGATTGATTTGTGCCAGTTCATCAGCCTTATTCAGTACAATGCCAACGATGGCATTTTTTAAGGCTAGGGCGTTGTCTATTTCTGCTGCTTTCCAGGGCAGGGCTGTGGCTTGTACAGTCTCTTGCCATTGTTGAAATGACGTGCGAGGACAGAGAAAAATACTGCCATCTTCGGTTTCATGGATAGACTCTTGTGGATTTCCTGCCCAATTAACCGTTTGTAGAACTTCAGGCCGAAACCAGAGAATGAGATAACGCCGGAGTTGAGATATTTTGAGAATAACTAGACCACTGGCGATGTCCTTAAAATTGATGGCGGCTGGATATTCCTCAGACAGACAGTTGGTGTGAAAAATTTCTGTGGTTTTGGTTTCTATAGACCAGTTAATTAAGGCCTGCACATCTTCCGTGGCAGGGGTATGACCAATTAGCGTAATATCTTCACCGAGACAAACTGCGACGCCTTGAGCCTGGAGGACTTCTAATAGCCTTGGTTCTGGATGAATCAGTGCCTGTTTAAAGTCTGTTGCGCTGGCAATGGATGAGATAAAGTCAGCCTGGATTGCCTTGAGGGTGTTGAGATAGTGGAGTTCATTTTGGTTAACTTTGCTGGTTAGTTCAGCGGCAATAAACTGTCCTAATATCTCGCAGACCGCTCTAACGGTACAAGGAAGGAACTTCTCTGTGGGGTGGTGGCATGAAATCAGACCCCACAGCTGATTGTTACTGACTAAGGCAATCACCAGTAATCCAGTGACGGCCATGTTTTGATGATATTCAATGCAGCAGGGGTCAACACCTCTGAGGATGGAATAACTTAAATCTAATGGTGCCTTACCCGACTCAAGCTCTGTAGAAATGAGTTCAACGGGGGGGGCGGTTAGATTGGGGATAAATCGCACCGCGCTCTTTTGATAAAGCTGTCGCACTGAGGTCGGGATATCTGTGGCGGGATAGTGCAGATCTAAGTAAGACACCGCCTCAGCGGGCTTTACTTCGGCAACCACTGCACCAGCCTGTTCTTCATCAAACTGATAGACCATGACTCGGTCATAGCCAGTCAATGTCTGTATTTCAGTGGCAGCTGCCTGGAGAAAATCAATTAAGTCGTTGACACCGCGTAAGCGAGCAATAGCCTGTTGAGCGTTGCTTTGTAAAACTGCCAGACCCTGGGCCGTATATAGACGGGTTGGTTCTAGTTCTAGAATGATGGTTTCATTCATTCGATGCACCAGACCATCAAAGTATTTGGTGTCATCTGATGTGGAAATAGCAATGGGTATATAGCTGGGACGCTCCGTAGCGTTTGCTAAGTGGTGTAGCAGTTCCGCTTGCGTTGATACCGGGGACTCTAACAAATCCAGGAATGACTGTCCTAGCAATGTTTGGGGCTCCATACCTAGATAGTCAGTGGTATTACAACTGAGCTGTGTAATGGTGAAGTCTGATGCCGCTAGTGCCATCAACACGCCATGGGGCTGAGTCAAACCAATGCGATGGACAGGAAATGATTCATGGTCTTGCTGGAGCCTACCTGGACCGTGTGGCGGATCAAACTGTCTCATTCTGGAGGGGGCAACGAAGGGAGAGCTACACGGAACAACTTAATACATTTTCCTACTGCTACAAGTATTACAGAAAGTTAAGAGAACTTCAGCTTCTCTTAACAGTCCGAGGGATATTAGTTATAAATATGTACACACCTCTGATAAATGTGTTTGGTCCTAGCGCTTAGTCAGAGTTTTTAAGGTTCTCAATGTCGGATTTGAAGCGACTTGAGCTAGCATTTTTCCTTAATCAGCTATTTGCAGTTTGTTTTCAATAGGTTAAGTAAGTGCCTGAGACGGTTAACTGCTTTGCTTATTGAAAGTGTATGTCTCTACTGTTGATTTAGAATTCAAAGGCAATGGTTTCTCAGCGTCATTGGCCGGTAAAAGCGACTGTTATATTTTTGGCAAGTCTTGTTGTACTACCTACGGCCCTATATTGCTTTATTGTATGGAAGCTCTATGGGTTTGCTGCCATGGGTATTTGAGAACTGTTTTGTTCTGACATTGTCAGAAATGGGTTGATTGTTAGCAACTTCACGAATTAAGTGGCTGCGGCTGCGAATGTACGCTCTGATCTCATTAGTTTCATCGTGGCTCAGATGAATGTTATCTTTTATTTTTTTCAATAACCATAGGCAGATAGCCTCGTCACTTAAGCCTTCCAGTATATAGCTATAAGTTTCCACCATGCTCCAAATCAGACGGAGATGCTCACTATTAAATGAAATCATTTTTATAAAGTATAAAACTGCTAAAGGTTAAAGAGATATACGAGTTTCCTTAGAGGTAAGGAAACTCGTATTGTTTAATAAGCGTTTCAATCTGATGGAATGCAACTATGGTTGGGGTCTGATGTTTAGGCCGCACTAAATCTGGCACGTTTGTAGTTAGCATGCCGCTTTGCGATCGCATCCTTAAAACTTGCAAAATCAGTGGCACTATCCGTTTCACTAAGCAGGCGTTCGCTCGTAATGGACTGCAGGCTAACCAGCTCTGTGCGGGTGCTTGAATGGGCAAAGTGGTTAAGTAAGCGAGTAAAGCGACCATCTCCACTGACTAGCACAACGGTGTCGCAAAAAGCCGACTGTGTGATCATGTCCGTTGCTATTTCAACGCAAAAGTCAATAGAGCGCTGGGAGGCATCAGAATTCTCTTTTGTTGAAATCTCTTTAGTAATTACACGATAGCCATTGCGCTTCATCCATAGCAGAAACCCTTGCTGTTTAATGTTGTTGGGATCTACGCCAGTGTAAAAATAAGCCCGTAATAGCTGACCGTTGGGAACAAGCTGTGATATCAATTTGCTGTAATCAATCTCAATGCCCAGCGTTGACGCTGCATAAAAAACATGGGCAGCATCGATAAAGACAGATACCCTACCCTGTTCTAGAATTGCAGGGGAAGTGGGTAAGTCTTTAAAGGTAGCTGGGTTATTAGTTAGCATCGCAGAAAGATTCCTCTACTGAGTTAATAGATCAGAGAGATATTCGAGGCATTCTTTTGGATCGATTCCGGTGTTCTAGCGAATGGCTCGATTCTGAGCAGCTTGCAAGATCACTTGTGCCGAAAAACAAGATCGTCTACAGGACTCTCAATCGATATACAAATGAATTTTCGAAAACTCTCAACTGAGTTACTTAAAAAACTGCCAGATGACTAATAAAACCTGGCATGATTGGGGAGTTCAAAAAAACACTGATTTAATAATATCTTAAGATTTGCGGATTATTTTATATTCTGAGAAGTAAAAATATGTGAAAGTTCATTTAGGCCCAAGGTTAAGGGTGTTACGAAGCTGCTTAATCATCTAAACCAAAGACAGGTAATTGTTTAAAATGCTTGCCAGGCGTACTTTCAGGAATGTTGCGTGCTTTTAAAGTACTGGTTAGCCGCTGTCGCTTTTAGACTTAAGATTTTTGTTACATATGTCCATGAAAATAGGTGTCTGTACTGTGCTACTTGAGTAGATGGTGGGTGTCTGGTGGTCACTAGGTGAATCGTCTTTTTATGGACAGACCGCTCTGATTGCACCTGCATCACTCCCTCGGCTACACACATAGCCAGTGCTAGCGCTACCACTTACATCCATCCAGGCGGCATCGTAATAGATCTGATGAACAATAGAACGGATGCTGTCATCGGCAACATGCTCAATCCAGGTTGCTAGGTAGCCACCGCCATTGCCTGCATAATTGGTTACCAATACTTCCACCCAGGGGCGTTCAGCACTAATGCCTTCAGGGATTTCGTTGGGTAATATCCAGCCCCCTTGCAACCAACCTGCTTGTTTGGCTAATGCTCTGACCAGCATGTAAAGCGGCTCATTATCACTATCCCAAGGAGCAATATCCATATCCATAGTTGTTTCAATTGCCCAAGTACTGTTGTTGGGCTCTTCTATGGCTGCGCAGTCTAGTCCTAATCCACAGGTTGTAGCCCTATCAAGCGCTGATTGCTCAATTTGTGTAGCGGCTGGTAGCCAGTCAGCAGCCATATTCATCACAGGTAAAAATTCCAATCCAATGGCTAGGTGTGGCGTCGTGCTGTTTAAGCTAGGGTCCACATTCTCTACCCCATGGCTATCTACTAAAGCTTGATAAAGTGCTGGCGATAGATTGTAGTGATCGAGCTTTACGTGATAAAGAAACTCAGAATTTTGCCAAACCGGATACAAGCGCACTCTTACACGCCAAGTCGGTGTGTCTGGGATACCACCTAAACGTGTTGCATATTCTAAGGGTCCCATGGTTTGAAAATATCTGAAGCCTTGCTCATCAAGACTTTCTAGCCCATTGGGTGGTACCTGTTGCAGCTCGGCTGGTGTGGAGGTAGCTGGTGTGGCCGGGGCGGGGGCTTCAGCTTTGGCTAGACTGCAGGCAATCCACAGCGGCAGGATTAGGGCTACCACATGGCCTATATGACGAATACCCATGGCGAATCAGACTCCTAAGGAAATCAATTACAACTGGCTGACCACAAGCGGCAATCAGGTGCAAAGATATCTTCCAAATCTGGCTGGGGTTTTCCGGTAATGCTTGATGTTAGGGACCTATGCTAGCTCTCAGGTTGGTCTTACATGAGGAGTTTGGCCAGCTTTTTTCTATGAACTGTGGCTTTTCTCAGCAAGCCAACTGCATAATCAATACGCTTTAACCATATAACAAGGCTAGACTAGGTCAGATAAATAAGCCAAACTAATAATTGACAGAATATCCAATATGCCGGACGCATGGTTGAGCATGAACCAGAGGATCCTAGAATTCAAGAAATTATCCAGGCTGAAAACTTGCCACCTGAGGTTGTAGACCAGGTGGTGGATGAGTTTTTTAAGATCTTTAAGAGCTCTTACGCAACCATTTGCATACAGTTGAGTGAACGTCTCTTAGATGAAGCATTACGGATTGGCCGAGAAAGGATTAATCCTGACGATAGTTGAGAATGGGTAACTTAGTGTCAGTAAGCTCAGCAATTTAGCTCAATGCCACCAAAATCAGAATATTTTAATCACTGGCTACGTCATAGACCTGGAGGATGAGAGCATCAGGGGCTATTCTGCCAGTCGTACCCATAGCAAAGCCTCTAGTAATAAGTGCTAGAGGCTTCTTTATTTGAAAAATGTATCGTGGGTGGCTTATAGCTTTGGTCGCCCTAAAAGTAATGTAGTTAAGGCGTCTCGTGCACTTTCAGGACGGGGGCGATTAAGTAACCAACGTAGGGGCGGAAAGGCAATTTCATCGGGAAGTAAGACAGCTTGAAAATTAAACGGCAGCAACAGATAAGCAGTGTGGTTTGTCTGATCGTGAGTGATCTGGCGGATGCCAATCATCAATCCTAAGCTATAGGCCATCATCGGTGGAAGATCCTGGATGTCCTCAGGGGTCTCAATCAAATCTGTTATCAGATCCGCTACTTCAATCATCTCAATCAAAGGTCTGCCCGGTCTTAGGTTGCGGGTCTCTGGATCCAGGCCTAGACAATTCTCTCCTGTGACTCTGGTAACAAAAGATTCACCAGGGTTAATTACGCTTAATACTTGAGATCGAGATAAGTCGCCACTAATGGGGATGCCTGCACGTACAACGCGCTGTGTTCGTCGTGTAGTTCCTGAGCTGACCGTGCTTCTGTCCCAATCAATAAATACCTGGGCATCACTCGTTGTGTTGCGGATAGTGACATTGAGGTCCATCAGTGACATGGCCAGAGGCATGCGGCCCATGGGGCCAACATTGACGGTCACTTTGCGCTTTTGCTGAGCATTATTTTGAGATGTGACCGTTAGGGCCAGTTGCGGTGGTAATCTGAATCCTTTCAGCTCCAGCTCCTCGATTTCCGCCGTAATTTGCTGTGTATCGGGAAGTTGTTGCAGTTGTTGGTTAACCTGAGCAAGTAACCCCTCACGGTTTAAGTCAACCTTTAATTTGTTTTCCAGGGTATTTTCTACAGAGAGTGCCATTTGGTAGAGCACATAAATCACTACCAAAAAATAGACTGTCAAAATTAGAACATCACTACCCATTACCCGACTACAGCCCTATAGATTTACTACTGACCAAAAGTGCCTATAGGTTACACCTATTTGTAAAAAGTAGGGCTGTAGATTGGGGCAAGATGGTTAGGGATTAGAAGAGGATGAGTGGTCAGTGGTGGGTGGTGACTGAAAGGAATGTTCAGTATGCCAGTATTTGTCTAGGCTACGGGCTACCTGGTTGGATAGCAGTAGGAGACCCAGCATATTGGGAATACCAAGGGCAAAGACCATGATGTCACTAAAGCGAATCACAGTATCTAGGCCAATGATGGTGCCGCAAAAGCTACCCAAAATATAGAGTAGCTTATAGGTCAATAGACCTTGCTCTCCAAACAAGTAGCGCCAACAGGCTTCGCCATAATAAAAGCAGGAAATAATTGTGGAAAAGCTAAATAGGCAAACAATTATGGCCAGCCCCCAGGTCATCATCGGCACTTCGGTGGCAAAGGCAGTCGTTGTGAGCTCAATGCCGTTGACGATGCTTTCAGGTTGATAAACACCTGTTAGCAAGCAGACTAAGGCGGTTAGATTGCAGATAATAACTGTGTCGATCAGTGGCTCTATCAGGGCGACGATACCTTCACGGACGGGTTCAGGATTCTTAGTGGTGGCGTGGGCAATGGCTGCAGCACCCGTACCTGCACCATTGGAGAAAACACCTCGCTGTAGACCCTGTACCATGACGCCGACGATGCCCCCTTCAATGGCCACTGGATGCCAGGCCGAATGCCAAATTTGACCCATGGCGTTGGGGATATCTCCCAGGTGATGGCATACGATCCAGAGGGCGGCAGTTAGGTAAAGCCCTACCATGGTTGGCACAATGGCTGAGGCTACCTGGGCAATGCGTTGGATACCGCCAATAATCACAGTAGCAACCGCCAGGGCGAGAGCGATACCGTAAACGCTAGGCTCACTTAGCCAGCTCCACTGCAGGTGTTTCCCCAGGGCAGCGACTGCCATCCCCGACTGGTTGGCCTGAAACATATTGCCACCGCCGATGGCCCCAACCATGCAAAGAATGGCGAAGGTAGCTGCCAGCAACTGTCCCATGGGTTTGAGCCCGCGCTCGGCCAGGCCCTGGCTGAGGTAATACATGGGGCCCCCCAATGCCTGGCCATCTTGGATAACGCGATATTCTTGGGCCAGGGTGCATTCGGTAAATTTGGTGGTCATGCCCAGTAGTCCTGCTATGGTCATCCAAAGGACTGCACCGGGGCCTCCCAGTTGGATTGCGATCGCAACTCCAGCAATATTCCCCAACCCCACCGTTGCCGACATCGCCGTCGCCAACGCTTGAAAGTGATTCACCTCCCCAACCTCATGCGGGTCATCATAGTCACCCCGCAGTACCGCCAGGCTATGGCGCAGCCCCCGCACATTAATAAACCCCATGCGCAGCGTCAGATACACCGACCCTGCCATCAACCACAGCACAATCAGCGGCACACCCCACAGTCCAAAAAACAAGGTACGCTCCAACAGCGTCACCCCGATATCAAAACCATGGTCCATATGTGTTAGCAGTTGATTCAAGGTTGCGCTTTCCATTATCGGCAAATCATCTTTTCTAGGATCAAGGTCACCCTAGGGCCATCGGTACAGGCCTAACCCGAAAACAACTCAGCCCATGCCTGTACCTGCTGCTGTGCCGCAACGGTTCCCTCTGCCGGAAACTGCTGCATAAAATCCTTATCTGCTGCTGGTACGTAAGGCCCTTCCTTAATCTCAAACATCACCGTATTTGGAGCCAGGGCGATCAGCGAGTGGTACTGTCCTTCCGCCAGCTCTAAACCATAGGTTGGTCCCTGGGCACATAGGCGCTCAATCTGAATCACCTGCCCCTGCTCATTCAGTATTAAAAAACCAATCTCACCCTGAAGCACCAGAAATAGCTCAAACCCATTGCTATCTTTAGCCCGTAGATGTCGGTGTGGACGCACATAGGTGCCAGGCTGTAACACATTGATAAACCGTTGGACAGAGTCCGGTAGCTGATGCAAGTTGTGGTTTTTCCGTAAACGAGGCAGCGCTGATGCCTCCTGGGAAACGCTGTCAAACAGCTCTTGAGATACGCGTTTGATGACGGTGGGCATGGGATGGAACAGTGATGATTTCGGAATAAGTTACCAGTTATCTACTAGTGTAAACCTATGTAAAGGGTGCCTCAATTTGAAAGCGCCCGCACTTGCTTATAAAGCTTTTCCATCTCCGGTACTTTGACCCCTACCTCTGCCGCGGCCCTCACCGGGTTACCTAAAATCGCCTCCACCTCCAATGGTCGCCCTTCATCAAAATCAATTTTCATGCTGGTACGATAGGGCTTCATTTTTGTAGTGGCATTCAGCATGTCAGCGGCCCAATTTATAGGAATATGGCGAGTCGAAGCAGTTTGCTTAGAAAGATGGTCAACCCATGTGTTGGCAGCCGTGATCACCTCCGTCATCAGGGTGTGGATCTGTGCCTTAACCGCCTCATCTGCCATCAGCTCATTCGTGGTCGCATCCAACACCACCGACAATCCGTTATAAGGCACGTTCCACACTAGCTTGCGCCAACGGGCCATAAACAAATCTTCGGTGACATCTATGGGAATCTTTGCTCCACGGAAGTCATCGGCAATTTCCATCATCGTGGTTGTAAGTTCTCGCTGTTGATTTTTCCCACTGTAGGCTCCGAGCTGAATTTTTCCGTAATCCAGGTGATGAATGTGACCTGACCCGACCTTGTTAGAACAGATAAAACAAAGGCCTCCCATAATCTGTTGTGGTGACACCAGTTGGGCAATATCTTCTTCAATGCCTAGGCCATTTTGTAAGGTGAGTATTACTGCGCCCTTACGCATCGGTGGCATTAGCTCTGTAAGGCGATGATTTTGTGTTGTTTTTAAGGCAATAACAACAACATCTACCGGTGGCATATCTGCTGGGCTATTGTATGCATTTACCTGGGGCAGTGTGATATCACCATCGACAGATTCCACCAATACGCCGTATTTTTTTACATGCTCATAGTCGCTACGCAACAGAAAATTCACATCACAGCCGCTTTGCTGTAATCGTGCTCCGTAATAACCGCCAATGGCCCCTGTGCCAATGATGACATAGCGTTTAGCCGACATCCTTCCCTACTCCGATGTATCATGCCCATCAATTGTACGGGGCAAACTGAGATCTCTGCCGTTGCTGATTTAGACGATGAATCGCCCCGTAAAACTTGCCAGCAACCTAGATTGGGCGGGTTGAAACATACCGCAGATCAGCAATGGTAGATTTTTCTTGGTTGTGGTGTTCGAGTATTCGATTGTTCGACAAAAACTGCCTCTCAAAAACAGAGTTAGACCTTAATGCCATACTACAGCCGCTATGTTTTTGGTTTAGGCGTTGTGTGTGGTGATGGTTTGGTCGGGTTTACCATTGACAGAATGGATAGCATTGATAAATAGATAAAAATCTATTTTCATTATTTGTTTTTTATTGAGTTTTGTTTACATAAGCTACATATGTATCAATATAAAATTATTTATAATCCTGAGTTCCTATTATTCTACAGGCTATAAAAATCCCTATTTATACTGAGTTTTCTTGATGAGAACTAATTAATAATTTAGATGAGTAAGATGAGAGCTAATTATTAACTAAAAGCAGCAGCAACAGTTTCTTGGAAAGCCCCCACATTCCTCTAGGCTGTTTGCTAAGCTAGAGCCCAGTTAACGCTTTTGTCTTCTTCCAGTAAGCTTTAATTCGAATGCCGATAGGTTAAGCCTGTTAGCTATTTATGGCTGAATAACTGAGGCTATTTGCTAAGCTAGAGCCCGGTTAACGCTTTTAATTTCTTCTTCTAGTCAGCTTCAATGTTGGATGCTGATAGATTAGCCTGTCAGCTATCCATAGCTGAATGACTTAGAAGAAATTACACCTCATTCCATTCTTATCTATTTTTTTTCTGTGTCCGTGAGGTAGCAATGTGTATGGTTGCCACTACAATATTTGAGTAGAATTACCCATGCTTTTAGTTTAGCTGTAAGCATGCTCCATTGAGAAAAAATAAACTATATCTACGCTTAGAGCCACCCGTCATTGCTGACAGTTACTGTCTATTGTCCTTGCCTGAAAACTTTGAGTGGTTTCCATGACTGCTAAACGCTTTAACCCCAATGCTTTACCCCAAGCAGCCTCAAAGCCTTCGATTACAATCGTCGTCTCACCGCGCGAATGCTTTGGTAGTACACAGCAGACTCTGGAAAGTATCTACAGGCATACTAAAATGCCATTTGAACTTGTATATGTGGATACTGCTTCACCCAAACAGATTAAAAATTACCTATCCCAAGCAGCAGTTAAATATAATTTCACGTTATTACGTTCTGAGCATTTTCTTACACCAAATCAAGCCCGGAATCTGGGCCTAAGTCAAGTTACGACAGATTATATAGTTTTTATTACTAATGATATTCATGTCTCAAATGGTTGGTTAGAAAGGCTTTGGCAATGTTCCCAAGAGACGGATGCAGCCGTTGTTTGTCCCCTTACCTGTGTGGGTACACCTTTACATGAGCGCATTCATCTAGCTGGTGGTGAGGCCAGGGTCTTCATGGATGTTCAGGATGGACAGCCCCGTCGTTGTCTTTATGAACAACCCTTTCTTGTGGGTTGTTCAGCAACAGCTATGAAATCTCAATTGTCTAGACGAGCCTGTGAATTTGCAGAGTTAAACTGTCTGTTGATTAAACGAGAGATTTTTGCTCAGATTGGCTATTTGGACCCAAGGTTGGTGGGGGCTCAGGCAGATATGGATTTTTGTCTCAATGTGAATCGCGTTGGTGGGCTCATGTTCTGTGAACCTGCCTCAGTTGTGACCCATGTTCCACAGAAACCCAATAATTGGGCTGATTGGTCTTGTTTTATGTTGCGTTGGAGTGATGCGTGGGGGCTGGAAAGTCTGATGCGTTTTCAACAGAAATGGGATTTAGATGTGGAACGCTATTTTCAGACGCGCTACAGTCATCTAGGACAGCATCGTCAGGAGACTGTTGTTTATCCTTTACTTCGTCAGTTAACCATAGGCAATATCTCTCCATGGTTGGAGCAGCTGACCATTGATGTTGAAAGGTGGTTCAATCAAACACTTGCAGATCGATATGCTCAGTCTAGTGAGGAGGCTGTTGGTAAGGTGGTTCACGCTGCTTTGGGATCGACTCAAACGATGGAGTCTCGCACACGGGCTTTAGTCAGTATTTCTTTGTAATAGCAGCCTTGTTATTTGAAGATCACTTAAGGTTTCACCAATTACTAACTCCATAATATCGTTGGGCTTTACATCCAAAATCGATGGATGGGCTTAAGGGAGGGGGATAGGTGTTGGATGGGGTGTTGGGTTTCATGTTTCAACCCAACTACGGGCTATCGTATATGCACATCTCGAAAAGATGCTCGACATCCTGCCTTATCAAGGGGAGATCTAGCTCAGACACTCTTGTATTCAAAGTTTTATTCTTGTTGTCCTTTTAGCTCGTTGTAACCTTAACCAATGTTTTCCTAGGTCGATGAATTAACAAATGAGCTGACGGGATAAAATACAACGCCAACAGTGTTGCCCCCCCTAGACCCCCAGCGATCGCAATCGCCAACGGTGGCCAAAACCCAGTCAAATCGAGCAATAGCGGCGTAAACCCAATAATCGTTGTAACCGTCGTCGCCACTACGTGCCGCGTTGCCCTCATCACCACCTGTCGCGTTGCGCCTGCATCTCCCTTTCGTGCCAGCGGATCATTTCGTAAGGCTGCTAACACAACAATCGAGTCATTAATCGCTAGACCAATTAGACCCAGCGTGCCAAGAATGGCAGTAAAGCCGAATAGTGAGTTAAACAACCACAGGGCCATTGCTGCTAAACCCACTGCCGCCACTGCAACAACTGCCAGCAACCCAGCCAATGCAAAGGAATTAAATGACAATACCAGTGTCGCTGTCATCAATACCACCAAAACTCCCACCGTTGACAACAGATTACCAACAGCAGATCCTCTGGCATCAGCCTCCCCTCCATAGCTGAGACGATACCCCGTGGGTAGCTCAAAGCCCTGCTCTGTCAATGCCTGTTGAAACTCAGTCAAAACAGTGCTGGGCAAAGACCCCGCCGTAATAAATGCCTGTACCGTATTCACCCGCTGTCCATCCCGTCGAGCGATAGTGCTCAGTTCTGGACGTAGGTTAACTGATGCCACGGCAGAAAAGGGAACTGTTGTCCCAGTAGCACTGAGTAAATCAACAGAGGTAATGCTTGCTAAGTCACCGCGCTCCTGCTCCGGTAGCTGTACGCGCACAGGAATATCTTCTGTGTCTTCTAGAATAGAACCGCCGAGCTGACCATCTAGAAGAGTACTGAGTTGGGATGCGATCGCACCATTATCCAATCCCACTCGTTTAGCTGCTGCCTCATCCACCTTCAATGCTAGCTTTGGCGATAGCTCCGTCAACGTGGCCCGAGTATGGGTAACCTCATTCAGCTGAGACAATATTAGCCGCAGCTGATTTCCCAGTGTCCTCAACTGCTCCAAATCAGGTCCATAGAGACTGACCTCAAGCGGCGCATCAAAAGGTGGTCCCTGCTCCAGCTGTTTCACCAGGATCTGAGCATCGGGAAATGTCCTATCTAGTTCAGTTTGCAGTGTTCTAATTGTCTCTCGCAGATTATCGGTGGACTCCAACTGCACAATTCCCTGGGCATACTCAGATGCATTCCGACGACTGCCCATTACGTTATAGAAAAAAGACGGGGCGTTTTGGCCTAGAAACCAATGGATATCGCTGACTGCTGAATGTTGTTGGATCAGGTTGCGGATAGCCAGGGTTTGAGCGCGGGTGGTTGCGATCGCGCTAGATGCCGGACGTTCCACTTCAATTTGAAACTGGTCACGATTTGTTGGTGGAAAAAACTGTTGCGGTAAACTGGCAAACTGCACAAATCCCACCATAGGCAGCACCATGGCTATCAATACACCTAAAATAGGTCGACGAAAGACAGCTCGTAAACTTCCCTCATAGATACGTGAGAGAGTTTGATTAGAGAAGCCACCAATACTCCAATGTTGAGAGTGAGAACGTAACGGTCGCCAACGATAGACTAAGCCGGCTAAGGCTGCAATTACAGTTAGTGAAAGAGTTAACGAACTCAGTAGCGCTAAAATTACAGTGCTGCCAATCGTGCCAATAAACTCTCCTGTACCACCAGGAGAGGTGGCAATGGGAACAAATGCCAGCACTGTAGTCAGTGTGGATGCCAGCAACGGAACTGTCAGGTGCTTCACTGTTTCACCCACCGCGATCGCAGGATGGCTGCCACTTTGCAAGTGTACCCGCACCTCATCCACCACCACAATGGCATTGTCAATCAGCAAGCCCAGGGCAATAATTAACCCTGTAACAGACATCTGGTGTAGCGGAATGCCCAGCACGTTCATACTGCCAAATACCATCAGTGTAGAGAGCGGTAGCGCCATGCCAACAATCAAAGCTGAGCGCCATCCCAGCACCACCAGGGAGATGCCAATCACTAAAAGAGAACTAACAATCAGGTTGCCAATTACCCCATTCAATCGCTGTTGCACATACCGACTTTGATCCAGCACAATGTTGATGCCAAGACCATCTGACAGATCAGCTTCAAACATTTTGAGAACTTTTCTGGCCTGCTGTGCCCATTGGTCTACACGGTAGTCAGACTCAACAGTGGCTGCCACTACAACGGCGGGTTGACCACCGATCAATGCCAGATCAGAGACTGGAGTTTGTACTCCTTTGGTTACCTGAGCAATATCTCCTAGCTGAGCAATCTGCCCCTCTGCCCCTACCTGAATTGGAATTTCTCGAATCCGATCCAGCGAATCCAGAGAACTGTCCACCTCAAACAAGAGTTCAGTAGCATCACTTCGCAGCTCTCCAGTAGAAATCTTCGCATCGCTAGCCCTAATCTGTTGTGATAAACTTTGGGCACTAATGCCTAACTTCAGCAAATCAGCCTGACTAATTTCCACCTGAATCTCTTCATCCGGCTCACCAAACAGCTCTACACTGTCCGTCCCAGGCAAGTTTCTTAATTCAACTTCTAAGCCCTCTGCCACCCGACGCAGAATCGAATAGTTAACTGGCTCATTCAGCTCCCACGTTAGCCCCACAATCATGGCGCTTGCCTGTACCTCTTGATCCTCATACTCAGGCCGACTTGCCTCAGCAGGTAGCTCAGGAATCACATCGTCAATCTGACTCCGCACCCGTGCCCATACTGGCTCCACAGCAGACACCGTATCCTTCAGCTCCACTGTAACTACCGATATGCCAGGACCAGAAGACGAACTAATCTCCTCAACCTCTTCAATATCAGACAGCTCTTCCTCAATTTTGTCAGTTACTAAAGACTCTACTCGTTCTGCACTAGCCCCTGGGAAAAAGGTAGTCACCGTCGATGACCGCTGAACAATTTCAGGATCTTCCAACCGGGGTAATGATAAGAATGCAGACAGACCCCAGACAATAACTAATGTTAGCGTCAAAAATAGTAACTGCCGATTTCGAAAAAATAGATTAAACATAATTAGGTCAAGAGAAAAAGCAGTTCTTAGTCAAGACTTTGTATAGGAAAATAGCTTGGTTAGCGGTGGGGGAGTGGAGGCCCCCACGAAAGGAAGGGTTTCAGGGAGGAAAGCCCTGAGCAACCCCCACCGCTATTGACCAATTTTCACGCTCCTAATTCTTCACCAACTGCCCTGGCACCAGCCGATGCGTACCACTGGTAATAATCTCTTCCCCTGGCTGTAGAAGCCCCCGCACAAAAGCCCGATCACTTTCCGTATACAGCACCTCCACCTCTCGACGACTCACCTCATAAAGATTCTCACCAATGTCACTTTCCGCCTCATCCAATACATAGGCCGACCACAATCCTCGCTCTCCAGCAACAAGAGCACTGGTTGGTAACCAGTAGCCAATTTCATTCTGTTGATCTTGCAACTCCAGTCGTGCAGTTGCACCAATTGTTGGCTGTGCTGCCGGTGGCAAAGCCATTACCACAGTGACCGTCTGGCTAGCATCATCAAGCTCTGGCAACAGTGCAGTAACTCTACCCTCAAACGATGCACCATCAACTTCAACTGTCTGAACGTCGCCGCTATTAATACGACTTGCCATCTGGCGAGGTACTCCAATACGAGCCTCCAAAGCATTGCCTTCCACCAGACGCATAATGGTTTGACCTGGGCTGACAACGACACCTTCATCCATAAGCCTCAGAGAGACACGACCATCAAAAGGAGCGTAGATAACGCTTTTAGCAATGGAGACATCTAAATTTTTCAAACTGGCCTCAATTTGGTCTACCTGGGCATCCTGAGCGCTGACTTGTTCCACCCGAGTACCTGTGTTTAGCTCATCTAACTGACTTTTGGCCTGATTAAGACGACTTTCTAAGGCATCGGCACCAAATGTGGCCTCATCTCGTTCTTCTAAAGAAATTGCACCTTGAATATAGAGATTCTCACGGCGCACCTGCTGTAACCGCGCTAGGTCAAGCTGAGCTTGCAAGTCTTGAACAGCAGCAGCGGCAGCGGCAATATCTTCCTGACGGGGACCGCGTTCTAATTCTTCAAATCGAGCCTGAGCCTGACGACGTTGGGCCTCAATCTGCTGACGTTGAGCTTGCAGGCTGCGGGTATCTAACCGAGCTAGAGGTGCTCCGGCAGCGACGGTATCCCCTTCATCTACAAGCACTTCCACCAGGGTACCTGCTTGCTCAAAACCCAGATCACTACTGCGTCGAGCAACGATTTCACCGGTGTAGGTGCGCTCTACTTGATATTCATTAACACGTTCTAAGGCTTGGGTTTGAACGGGGAGCGGTTGAATCGCATCCTCAGCCACAGCTGAGCCAGACCGAAAACGCCCCAGCCAGATGGCAGGAGCTACTAATACCGGCAGCAACCATAACCAGTGCCAGCTAGGGCGCTTTGCACTGGTATCAGACGTTGATGAAACCATAGCTCAATATCCAAACAGTTGATATTCACTTAGTTGATATTCGCGTAGTTGATAATCAAATAATTGATATCCAACTTGTTGCTTATGATTCCATAGCGTATACTCAACATGTTGGATATGTCAACGGATTCTCCATTAAATCTGTCTGTTAAGTCTGTCTGTTAAGTCTTTAAATTCTATGGCCCTAGCCCACACCATCCTTGCGTTGTTAGCCCAGCGACCCGATAGCGGATACGACATTAGTAAACGCTTTGACGAAGGGCTTAGCTGCTTTTGGAAAGCCTCCCAGCAGCAGGTATATCGAGAGCTATCTAAAATGGAGTCCCAAGGCTGGGTGAATTTTGAAAAGGTGCCCCAGGAAGGTAAGCCGGACAAAAAGATTTACAGCATTACAGATTCGGGATGGAGTGAACTTACCCGCTGGTATGCAGAACCTACTGAACGCACCCAAATCCGAGAAGATTTGCTGGTGAAGGCGATGATTGGCTATAAAATGCCCCGGGAGATGTTGTTGAAAGAGTTACACCATCGTCAGGCACTACATCAGGTGCAGTTAGATGAGTATCGTGTTGTGGAGGAGACGTGTTTGGGTCATCCTGATCCTCCTGTGGAGCTGCAGTTTAAATATCTCACCCTGAAACGAGGGATTGCTTACGAAACAAGCTGGCTGCAGTGGTGTGCTGATGTGCTTTTATTTTTGGATCAGTACGATGCGCAGCAAAAGACTGTGTCTTAGGGTGGGGTGCGATCGCATACTAGTTTCGACGGTTGCCATGGCCTTAGTGCAAAATTATTGATTTGACTTCAGGCGTACAAGACTGATTATTATTCAATTGCAATTATCGTTATGCTTCTTTACGTATCCTAAAAGAAGTCTAAAAACCCTAACGATTTCTCAAGAATCTTTAGATATCAGTCGTTTCTAGTGGGTGAGCACCCCACTTAGAGCTCCCTTTTCTGAGGAAAATGCAACATAATTAAACAAATTGAGTAAATATACTTATCAGTTTTGCTAGTGGGGGACGGCCTGTCACTAATATGTCCTTGACTAAAGGGCTCTATGTCGGCCTGCTTGTCCATTTATAAAAGTCAATTAAAAATGCAGACACTTGCCAATAACAATCAGGTCATCCCCGTAGCCACCAACGGTGGTATCCGTTTAGAAAGTGGTGATGCCAGCGGCATTAAGATGTTTTCTACGATGGATAAAGCAGACTGCTTGCAAGCAGTTTATCGTCGTCTCTTCAAAGACAATCGCAACATTGATTTTCACCACAATGAGTCTCTGGATTCAGCTTATCTCAATGATGAAATTACCACGCAGGAGTTGGTTCGCGAGCTAATTTGCTCTGATATGTTCGTGAACTACATTCTGGCCAACAACAGCAACTATCGCTTTGTTCAGCTTTGCTTTGAGCGGGTTCTAGGTCGCCCTGCCATTCAGTCAGAAGTATTCAAGTGGAGTTCATTGCTAGCTTCAGAGGGCATTCGCACCTTTGCTGAGCAGCTGACCGGTTCTGAAGAGTACATGAATGCGTTTGGTTCTTACCAGGTGCCTAGCCGTCGTTCCATCAAGCTATCGTCCAGCGATCAGGATTTACCTGCTCTACCTAAGGAACTCAGCATCAAGCGTTATCAAGGTGAAGGTAACGTTAATCAGTTTAACTACATTGGTGCTATTAACCCACTATGGGACGGCAACATGCCGCCAGCTATTATCCGTAAGATTGGTGCTGTGATTACCGTTGCTGGCGTTATTGAAGTCACTCGCATATTGTTTACAGCGGCTGTGGGTGCCATTACTGCTGGCCACATGTAATGGTTGTTTCAATCATTTAATTACTGCCTAATTCTTTGGATTTCTGTAGGGGCAGCCACAAGGGCTGCCCCTACAACGTCTATCTTCAAAATTCAAGGTCTTCCTTGCATAAGGTCAGCACAAATAAACCCCATAGCGGCATAGGCTTGCCTCCATGGGGTTTTGTTTACGAGGAGATTTAGACAATTATCCCAGGGTGGAAGGCACCACCCCTACGAGATTATCCAGTTTGAGTGTAAATCAGAGAGACTTTATCGAATTTGATATTATTTCCCTTCTGGTAATCGCTGGGAGCTACTAGCCAGATTGTTCACGGCACTGGCAATATCCAGGCCAGTCGTCTGTTTTAACTGTTCGATAATGGCAATTGCCTGTTTTGCGGTGCCCCCTGTCTGACTGTCAATCATGGTGACATTCTGAATGTCAACATCGGGTACCGTAGCACTCAGGGTCTTCAACAACATTTCTAGCTTTTGTAGTAAGAAAATGTCGCGGGCATTTGCTCCAGCAGCGCGCCAGGACTCGGCTAACTGTTTAGTACCTTCGGCCTGGGCTTTACCATCTTCAACAATCTGAGCCGCATCCCCTTTGGCTTCTGCCAACGCTCGTTTGCAATTGGCCTCAGCTGGGGCAATCACATCTGCTTTAAGCTGTTCAGTCACTTGCTTGATGCGCTCTTGCTGTACTGGAATCTCGGACTGAATACGGACGAGTTCAGAGGCAATTTCAGCTTCTACCTCGGCCACAACAGCCCCTCGCTTAGTAAGGGCATCCTGGATTCGACGCTCGGCTTCCGCTTCAGCAATGCCAGTGTCACGCTCAATCCGGCGCACAGAGGTAATCTTTTCGTTCTCAGCTGTTTGAATAGCTGATGCTGCCTGGGCTTTGGCCTCGGCGATGCGGGCATCACGCTGGAGCTGGGCCTGCTGTTTACGACCGATGGAGTCAAGGTAGCGCACGTTATCAGAAATGTTCTGAATCTGCAGGGTATCGAGCACTAATCCTAGCTTTTCGAGATCTTCTTCTGCTTCATCTAAGAGACTTTTGGCAAAGGCAATTTTGTCTTCGTTTACCTGTTCTGGTGTAAGGCTAGCGAGAACGCCCCGTAAGTTACCTTCTAGGGTCTCTTTGGCAATTTTTTCAATCTCTTTTCGACTCTTGCCCAACAATCTCTCAATGGCATTATGAATGGCGGGTTCTTCACCAGCGACCTTGATGTTAGCAACGCCATCTACCTGCAGCGGAATACCGCCTTTAGAGTAGGCATTAGTTACCTTGAGCTCGATAATCATGTTGGTGAGGTCCATGCGCAGCGCCTTTTCTACCAAGGGCTTACGAATGCTGCTACCACCTTTGACCAGACGATAGCCTATCGTTTTTTGCCCCAATCGCTGCTGAGCGCCCGCAAAGATCAGTACCTCATTCGGCTGACAAATGTAGTAGAGGTTGCGGATGATTAGGGAGATTACTCCAGAACCACCACCGAAAATAACGAGTAAAAGAATTAAACCTTCCATTAGCGATTGCCCTCCATGTTGGGCTCTACAGTTGTTGTATGGGTTGTGACAGCGGGTTCTAACTGGCGCTGAAAATCTAAGCTTTGGTTCAGGGTGCCCGTAACATCGATACCCAGGGTGTCGTCTACCTGTTTAAGGAACTGACGGACAACGTCGGGATAGACATTGACCAGGTTGGCAATAGACTTACCGTCGCCATTGTCAATAACGTTGACATTCTTAAGATGGATGCGGTCAGGAATTTTAGCGGCTTCCTTCAGTACCATGTCAATTTGTTGAATCAAAAAGACCTGGGTGGCATCGGTTCCGGTTTCGGCCCAGACCTCAGCCAGCATGTTGTTGACGAGAGCAGCGGCCTTAGCATTCTCTTCGAGAGCAGCGGCTTGACCCTTGGCGTGTAGTTCCTGAGCTTGTTTTGCAGCTTGGGCAGGCAGTACTTCATCGGCTTGTAGACGCAGTCGCTCTAGCTCGGCTCGTACTGTCTGGAGCTGTTGCTCGGCACGGGCGCGGGCTTCTTTGGCGGCAGCGATGGTGCGTTCCTCTTCAGATTTGGCTCGTTCCTCTAGCTCAGCTTTGATTTTGCGAAGTTCGTTTTGCTGTTGCTGTACAACTGTCAGAGCCTGGGTTTTTGCTACTTCCGCTTGCTTTTGGCAATCGGCTTCGATACGGTCGGCTTCACCCACAGCTTCAGACTCGGCAATCTCAGCATCGCGAATGATATTGGCAATTTGGCGGCGACCAATGGAGCTGAGATAGTCCATATCATCGGTGACACTTTGAATTTTGAGCGTATCTAAATGCAGTCCCAACTTACTGAGATCTTTAGCAACGTCAGCTGCAATGCGCTCGGCAAAGTTCATGCGATCTTCGTTGACCTGCTCAGGGGTAAGTAGGGCGACAACACCGCGTAGGTTACCTTCAAGGGTTTCGCGGACCACCCGACGAATTTCGGAGCGGTTGCGGCCTAGAAAGCGCTCAATGGCGTTACCAACAACGCTGCGATTGCTAGAAATTTTGACATTAGCGATGGCTTGAATATTCAGTGGTGTACCCCCTTTGGCATAGGCATTTGTCACCTCAACGGGGATAGGCATGGTGGTCATGTCCATGCTTTGCACCTGTTCAATAATGGGTACCACCAACGTACGACCACCAAACACTACGCGGTAACCGACTGTCTGCCCCCTTTTGTTTTTGTATTTACGACCCGAGATAATCAAAATCTGATTGGGGTTGCAAATACGCAGGCAGGTTTTGAGCACTATGATTAGCGCGCCAATGCCAATCAGGCCAAGAACTAAGGCACTACCGCCTAAAACGGCACCTGCCTGGGCTGTATTTTGGTTAGCCTGTGAAATAGGAATGGCCTGGGCAAGTTCGTAACTAACGGTCTCAGTGGTTTCGGCCTGGACCGATATTTTTTGATCCCCTGCTGGTGTAGTCTGTCCCAGCAAGAATAAAGTGTGTGTCATGGGTATGAAATGGGTATAAGTTAGTTCTGCTGAGCAGCGGTTTCGTCTGAAACGACCCAAAGCCGGTTTTTCTCGACATTAACGACGAGCACTTTATCACCCGGTACAAATTGTTTGGTGTCGTCCGTGAGTGCCATCATGTGCAAAGTGCTACCACGTAGTTCCAGACGCACTTTGCCTTTGCTTTTGGCATCAAAGGGCAGTTCTACGATGCCCACCCGTCCAGCAAAATCCTCGGTACGAATAAGGCTGTCGGCATGGCGACGAGCCAGGTGGCGCAGGGTAATGGCCAAGGTGCCTCCTAGCACAATGCCCATGAGCAAAGCGACGATAAAGATGACTGAGGCGGGCCAATTGGATTGTACCCAGCTCAGGCTGAGGCCCGTCAAACCAAAGAAAAATCCGCCGACAGTCCAGAATTTGAAACTGGTGAGGATGTTCAGGCTGAAGATGTAGGCTCCTTTAACTTTTCGTAGGAGCTGAAGATCAGTGTCTATCTCGGCATCGAAGCCACCACCTGTACTGATATTGGGGCCAATATCTGGCGCATCGCCGTCAAGGTCTAGATCACCATCAAGATCTAAATCTGCATCTAGATCTATATCGGCATCAATGTCAGCGTCAAAATCAACATCGGTATCGGCATCGAAATCTGCATCACCGGCACCACCTAGTGTGGCGATCGCAACAAAGACGCCGCCAATGACAAAACAAAACCAATAAATTGACTGCACAGTATCTCCTTAGGGTTCATTCCCTAGTGATAGTCAGATACAGTCTGTACCTCTAAAATTCCTGACAATTTTTAATGATTGGTAGGGTGGGCAGCGCCCACCAATCCTTGCCGCGGAAGTGCTACCCA
Organism: Leptothoe sp. LEGE 181152; assembly: GCF_032906605.1. Classification (NCBI taxonomy): domain Bacteria; kingdom Bacillati; phylum Cyanobacteriota; class Cyanophyceae; order Nodosilineales; family Cymatolegaceae; genus Leptothoe; species Leptothoe sp. LEGE 181152. Next base: position 112,136 of record NZ_JASATU010000062.1, read on the forward strand.
ATATCGTCGGGATCAACGCCCAGTTCCTGAAGCTTGGCTTGTAATCGTTCCAATTTTTTCTGAGTTTCTAGCTGGACTTGCTCGGCTGTTTCAGCACGCTGTCGTTCTTCTTCAGCACGCTGTCGTTCTTCTTCTATCTGTCTTTTTGCCTGCTGTTTGGCCAAGGATTCTTGTTTCAGAGCGACTGCCAGTTCGCTGGGTATAAGCAGCCGTTCACCATTATCTTGTCGGTAGAAACCAATCAGCTGTTCCTCATGTACCAATTGCAGTTGAAGCGGCTCACAGATCCCGTTGTTGATCGGTTCGTAATAGGATTCCTCGGGGCCGACTCGCAAACGATAGCCTTGAAGGGCAGGGTCTAACCATTCATTCTTAGGATCAAACAGCCAATATTCCTGAACCCCTAACTGGGCATAGAGAGTTTTCTTAAAGACCTCGTCTTTACTACGAGTCCCCTGGGATGTCATCTCAAAGATGACGGATGGCACTTTCCCCTCTTCCCAAATTTTATAGTTATCACGCCCACCAGGCTCCACGCCAAAAATGATCATTACATCTGGAGCCACCCGTAGTTTGGGAAACCCCTGGGCATAGTACATAAACTGGTTGCCCAGTACAGTTGCTTGTTGACCTTGTAAATATTGAGTTAGTACCTCGATGGTGACTAACATGGCATAGAGATGGACAAATGTTTCCGCCACGGGTTGCCCGTCAGAACTCGGATAAACAACAGCAGATTTTGCTTCAGTCTGAGGTGTAGGAACAGTAGTAACCATAGCCCACATAATAGAATAGATGTACTTATCATATCCCAGACACTTCAATAGAATTCATGAATGAAAACTATGCAGCTCTAGCTGTCACATTCGCGACTCATTACTATTCGTCCATCTGCAAGTTGATAAATAGACTGTGGTTCTGAAAAATTACTACTTTCTATCGAAGTATCAGGACCAATGCTTGTAACATCTCCTGTTGAATATATTGTGCCATCATCGTTGTCGGGACGTACTGGTAGGTTATCACCTCCAGCGATGATGAAACTTCCTCCAGTCCTCTCAGCTCTTGCAATACAACTATTAGCAAGTAACCTTTCTGAACTTGATAATTCAGTAGGCAAGTCAGTCAGACTATTTTGTAAAAAGGTGATTTCAGGAACTCCCAAAATTTGTCCTGAAACAACACCACTAGCATTAATATCGACGGTTTCATTACCATCTAATCGCTCAAGTTCTTCACGGTTTTGTAATTGTTGCTGCTCTCCTTGATATAGCGGATCTGTTAGTAATGCCAATGAATTAAATGTAATGTTACCTCCCTGACCATCTGGTGCAAATGCCAGAATGTCGGAGTCATCTAACAAAACAATTACTGGAATATTTAGGGTGATATCGCCTCCGTCTACACCAAAGCTATTGGTACGTATATCTCCATCATCTCGCAAAATAGCAGACCTTGCGCCGATAGTAATGTCACCTCCTGAAGATTGTTGTGAATCTGAGGCAATCTCCCCATTAGTCATACGCAATACTTCAGAAAGGGTAATGTTTATCGAACCTGCATCTCCAAAACTGTTGCTGCGGCTAATTACTCGACCTCCATCTAGTAAACTTAAGTTTCTGCCTGATATGACTACTTCACCTCCAGTTGCATCACCGGAAGCAAAGTTAGATGAAGAATTGATGCCGCTGGGTAGGCTGTCATCTGGAGATGCACCACTGATCAAAATATCACCAGTCGTGTAGACTTCAAGCCTGCCCGCATCGCCTTCACCAAAGCTAGCTACGGCAATACCAGCTCCATCTTTAATAATTAATTGATCTGATTCCAAAATAAGATTTCCACCACGACCACTAGATTCGGTGATTGCGTTGATATTGCTTTTGATCAACCCTTCAGTGTCAGTGCCAATTAGTTCTACAGAATCGCTAGCTTGAATTCGTAAATTGCCTGCATTCCCTCTACCAAAAGATGTAGTTCTTATTCGAGCACCATCCTTAATAGTTAAATGGTTGGTATTCACTAATAACTCACCACCATTACCAAATGCTTGACTATCTACAGCAGCTTCAATAAAGCTAGAACCACCATTCTCGGAAGAAGCACCATTGAGCAAAATGTCAGATGCATGAATGGTAAGCTTTCCACTATTTCCAACGCCAAAAGTGCTAGTGGTTATATATCCTCCATTTTGAAGCTGGATATTATTAGAGCGCAAAGTCAGATCACCCGCATTTCCAAATCCAGCTGTGACTGTACTTATAAATCCACCTTCTGCCAAAAAAAGTTCACCAGTTTCTACATTTAGACTCCCGCCAATGCCAATGCTTCCAGCCTCAATACCAGTAGTTATCGATCCTCCATTTTGAATTTGGATATCATCTGACCTCACATCTAATGTGCCACCGAAGCCAAAACCTCCAGACCTCACTCTAGTACTTAGAGAACTTTCGTTTTGAAGCTCAACAGTGTCAGATTGGACCCGAAGATTTCCAGCATTTCCAAACCCAGATGTAGATGTGCTGATAAATCCACCATCCTCCAGTAGAAGACTATGTGACTCTATCTCAATTGTTCCACCAGCACCAAAGCCTCCAGCATCAATGCCAGATGAAATCTGGCTTGGTGTAATAACATTAGGATTAAGATTTGCAGGGCTTTGCCCTCTAAGAATTAAATTATCTGTAATAGTAATTTGAATATGACCAGCGGTTCCATAGTACTCATTATCTGCTAAAACTGATGAACCATCAAAGAGAAACAAAGAACGCGCAGTCAATGTGATATTGCCACCGTTGACTGGAACTGTATCTGTAAAATCAATTGGCACATCACGTTTACTGATTTCACTGATCAAGTCTGAATCAACGAGCGTAATGTCCTCTCGTGTACTTATAGCAATATTGCCTGCATCACCTTTACCTTCAGTTTGTGTAAGGATTTGCGCACGATTTAAAAGATCTAAAGAACCTGTGTTAATAGTAATATCACCCCCATTTCCTTCTCCAATAACATCGGTCCTAAGGGCACTGGGAATAAATCCAATACTTCCTGCTATCGGGATATTCCCCGTTAGCTTTACTGACTCACTTGCCTGTATTTCTATATTTCCTGAGTCACCTTCGCCGACTACCTCAGATTGTATTTGAGCACCATTTTCAAGAATTACGTTGTTGGCATTTAAACTGACACCTCCGGAATTACCTATACCAAGCACATTACTGTTAATCCTGGTATCAATGTCTTCTTCTAGTTGAGACATCGAGAAGTTGTCTGTGATGTTAGCGATAATTTTCCCAGTATTTCCATTTCCATAAGTGCTAGTGCTAAGCTGTCCTCCATTCTTTAAAATGAGTGACTCAGCAATAATAATAATATTACCACTGTTGCCTGTAGCATTTGGATTAACGTCATTTTCAACAATGCTAATAGGATCGGCAATTCTAACAGTTTCTAATGCATCAAAAACGATATCACCTGCTTGGCTTTGGATTGTTCCGAAATCAGTAGCCTGACTACCACAAGATGGAGTAGAACCAATACCTGCACAAATATCACTACCACCTAAAATATTAATATTGTTGGCATAAATATTGATGCTACCACCATTTCCACTAGTCACATCTAGGTCTGCAAAGCCATTGACCTCACCGGTCATTGTGAAGTCTATGCGGGAGATGTTTTCGGGTTGAGAAATACTGATAGCAGTTTTGTCCGTAGTGAGCCCGACTCTACCAACATTAGTTATCCCTCCAATCTCAATATTGCCTCCAGGTGCACGTAAACGTCCTTCTCGGATAACAATATTGCCAGTGGCGGTTTCGGTAGGATTAATGTTGCCACCGACCAAAACTAAGCTTCTTTGTTCTGGTAATGTTAGGGTTGCTCTACTCTCTATGGAATTGAGTGGCTGAGACGTATTGAGTTGATTAAACAGCAATGCTGATGGATCAATGACTAACTGCTGTGATGGAATCAGAGGTTTCGTTGCACTAAAAATGCCTTGTTCTCCGAATTCAATTTCGTTAGCCGTTGTAGCTACAAATGAACCACCAACATCAAGTTCTGCATTGGGACCAAACATAATCCCGTTAGGATTCATTAGATAGAGTGTTGCGTCGGTTCCATTATTGGGACAGTTACCTAGATTGCAGGTTCCGAGAATACCTTGGATATCTGAAAGTGAATTACCAGTGACTCGGGCAACAATGTTTGAGATCGCATCACTGTCGACCCCAAAGTAAACCGCATCACCATTCCCAATACTAAATTCACTAAAACTGTGAAAAAGGTTACTATCCCGTGTTGCTCCTCCTGAAATTTGAAAAGTGGAGCCACCTATGTTAACAATGCGAGACATTTCAGCCCCCAGAGTATCATCAGGAATAGGTATGACTTGAGCCGTAGCACTTGAGAAAACTACGCCTTGAAGCAGTATAGATACAGATAAGCTAATCCACTTAGAGAAACACCTAGATTGACCGATGAGATATCTAGAAAAATCACGAGCCGATACTAAAGTCATACAGAAGATTTGGCAAATTAAAAGCCGATAAAGAGGCTTTTGTAGTGAAACAACTTATTTCTTATCAAACCTGGCCTGGAGCATTGTAGTTTGATCAAGAAATAAGCTAGATTCTGCCAAAAATGTTCGTTAAAACATATAGACCATAGTCTAAAATCTGTAAAATAAGTAAAGCTGTGTTTACCCAAGTGTTATGCTCTGCGGTAGCGTGGCTGTAATGAGAAATATTGAGTAAGAGGAATAAAAACTATAGGTGCGCTGTTATTCAAATGAATAACAGCGCACCTATGCTCGAATCGTGAGAGTTTGTGCGGTTACTTATGGTTGCTAGCCTCAGCCACAATTTTCTCCTTTAATCTCTCAGGTACAGTATTCAGATGGTCGTACTGCCAGCTGAAGAAGCCCACACCCATACTCAACGAACGCAGTTCCAGGATCAGCGTTTGCATTTCAGCAACCGGTAGCTGTGCAGACACCTCATCCCAACCAGGCCAGTTAGCCTTGTTGGTATACCCCATCACCTGACCCCGACGACCGCTAATCAGAGTGAGCACGTTAGAGGTAAACCGATTCGGAACGGATATAGACAGAGAGGCAATCGGCTCTAACAGCGCAGGTTTGCACTCGGGTAGACCCGTTTGCATGGCAATGCGTGCAGCCTGCTTAAATGCCTGGTCAGAACTGTCTACATGGTGGTACGACCCGTTCTTAAGGGTGACCGAGACATCCACCACTGGGAAGCCTAATGGCCCTTGCTTGAGAAACTCTCTCACACCTGTTTCAACGCTGGGAATGTATTGTTTAGGAACAACACCGCCAACAATTTTCTCAGCGAACTTAAACCCTTCTCCGCGCGGTAGGGGCTGAATGTCGATGTAAATATCACCAAACTGTCCATGGCCGCCGGTCTGGTGCTTATAGCGTCCGCGAATGTCCTCTTTGGCATTGCGAATGGTCTCTTTATAGGCCACCTGGGGAACGTGAGTGACCATGGATAGATTGTACTTACGGCGGAGCCAGTCCATGGCAATTTTGAGATGGACGTCTCCTTGTCCCCACAAGATTACTTCGTGGGTGTCGCCATGTTGTTCCCAATGCAGAGCAGGATCTTCATCTACTAGCTTGTTGAGTGCTCCACTCAGCTTGACTTCGTCATCGCGCTTTTCGGGAGCAATGGCTAAGGAGTAAACCGCTGGCAGAATATCTGCGATAGGTAAGGTTTCGTCAGAGTTTTCTGCTGTGGTGAGGGTGTCGCCAGTCCTAGCGTGTTCTAGACGTGCGATCGCAACCACGCTACCTGCTTCCGCTGCACTGAGTGCCTGCTGCTGACTGCCCATCAAAGAATACAAACCGCCCATGCGATCTAGCCCTAGGTTGGCTCCATCCTTGAGGGTGCCTCGCCACAGCCGAGCTAAAGACAGTTTGCCGCCTTGGGGACTGTAGTAGGTTTTGAGAATCTGAACCAAAGGCTCAGTAGAGTTCAGATCAATACCACGTCGTTCTGCAGTGACCTGAGGCTCAGGCGTTTCTCGTACTAATGCATCCAGCAGTGGACGAACGCCATAGTCCTTAGAGGCTACACCGACAAAGACGGGCACCACTAGGTCTGCGCCCAGTTCCATTTTGAGATCCTGGATAATCTCGTCCTCCGGTGGATCAATTTCTTCCAGTAGCTCTTCTAAGAGGTGATCATCGAAGTCTGCCAGGGTCTCTAGCATTTCCGTGCGGGCTATTGCTTCTTCGACCGCCAACTCCTGAGGCAATGGCACTGGATCGGCGGCGGCTCCTGCGTGGTAGTGATAGGCCTGCTCACTGACTAAATCAATGAACCCGACCAAGTCTGCTCCAGCGCCGATGGGATATTGATGGGGGACCAGGGGCCGACTGGAGACTGATTTTAAGGCTTCTAAGACGTCAGAAAATGGTGCACTGGCCCGATCCATTTTGTTGAGCCAGAGAACATGGGGAATTTCCCATTTATCTAGAAAATGCAGCAGTGGCGATACGGTAAGTACTCGGCTAGGGTCAGGTTCGCACACGACGATGGCGGCGTCTACTCCCATCAATATATGTAGCGGTTCTTGGAGCAGCTCGATGGAACCTGGGCAGTCAAGGAATGTAAAACGAATGCCGCCGTACTCAGTACAGGCGGCATTCGTTTCGACCGTCATTTGGCGATTGCGGGCTTCAGGTGTATGGTCTCCAATCGTATTACCTTCAGGAATGGATCCTTTTCGAGAAATCGTATCGGTGACCGAAAGTAGACTTTCAAGTAATGTGGTTTTACCACTGGAATATGGGCCTACAATCGCCACGTTTCGTGAACGAGAGACAGCAGCTTTTGCCATTAGGTTTACCCCTTTTTCTAAAGAGACGACTATTGGCCAAGCTCAGATTGACTTGTTAGGTTATAGGGCGTCTGAGCTGGTAGAGCGGGGAAAACAACCTCTTAACGGAAATTAAGGGCGAAACGATTGGTTAAGAAGTGTATAACCCCTTGGTTTATATAGCCAGCCTAACGCTGCTGCAAACCTTTAATGACAAGGGGTTTGAAAAAGTTCACTAGGTTAAGAAGCATGAGCAACCTTGAAGTTTTGAGTGGTAAATGTTGAGTTTTGAATTGAGCTTAGAAGGTATCCAACTGGACAACTAAGTTAACGAATAACCGAGTCGCGTTAGGGTTTTTCCGGCAGATTGATGCCACAGGTCGATATGTTCTTGCGATAAGGCTGTTTTCCAGTTGTTAATATTTCCCTTGTTGATATGTTGGCCAATGCCTTTATTCTTAATGTTTTCAATATTGTAGGATTCTATAATTTGGCTCAGTTCTGTAGTCGTAATCTCTAAATCAATAAAGTTGCAGATTTGATTGAGTTGAGCGATCGGATCTTCTCGAAGTTCCTCATATTTGATTGAATACATACGAGCTGAAAAGGCTGGATCTAGAGAAAGTTTTTCACTTAAAGCAATGCATCTTTCCCATTGGGAAATTATGGTTCTTGTGTCGTATTCAGCCCATCGCTTTGTTGTAGCTCTGGCTTGTAAAGACGCACAAACATCCCGACCATCTCGGACTATGTTGATGATTCTGGCTTCGGGCCAACTATTTAAGATGACATCAGCATATTTAATGTGAAATGGAGTTTTTTCGAGAAAAAACTGTTGTGGCTGTCCGCCCACCTGTTCAAAAAAAATATCGATAATAAGCTGGATTAGGTACTGGGCCTTCTCTAGATCTGAATCTGAGTTTTGTCTTACTTGGTGGATTAAGGTTTTAAGTTGTTGATAGCTAATGAGATGATGTAAACCGATATCGTTGTTTTTTTGATAAATTTGATAGCTCTTCAAGATACTGTTCCAAACATTTGAAGAGGTTGCTCCAAACAGCAAAGCAGTGATGCCAAAATGTCTTGCGAAGCGTGGCCAGTCTTGCCAACGGCGTTGTGCATTTAATTTAGTGATATAGGTGAATGGCTCATAGATAAGCCGATAAATATGACTCTCATTTTTTACGGGAATCACATTTCTATGATTAGAGAGCATTTTCTGTAACCACGTAGTGCCCGAGCGAGGACAACCAACAATAAAAATCTTTTTGTAAGAAATCTGAGCTTCCATTTAAGCCTGCTTTATCGAGAAGTAAGGGCATCAATTTAAGCTGGGAAAGCTTGGCTGAGTGGGAGTTAGAAGCTCATGAATTCTGGCTTCTGACTCCTGACTTCTATGCTTGGAGACCTGTCCCGCTCTGACTTGATACCCGAATTAAACCTATAGGTTCGGTGAAATGAGAAACAGCTAGTCCAAACGGACTAGCTGTTTTCTATAGGTAAAATTCCCCTAAAGCGATGCGCGCTAACGGAAAATCACGAACTAGGCAACATGTTTCATATCTCTGTTATTTCTTATTTCCAATTTTTATTCACGCCAATGAGATTGCCAAATAACATGATGAAACCACTAGCCAAAATAATGATGGCCAAAGCTACAAAAATACCGTCGTAGGTTGCTAGGTCTTCCATAGTGCGGAGTGAAGGTTTTTATACTCTTATAGTTTAGAGGTTGGTGTTGAGTTGCGGGCACGCTGACCGTCAAACTTGTCAAGCATGATGTCGCTATAATGACTTGTGATCGCACCCACCGACAGCAAACATACTTCTAGCTCTGTTGGGTCCATATGTTGGCCACCCAAAATCCGGTTAGCAAAAAATACAGTACCGGCTTCATCGGTTTGAAAGGAGCCAAATCGCATTTTTCGGTTTTCGTCCAGTAAAAACCTCAGTAAATCTAACTCTGGGCCACAGCCGATGGCCACACAACTGCTGGCTCGCACAATGGCCAGTTCCTTATCGGGGTAAGGATGCGCCTCCCATGGCAATATGTATAGCTCAATCAGCGTTGTATTTTGGTAAATTAAGTCAAAATAAGGCTTTTCATCACTTGCCCGCACTGTTTCCTTAAATATGCTGCCACTTAGATAGTCTTGAACCCGTTCATAGGTTAGTTCTTGGGCATCATTTGTAAATTTCATAGGTGTTTACCACTTACATGATGAACATGTCGGCGCTGACTTCTGTCATGGCACCTTTTGTCTTGCTTTGGACAAAGGCATTGGGAGTGGTATCTGATTCCAAACGACCGTCCACCAGGTTAATAATCCGATCGGCTACGTCTAAAATACGGTTGTCATGGGTAACCATCAGCACGGTGCAACCCTCTTGTCGCGATAGGGTGTGGAGATAGTTGACCACGTCCCGACCAGACTTTTTATCTAAGGCCGCTGTGGGTTCATCAGCCAAAATTAGCTTTGGATGGTTGACTAGGGCTCGGGCAATTGCCACCCGTTGTTTTTGTCCCCCAGACAGCGAATGGGGTTTATAATCGACTCGATCAGCGAGTCCCAGTGCACTGAGCATGGCTACGGCCTGCTCTCGCTTTGAAACAAAGTCTCCTGTCAGTTCCACGGCCATTTCTACATTTTGGCTGGCGGTCAGAGACTCAAATAAATTGTGAGCTTGAAAGATAAAGCCGATATTGCGTCGGACACTGACCATGGCGCGTTCGCTCATGCCAACGAGTTCTTGGTCCAGTATGCGCAGACTGCCGTCCTGTAAATGTCGCAAAGCCCCCGCCAGGGTGAGCAGTGTTGTCTTACCGGAACCTGATGGGCCGGTCAGGATAACAATCTGACCCTTGGGTAGCTCCAGGGAAATGTCGAACAGCACCTGCTTACTCAGGTCGCCGATACCAAAGTAATAGTTAAGATGCTGAATATGGACGGCTAGGTCGTCCTGTGGAGGGTCAAACGTAGATTGTTGCTGAGTTTTGAACATGCTATTAACCTAATTCAACGCCACTATAAAAGTTGCTAAAACACGTCTGCTGGGTCGGTGGTTTGGACTTTGCGGACTGCGATCGCCCCCGACACTAAACACATAATGAATGTGGCCACTAGCAAATTCAGGACGCGTTCGGGGGTCATTTGAAAAAATAGACCAGTGGCATTACCTGCTGCCTGATAGAGCAGCTGACTGACCAGAACCCCTGGAATAAATCCCAATACAGATAAGATCAAGGCTTCTTGCATCACGACCCCCAGTAGATAGCCATTTTTGTAGCCCATGGCCTTGAGCGTGGCATATTCAGCCCAGTGGTCTGCTACATCGGTGTAGAGAATCTGGTAGACCAGGATAATGCCGACAAAAAAGCCCATGCTGGTCAGCAGCGAAAACACAAAGCCGATGTTGGTGTTTTCTTGCCAATATTTACGTTCGCGAATGACAAAACCGTTCTCCCCATCGCGAGCCATGACCAACACATCATTGGGTAGATTGTCCTGCAGCGTTTTCACGATGCGATCGACATTGGTTCCTGGTTCAAGTTTGACGACACCTATATCCACCGTGGCAAAGCTACGCTTATCCTCCTCAGGACCTCGGTCAGCAAAGTAGCGCAGAAAATTTTGGTCGCTCATGATCAGGTTGCCATTGCCTGAGGCAAAGTCAGTGCCCATGGTAAAGGTGCCGACCAAACGAATGCGTCGATCGGCCAATTCACTCACTACTCCAGCTTCCACTGGCCCTACCTCTGCCCGTGATTGGGTATCCATGAGCGCGGTTTCTGGGAGCTTCAAAACCTGGCGATGGGCCTTGATTTCAGGAATATTGAGGACTGGTTCATCGGGGTTGATGGCAATGACCCTGACACCACGCGACGTACGATTGTCTGGATTTTTCCAGTTCACTTCACTGACGTATATGGCGAAGGCGTCCTGGACACCTTCGAAGGCACGGGCCTGGTACAGCCGCCTGCGGGCAAAGGCCCGAGGCACAAACATGTTGGTACGCAATCGATTGACGATTATTACCTCACCGTTAAACCGATTGAGTAGCTGGAGCTGACTGTCGTACAGGGCATTCATAAACCCGTTGAACATAAACATCAGCAGCACAGCAAAGCCTACACCCGCTAACGACGTGGCAAAACGTCTGCGGTCGTGGGTCAGGTTGAGCCAGGCTAGGGGAATTCGTTTGATCATGGCTTTCCCCTCTAAAAGATTTCTGCTGGGTCAGCTTTCACCGCTTTGCGTACGGAAATCAGACCCGATAGGCAGCACATGACTAATGTTAGGATCAGCACAAAGATGACTCGACCACCGTTCATGGCGACGGGTAACGTGCCAGCGGTGGCGGTGGCGGTGAGATGGTAGAGCCCGAGAGCCGCTGCTAGCCCCGGAATATAGCCCAATAATGCCAATAAAATTGCTTCCTGCAGCACGATTTTGAATAAGTACTGGGAGCGATACCCCATGGCTTTCATGGTGGCGTACTCAGGCAGGTGATCGCGAATGTCAGTGAACAAGATCTGATAGACAATCACAGCCCCCACTACAAATGAAACCATTACACCCATGCTGAAAATAAAGCCAATGGATGTGGCTTCTAGCCAGTAGGTGGAGTCATGCTCGATGATGCCTGCCTTGGTGTACACATCCACATCGGCGGGTAGGACTGAGCGCATGGTTTCTGCCACTTTTTCTGCCGAGACTCCCGGCTGGAGTTTGACGAGGCCCACATTGACCAGACTCAACGGTCGTGGTTCTAGATACCTGACAAAATTTTGATCGCTCATGATCAGGGTGCCATCGGCAGCAAATCCACCTCCTAGAAAATAGGTGCCGCCGATGGTGGCGCGACGACGATCCGCTTCAGTGGTGGTGCCAATGTCTTGGGGGCCAAACTCGGGGCGTGAGAATCTGTCCATAAATACGGTGTCGGGTCGACTGAGGATGCGACGGGCCTCTTCACCCTGTAACTCAGGCATCAGAAATACGGGGTCATTGGGATTGACGCCATAGACAAAGATGGCGCGGCTGACACCGGTTTCTGGGTTACGCCACAGTAGATATTCGCTGTAGAGGGGCATGATGCGCTCTACACCATCCACGCCAGCGACCTGGTACAGTCGCTCCCGTGGAAAGGCGGTAGAGGTGCTAATTTCCAGTGTTTCTGGCGAAATTAAGAAGAGCTCGGCATTGAACTGTTCATAGAAATTGGTGGCAGTGGAGATCAGGGCTCCCATGAACCCAAGGTTCATAAAAATTAGAATGACGGCGAAAGCCACACCTGCGATCGCAACCACTAACCTGGTACGCTCGTGCATTAAGTTGGCCCAAGCCACCGACACCCTGGCCATCGCTAGTTCTCCTCAGCTTGGATGTCGATCAGCACATCCACCTGAAGATTAGTCAGCATGGCGACGGCATCATCTTGATCGACTGCAATGCGCACCTCCACAATGCGGGCATCGGCATTGGCAGCCGGGTCATCGTCCAACACATCATTTTTAAAGATTTGCAGACCGATCGTTTCTACGGTGCCGGTCAGTTCTCCTGCAAAGGCTCCGTTACGGCTAGTAATCATCGCCTTTTGTCCCGCTTTCACCAGGCCCACATCCGTTTCATAGACCTCGGCGACTACATACATTTCCTGCGTATCGCCCATGGAAAGCAGCCGATTGTTAGACACAGTCTCCCCTGGGCGCACATAGATATCGAGAATTTGACCCGCAGCTGGTGCTTTGATCACGGTGCGATTAAGTCTCGCTTCGGCCAGGGCTAAATTCTGCTGAGCCGCTTCTACGCCAGTTTCTACGGAGGCCAGTTGTAAATCTGCCTCTGCCATGGAAACTTGGGCAGCCGCATTGTCTAAGGCGGTATTTCGAGCTAGTTCTAGCTGGGTTTTGGTGGCCACAGCATTGGCAATGTCGCTGGTGAGTTCGTCGACCTCGGTTTGCTGACGGTCCAAATCTTGACGGGTAATGGCCCCTTGGCTAAACAAATCCTTAAACCGAGCCAGATCGGTTTCCGCCAGAGCCAGGCGAGCTTCTAAGCTGCGAATCTGAGCTGCCTGGGCCTCAATCGCCTGAATCTGCGGCTGATCAATTTGCCCCGCTTTGGTGTTAGCTTCGGTAATCCGGGCCGCGCCTAGACTGCGCTCCGCCGCTAAGGTTTGCTGAGCTTCCGCCAGCTGACTGGCGGCATAGTCCCGCTCAGCTTTACGGATTTCGTACATATCTAGCTCAGCTAAGACTTGGCCAGACTTTACCTGCACGCCTTCTTGCACCAGTAATTTAGCGAGCACTCCAGTCTCAGCGGCGGCCACATCAATCACTTCGCTTTTGGGTTCAATCCGCCCCAGGGCAGCGACATCTACTCGTTCGGGGGGTGGTTTAGCAGCTTCTTCCAGGGCTGCCTGTCGTGCCTGCCGTGCAGACCGTAGGGCTAGTAAGGATGCAGTGGCAATGAATAAAAGTAATGTAGCCCCAATCCAGACGCTGGTTTTTCTCAGGGGACGTTGCGCAGACTGTGGAACCATATGGATCATTAAGTTCTTTCTCTATGGTGCTGGGGTTAGAGAAAATTGGCTGAATTGTACTGTTTAGTTTAATTCTTCAATAAATCAAGTTCATTAACGTCACTTCCCATACCAAACGCGGTTGCACATATCTGAGCAGCTGCTTGCGTGCTAATTCCAGGTGTTCCATGCCTTGGGCATGGCCTTGCCGCCAGCGGCTTTGTTGGAGATAGTCTAGTAACCAAAGCTGGGATTCTGGTGCGAGGATTTGTACGATTTGGCGGGCGAGTTCTAGGGCGCTACGGACGTTGCTAATGGGTTGGCTGACCTGTTGTATTAGCTCTGGTGGGATGGACTGTAGCTGTTGCCAACTTGCGATCGCACTACCCGGACATCCTTGGGCCAGGGAGAGTGCTTCAGGGGAGTCCAAAATCTCCTGGTGACCCACCTTAGTCAATACTTGAGCCATGTCAGCTGGGCTCAATCGCCGAAATGGAATGGTCTGACAACGTGAAATTAATGTGGGTAGCAGTGCCTGTTGGTCGGGGGCAATTAAGATAACTGACGCCTGCCCCGGCTCTTCCAGGGTTTTTAATAGGCCGTTGGCGGCTGCTTCTGCAATTAGCTCGGCTGCTTCAATCACCACTATGGCTTTGGAGGCTTCTAAGGGTGGACGACTTAAAAACCGAGCAATGTCTCGAATCTGGTCAAGACGAACCTGGGGACGACCCCGTCGTTTAATACCAGCTGCTTGGGCTTCAGCGACGGTCAATAGCTTGTTTTGGTGCAAATAAGTGGGCTCAACCCACAATAAATCAGGATGATTGCGAGACTGAATACGACGTTGAAGGTTATTTGGGGCGGTGTGTTGATCGCCAAGCAGCATAGTGGCAAAGGCTTTGGCAGCTAGGCTACGCCCAATGCCATCGGGGCCTATAAATAAGTAGCCAGGGGCAATCCGTTGGCGAGTGACGGCCTGAACCAGTAGGTCAACGGCCTGGGACTGCCCAACAATGTCAGCAAAGTGCTGCATCAACGGCTGCTTTTGCCCCATTGAGGCTGAGGACAACTTAGAAGGCATACCACTGTTGTAAATACTTGGAGACGATTGCTTGAATTTGCTCAGCCACTGCTTCTGGGTTGAGGCTAGCATCCACGGTAACGAACTCATCCCCTTCGGCTTGGATGCTGAAACCCTTATGGACCCTACGATGAAACTCAACTCCGGCCTGTTCGATCCGATCGGCTTCGCCACGGTTGGCTATGCGTTTAAGCCCTTGCATGACGTCTAGCTTGAGCCATAGGGTAAGATCGCTGGTCAAACCACCAGTGGCAATGGCGTTAAGGTTGTTGATCAGATTTAGGTCTAGCTGTCTGCCATAGCCTTGGTAAGCAACCGTTGATGCGGTGTAGCGATCGCAAAGTACCAGATGTCCAGTTTCAAGGGCAGGAATCAAAATTCGTTCCACATGCTGTGTACGATCAGCCGCATACAGCAACAGCTCAGTCCGACTAGTTAGACTCTCAGCATTTTTTGACGACTGTAATAAAATCTGTCTGATTTCTTGGCCAATGCTGGTGCCCCCTGGTTGTCGAGTGACAATCACCCCCGTTGGATAGTCAGATGGACCACTGCTGAGAAGCGTGTGCTCTAACCACTGACGCAGATGCTGAATTTGCGTAGTTTTACCACTACCTTCAATTCCCTCAAAGACGATAAGTTTACCGCGCATCCTTTTCCTCAGCAGCAGAATATCATTACACTAACCCAACAGGGATGCTCTGGGAATTTAACCTACATTTATCCTGAAAAGCTTACTGTTTTCGAGAAGGGTAAAGGTAGATGCAGATTTATATCTAGATCTAGTGACATAGTATATCTGGACAAAAAATTGCAAGTTTGTGACTTATTGTTTAGTCTAAATTTACTGCTCCCTATCTTAAACACCCTTAGATTCTGAAATTGTGCAATAGCTCCAGAATTTTCTATGGCCCGGTATACCAACATTTTTGTAAGCGTTCTACCCGCAAATAACTTGCGTGAATCCCTACCAGATGTACTACAGTCCTGTGGTCTTCATTTGGTCTATCAGGATGGAGACTACATGATGGCTAAAGAACGCCCTGGTCTGGTTTCCTTCAGCAAGCTAGCTACGGTTGAGGTTTTGATCGGTTCTACCGATGAAACTGAGCTATTAACCCAACATAGTGCTGCAACTGTGAATCTGGTAGTGAAGAATGAAGAGCTGCCGTTACAGGTCAATAACCATTGTCACAAGGTTTTTCAGCAAGTTAATCAGGCCCTCGAAAGCAAAGCAGGTTAACCCGCTTATCAACAAGCCAGTAATAATTAATACACAGGGGCCTGCAAAACTTCCATAGACCCCTTTTGAGTTTTGCGCAATGGGATACGGTCAGAAAGCACTTAAACTACCCGTTTAATTCACTTTCCTCTTCTTCGTCAATCATGTTGGGGCTGATCAACGTGATATCGAATTCGTCGGGGGGGACAGTTGATGTGGTATCCCGTTTCAACTGATAGTAAATGGCCCGTGCTTGTGGCCCAAAGACAATCTCGTCTTCATTTTTTAGATCATGGGCCTGTAGCTTACGCCCGTTAATGAGCATGCCATTGGCACTAGGCTTACCTTTCAGGTTTCCATCTACAATCCGATAGTAGTAGGTCTCGTCGTCCCTAGGAAGCTGCACTAGTGTGGCGTGGTGCCGAGAAACAAACTGTGAAGCTAAGCGAATATCACATTTTGCATCGCGACCAACAGAATAGACGGAGCTATCTAGGACAATCTCCCGTCGACCTTGACTATCTTCGACTATAAGAATACTGCTGAGATGAGAACCTGAAGCCATGCTAACCGTGAAATGATAAACCTTCGAGAAAAAATCAGGCCGTCAATAATTTCTTTACTATATTATTCCGCCAGTATTTGGGGCCTTCAGGATTCTCCCATGCTCTTCAGCTTGATTCGATGGGGACACCATGTCTGTAGATGAATTCCGCTGTCTTCATAAGAGGTTGAATTAACCCAATAACAGCAAGATGTTACTGCTCATCAAATATTCATGAAGGCACAGCAGCCAATATAGCATTCCCGGCGGAATACTGGAATATGACAGTCCTTATCCTGTAGTCATTCAGTATCCCGTTTTAGAAAAATCCTGCCCATATCCAGAAAAATGCCATTTTGCTGAACCAGCAAAATGGCATCGAACTGATAGTACTTTGACTGATTAAGCAAGTGTCTTCAGCTTAAATAAGCGTCTTAAGCGACGACGGCGGCACTAACACCAGCTCGCGTATTCGTTAGACGTTCGTAAGTAGCGCGCATTTTCAATCCAACCAGCACTTGGAAGAGGCCGGTACCGTTGTTAGAGCCAGGATATTCCCGATGCTTTAACAACAGCTCAGTCATTTCACCGTAGCTACGGGTGGAGATATTACTGAGGTGCTCTTCAACATAGATTAGCTCCTCCAGCTTCTCAAACTGGCCATCAATTTCTAGAACTGACACCTCATTGCCCATATAGGTATCAGGACCATAGGTCATACGGATACCAGGATAGGAGCAGGTCAGTTTGCGACCACAGGGCACCCAGTTAATGGTAGAACCTTCATCAAATAGGTAGGCGGGCTCAAAGCCTTCAATGCCTTCCTTCTGAATCATTTGTACCCGTAAAATCTTGCGCTCTTTGTCCTCCTTAATCAGGTTAGTGGGTAGAACCTGTAGAACGACATCGGCATATTGCTTCTGAACGTCGATATAGGCTTCAAAGTCAGGTTTACGAGCTTGAATAGAGGCTAGAACATCCTCATAGGTGTGGCCCCGCTCAGCCATATCACGCTGGATTTTCCAGGCAATTTTTACTTCGTCGCTAATGTCAAGATAAACGCTGAAATCTAGCAGATCACGAACTCGCCCATCGTAAAGGGGGTGCAGACCTTCAATAACGACCACATGATTTGGATCAATACGTTCAGGCGGATCAATGAAACCAGTTTCGTGGTTGTAAATTGGCTTATCGATAGATTGTCCTGACTTAAGAGCCTTAATTTGCTCGTACATCAGATCGAAATTGTTCGCTTTTGGGTTGAGGGCCGTCACCCCAGCTTGCTTGCGTTGCTGACGATCCAGACTATGGTAGTCATCCAAACAGATGACGGTCATAAATTCTTCACCGAACAGATCGCTGAGGCGTTTCAAAAATGTAGACTTTCCACATCCTGAATCACCGGCAACACCGATTAAAACCACGCGGTCGGGCTGACTGGTCATGGAATCCTCTTCTGAAAATAGTTGACAAATTGATCTAAAACCAATCAACGAGTCTATGAACCCTGACTCATTTGGGTATCACTAGTGGGTTGTAAACGTTGCAAAAGTTAAGGTTGATCCTATCAGAATCTGTATTCTTTTGGAAGGCTGAAGTAGGGGCTGTGCTTATGAAATCGCTAAGTTAATTAAAAAGGTTGTTTGCCTGAAATAATAGATGACCTGATAGGGACTCCGTTAGCTCAAAAACAGCAAATCTGTAGTGGTTTTATCTCATTTGCTCAGTCATCATTTATTGAGAGTGCTGTTAACAGTTACTCCGTACCAGTCAGATAATGGTTCCTGATGATTTTGGGTGTGGGATTTATACCGTTTGTTAACCTTAGACTTTAAACTGACTATAGGCTTAATCATTGCCTGGTTAATAGTTTTCTAGTTTAAAGCGATGCTTTGGCAATGCTGACTATTCAGTCAGTCTGCCAACCTCATTTCAATACTCTTTCTAAATCAACATGGCTGTTTCTAAAGCAACTGTTTCTGACACAACCAATAAGGATAGTGTCCTGCGTCGTGAAATTTTAGGAGCTCGTCGTTGGAGCAACTATTGGTGGGCCGTGGTAACGACCATTGGGGGAACGGGATTTTTGCTGGCAGGCATTTCTAGCTACATGGGGATTAACCTTTTGCCTTTTGCAGATCCCACACAGCTTATCTTTATCCCACAAGGGTTGGTGATGTGTTTCTATGGCACAGCGGCTTTGCTGCTATCGCTTTACCTTTGGTTAATCTGTGCTTGGAATGTTGGAGGTGGCTATAACCTCTTTGATAAGAAGAGCGAGGAAGTGCAGATTTTTCGCTGGGGTTTTCCGGGTAAAAACCGCAAGATTGACTTCAAATATCCTTTGGCGTCTGTCACGGCGATTCGTGTTGATATTCGAGAAGGATTAAGTCCTAAGCGTGCGCTTTATCTGAAGGTTAAAGGTAAAGGAGATATTCCATTGACCCGTGTTGGTCAACCGATGTCGCTGGCATCTGTGGAAAATCAGGGTGCTGAGTTGGCTCGCTTTCTGCAGGTTCCCCTAGAAGGTCTGTAATAAATAGTGCCGAATGTCCAGGAGGCTCCCTATTGAAAAGGGTGTTTCCCTGTGACAAGATATGGTGCCCTTAGTGAACAAAGGAATTAATCATGGTTTTCGGTTTCCGGATGCAATGGGCCATTGGTTTGGTAGTGGCTTTGTTTATGGTGGGCTGTACGGCTGGGGCCACTGACCCATCTGAGTCGAGCACCACTTCGCTAGCTGAGCCTGCTGAGTCAACGGAGTTGGCTGTGACTCCTTCTATACCTGAGGGTCTGGCTCGTCTAGAGGGTAAGGCCACTGTTGAGTTGACGGTGAATGGGGAGCGAGTTCTGGTGGAGGTTGATGGTACTCAAGCTCCAATTACAGCTGGTAACTTTGTTGACTTAGTTGAACGCGGTGTTTATGACGGCACTGTCTTCCATCGAGTAGTGCGTGAGCCTCAACCGTTTGTGGTGCAGGGGGGAGATCCACAGAGCAAGGATCCTACTGTGCCTGTTCAGCAACTTGGTACGGGTGGTTTTGTTGATCCTGATACCCAGGAAAAACGCCTGATTCCTTTGGAGATAACCCCTGCGGGCTCAGAGCAACCTATCTATGGTCAAACCCTTGAAAATTCTCAGCCTGCTTTGCAGCATACCCACGGTGCAGTGGCTATGGCACGCTCACAATTTCCTGATTCGGCCTCTTCCCAGTTTTACTTTGCACTGGCAGATTTGCCTTTCTTAGACGGTAGCTATGCTGTCTTTGGGTATGTCACTGAAGGTCTGGATACTGTGGATGCTATTCAACAGGGAGATGTGGTTGAATCGGCCACGGTGCTTGAGGGCTTGGACAACTTGGTGGCTGAATAGTGTAGGGAACGTCTTGGTAAGTTTGCTTGATGGTTGATGTCGATATTACCGGCATTGGTTTATGGACAGCCTTGGGGAAAACAACCAAGACAACCTGGGCCAACTTACTAGCGGGTAAAAGTGCGATCGCACTACGCCAGCCTTTTCCCTCATTGCCTGTCATGCCCGTGGGCATGGCAGGCAAATTGCCTTCTGACCCAGAAGATATTGCGATTACCGCTGTCAAAGCCGCCATGGCGGATGCCGGTCTCCCATCATCGTCACTGGTGGATTGTGGGGTGGTGGTGGGTTCTAGCCGTAGTTATTTAAACCGTTGGGAGGCCATGGCACGGGGTGATATGGCAATGCATCATTGGCTCGCTGCATTGCCCTGCGGTTTGTCGCATCAGATCGCTCAAGCAGTGGGTAGCCAAGGGCCTGTGCTGGCTCCGATGGCGGCCTGCGCCACAGGTTTGTGGGCTCTGTTCCAGGGCTATATGTTGCTCCAGGCAGGGCAATGTGAGCGAGTGGTGGTGGTGGCTGTGGATGCGCCGATTACGCCCTTAACGCTGGCAGGGTTTCGACGGATGGGGGCGATGGCGAAGGATGGCTGCTATCCCTTTGATTGCGATCGCAGTGGATTAGTCCTGGGAGAAGGCGCAGCGGCTGTAGTTTTAGAAATTAGGGGGACAAGCACACGCCCGTCTAATTACTACGGCCAAATATTGGGTTTTGGCCTGAGTAATGACGCGTACCACATTAGTTCTTCCCGTCCAGATGGAACCTTATCTGTGGCCCACCAATGTTTACAGCGTAGTGGTTTACATCCAGATGACATTGACTACATCCATACCCATGGCACGGGTACTCGCCTTAATGATGCCAACGAGGCATACATGATTCAGCAGCTGTTTCCTGAGGCTGCCGTCAGTTCCACTAAAGGAGCCACGGGCCATACCCTGGGTGCCGCTGGGTTGATGGGCGTTGTGTTTAGTGTGTTAAGCCTGCAACAGCAGTGTTTACCCCCCTGTGTTGGTCTCAGTAAGCCTGAGTTTGATCTGAATTTTGTGCGAGTTGCTTCCCCTGACGCTAAAACCGTGAACCATGTGTTGTGTAGTAGTTTTGGGTTTGGTGGGCAGAATGGCATTGTTGCGATCGCCCGATAAATTCCTATCGGTTCAGGGATGTCTATCATCGCCCCCTGGTTAGCAGATTAGAACGCTAAACTGAGGATATTGATTTGACAAAGACCCACTGGCTTACTAGCTGTATTTTTAGTTCTACGTTCTCTTCTATGAATAAGCCCACCCCCCCCTCGTCCCATAAATCTGCCCTTAGCCGTCGGGCTGCTCGGACTTTGGCCACTGGATGGTTTGTGTTGCAAACTCTGATTGCAGCCCCCATGGTGGCAACTCAGCCAGTCCTTGCCCAGGCAGAAGGGGATGAAGAAACTAAAATTACCTATGGCCAGCTGTTAGAGAAACTGGAGCAGGGTGATGTGCAGCGGGTTGAGCTGGACAACCTGCGGGGTGTAGCCAATGTGCGCATTAAAGGCGATGACGATAATGCGCCGCTACATGAGGTGACCCTGTTTGCCAATGATGTTTACAACCAACCTTTGCTACAAAAGCTGCGCGGCAGCAGTGATGTTGAATATGAAGTTCTAGAACGCTCAGATAATAGTGCGCTGACGGGATTAGCCGTGAATGCCTTGTTAGCCCTGATTGTGGTGTTTGCGCTGTTAATGATCCTGCGGCGGTCTGCTAATTCGGCTAGCGGTGCCATGAATTTTGGCCGCTCCCGTGCCCGGTTTCAAATGGAAGCTAAGACCGGGGTCATGTTTGATGATGTGGCCGGGATTGAGGAAGCGAAGGAAGAGCTACAGGAAGTGGTGGTCTTCCTCAAAAATCCTGAGAAGTTTACGGCCATTGGAGCCCGTATTCCAAAAGGTGTGTTGCTGGTGGGCCAGCCTGGCACCGGTAAAACCCTCCTAGCTAAAGCAATTGCTGGTGAGGCCGGTGTGCCGTTCTTTAGTATCTCAGGCTCTGAATTTGTGGAAATGTTTGTGGGGGTGGGGGCTTCCCGTGTCCGTGACCTGTTTAAGAAAGCCAAGGAAAACTCCCCTTGCATCGTCTTTATTGATGAAATCGATGCCGTTGGTCGTCAGCGTGGAGCCGGTATTGGTGGCGGTAATGATGAACGTGAACAAACCCTAAACCAGCTACTGACGGAGATGGATGGTTTTGAAGGTAACAGCGGCATCATTGTGATTGCTGCCACAAATCGTCCCGATGTTCTGGATGCTGCATTGTTGCGTCCCGGTCGATTTGATCGTCAAATTACCGTTGATTTGCCTGGCTATAAAGGGCGTTTGGGTATTTTGGATGTGCATGCGCGGGATAAGAAGATTTCGGATGATGTCAACCTGGATGCGATCGCACGTCGCACCCCTGGTTTTTCCGGTGCTCAGTTGGCTAATTTGCTGAATGAAGCCGCTATTCTGACAGCCCGCCGTCGCAAAGATGCCGTCACCATGGCAGAAATTGATGACGCCATCGACCGACTGACCATTGGACTCACCCTGACACCGCTACTCGATAGTAAAAAGAAGCGGTTGATAGCCTATCACGAAGTCGGGCATGCGTTGGTCAGCACCATGCTGAAGCATTCCGATCCCCTAGCAAAGGTGACAATCATTCCTCGATCTGGCGGTGTGGGTGGTTTTGCCAGCTATCTGCCCAAGGAAGATCGGGTGGATGATGGCTTGATTTCCTATGCGGAATTGATTGACCGCATCACTATGGCCCTCGGAGGGCGTGCGGCTGAAGAGATTGTTTTTGGATCTGATGAGGTAACCCAGGGGGCTGCTAACGATATTCAGCAGGTGACCAATATCGCCCGTCAGATGATTACGCGTTTCGGCATGTCAGAGCTGGGGTCATTTGCCATGGAATCTCCCAGCAGTGCCGTATTCTTGGGGCGTAGCGACCTGATGCAGCGCTCGGAATACTCAGAGGAAATGGCTGCCAAAATTGACCAACGTGTGCGGGAAATTGCCATGACGGCGTACATTAAAGCGCGCTCAATGCTGAAGACCAATCGCTCACTACTCGATCGCTTAGTCGATCGGTTGGTTGAAAAAGAGACGATCGATGGTGAAGAGTTTCGCGGCATTGTGAGTGAATACGTAGACCTGCCGACCCCTCATCAATGAGCGAGGGAATAAAGGCGAGGCTGTAGCCCTATCAGCGCCTCAAGTTCGCCCTAAAACGTACCCTTGTAGTAGCCAAGGGTACGTTAACTAAACCTAACTGCGGTCTCAAGGCTTGAGTAACAGCGCGGAGGTCTATTCGAGTGGTGCGCCGTCCAGCAATTCAATCCGACCGGAGGTGCGTAGACACTCTAAGCGCCAGCGCTGACCGGATACTCTACCGGGAAGAAAACCTGAGATGGTGAGATGATTTTCACCGCGGTCAGTTTTAACTTTGACCAGCAAGTCATCTTTACTCTGACTGACGATGAGTGCCTCGATTTCGAACTCACCTTCACGATTCCAAGGCAGCTCATATTGTGAATTGGGCTCTTGAGAACGAAGAACAGCGCGAGTGTTTTCAGCTTCAGACATTGGAGCAGTCATAGTTTAAGTGGGTGGTTGTCGAACAGGGGTACAGCTGTAATGTACCCAGCCACTCGCAATGATGGCCTTAGCTAGACGATAGCATCTCGGCTGGTTGATAGATTGTGCTACAGATCATAAAGACTCAAGAGTGCAAATCATGAAGCCCGGTGAGAGTCGGAACTTGTAGAGAACGTTAACCGTCCGCTCGGTGCTTGTAGCCGCCCATGGCAATGCATTCAAACCTATCGAATGGCCTGCTGATCGTCATACATTGCTCGTAAAACCATCGCTGGATCTACCCAGCTATTTTCAAACTTTAAGCCCCAGTGTAAGTGAGGGCCGGTGGTGCGTCCTGTCATACCGACACGACCAATGGGCTGGCCAGTGCCGATATTGGCCCCTTCTCGAATACGAATATTGCCATCGGGATCTACCATAACCCGTCTCCCTTCTTCATAGGAGACATAGCCTTGCATATGGCAATAAATGTGCAGCCACTCTCCTGATTCAATGACCACGGAGGTGCCGCAGGCGCTATCGTCTGAGATTTCCACCACATGGCCTTCCCACCAGTTGCGGATATAGCTGCCCAGCGGAGCAGCGATGTCTAACCCATAGTGGAATTGTTCGCCTCCATAGGGGGATTGGCGATAACCAAAGGGAGAGGTGTAGGCTTGAAAATTCTCTACTGGAAATGAAGCAAAACTCCAAGGATTTGAAGCTCTGGCGAGTTCTACTTCGGCAGCCTTGGCGGTTTTGCGTTGGGCCGGCAAGACCAGACCGATGATCATCCATAAAGACAGAACCCCCAAAAGTAAAACCCTGGTGTAAGCAGTACGTCGGCGTCGGGATTGCATGAGTTTTTTAAAGCGACCCATAAGAGTTTGGGTAAACCCCTTGAGAGGAATGGATTTAAAAGAACTCGATTTCATATATCCCGAAAACGCAGAACGATTGGTTTTGAAAGACTGGCCTTTACAATGTTTTCCTAGGTCAATGGGTAAATCAGTTTAGGGCGGAACTGAATTAGCCTAGGGCAGCCTCAATATTACGGAGCTTTAATTACGGAGATTTAATAAAGTGCGTCTATGACTGAAAGTCATTGATCGATCGCATTAGTTTGCCCAACTGCTGCTCATAGTATTGCCCGCTAATGTACATCAATTTCTTGAAATTGCATACATTTGTTTTTCTGATTAGTGTCAAGGATGTTTTTAGGTGGTTGTAATAAAACATATGGGTTGGCCTATGCAGTCTTGAGAGTGAATTGGAGAGGGGGATGGGATCGATGGATGAGCAATTACAAACTCCGGTGGATTGGTATCAAAAAGGTGTTTTCTTGGATGAGCAGGGGCAATCCCAAAACGCGATCGCATGCTACACCGAGGCCATTGACCTCCAGGCTGATTATTACGAAGCCTGGGTGCGACGTGGTCTGGCCCTGATGTTGCTGGAAGAGTTTCGGCCTGCGATCGCAAATTTTAATCAGGCGGTGGCGCTAAAAATGGATCTGGATTTAGCCTGGTATCTCAAGGCCTACTGCCATGCCCAGATGCAGGCGGATGATTTTGCCCTGTTGGCCTTACAAAAGGCCTTTGCCCTCAATCCTACGCAGTGGATTGCCATGGCGAATAAGGAGCCTGCATTTGATGGGCTGCGGGGCGATCCACGCTTTCAGGAATTAGGGGGTAATTAGCGCTGCTGTCGCTGAAGTCTGGCACCAGCTCTTCAGGAAAAATTCACGCGTCACCCTATTTTTTCTGCTATCTATAGTGGGCGCGGTGCGCGGTTTTTATTGGCTCCCTGATGGCTATGCAGGCGACAACTTCGATTCATACGGATTTATTTTTTGTGGGGGGAGGGCACACCCACGCTATTGTGCTACGCAAAATTGGCATGAACGGTCTACCGGCGGGGGTGCGGCTGACGCTGATTACCAACCTGGTGGATACTCCTTATTCTGGGATGTTGCCTTGCCATATTTCAGGGCTCTATGACTTTGACCAGTCCCATATTGATTTGCGGCCGCTGACTCGGTTTGCCAATTGCCGATTGATTATGGATGAGGTGGTTGATATTGATGTGAATCAACAGCTGATTCACTGTCACCATCATCCGCCGATGCGCTATGACGCTCTGTCCATCGATATTGGTAGTACACCGGGGACAGTGTCGGTGCCGGGGGCGAAAGAATATGCAATTCCGGCCAAACCTGTGCCCAACTTGTTACGAGCCTGGCATCACTATTTAGAAGGATTAGATCAGGCGCAGTCGGCCACCATTGGCATTGTCGGTGGTGGTGTCGGTGGAGTGGAGCTAGCCCTCAACATGCAGGTGCGGCTACAGCAGGTTGTGGGTGAAGCGGCAAATATCCATGTGTTTCATCGAGGGGCGCGATTAGCAACGGGGCGTAACCGGACGACGCAACGCCAGCTGGCTAAGATTTTTCGAGATCGCAATATCCATACCCATTTATCAGAATCGGTTTGTGCATTGGAGCCGGCGACAGCGGGGGCTGTCCAGGTGCACTGTGAGTCGGGGTTAAAGGTGAGTTGCGATCGCGTGTTTTGGGTTACCAGTGCCAGTGCCGCACCCTGGCTGGCTCGTACGGGGCTATCAACGGATAAAGATGGGTTTATTTTGGTCCAAGATACGCTGCAAACCTTGTCCCACTCCAATATATTTGCTGTGGGGGATGTGGCTACCATGGCGAACCATCGCCGTCCTAAGGCTGGGGTATTTGCTGTGCGACAAGGCCCCCCCCTATATAACAATCTGCAGCGTTATTTCTCTGGAAAATCCCTCAAGCCCTTTAAGCCCCAGCGTCAGTTTCTCAACATAATTGATTTGGGCATGGGGGGGGCGATCGCATCTCGCGGTCGCTGGTCTGCTGAATCTATATGGTTTCGGCGCTGGAAACATCAGATCGATGGCAAATTTATGGCGCTGTTTGATCAGTTCCCCCCCATGGTAAGCGGTAGCAAGATGACACCGGAGAGTGCAACCATGACGCTCCACTGTGCCGGATGCGGCTCCAAGGTCAGTAGTTCAGTGCTGAGTCGGGCCTTAAACCGCGCCAGGGCAGAATTTCCAGAGATGGAGCACTGGTCGAACCCCGTCAAGGTCGGTTTAGATGCACCGGATGATGCTGCCGTAGTTGCCATGCCCGCTGACAAGCTAGCCGTGCAAACGGTGGATCAGTTTCGAGCCATTGTGGATGATCCCTACACGTTTGCGCAGATCTGTGTGAACCACTGTTTAAGCGATCTCTTTGCCATGGGGGCAACGCCCCAAACGGTTTTAGCGCTGGCTACATTGCCCTACGGAACAGATACTCTCCAAACGGAGACCCTTTATCAATTGATGGCAGGGACCTACCAGGCATTGGCCCCTGCCCAGACCTGGCTCGTGGGCGGGCACACCACCGAAGGTCCAGAGCTATCTCTAGGTTTTGCCTGTAACGGTTGGGTTGCTGCCGATCAGATTTTGACCAAACAAAACTTGCGACCTGGTTTAGGCTTAATTTTGACTAAGCCCCTGGGGACGGGGGTATTATTTGCGGCAGATATGCAGCGGGCGGCTAAAGGGCGGTGGATCGAAGCTGCTGTGGCCACTATGGTGCAGTCAAATCAGATGGCTGCCACGTGTTTCCAAAAACATGGTGTAGTGGCCTGTACGGATGTGACTGGATTTGGTTTATTGGGCCATCTCCATGAAATGTTGCGGCCTGAGGTAGCGATAGATTTGAATCTGGATGCTTTGCCTGTATTGCCCGGCGCGCACACCTGTTTTGAGGCAGGCTATCTTAGCTCTCTCCAAAAACGTAATCAGCAGATTGAACAGCACTTACATAATCCTCACCCCCATCACTCCAATTACCCACTCTTGTTTGACCCTCAAACCTCTGGAGGACTCGTGGCAGCCATTCCCCAGAACCGTGTCAATGATTGCTTGAGTGCTTTAAAGACTCAGGGATATAGCCATAGCCGTCACATTGGCAATGTTGTCCCTGCTGTGGAGGGACAAGCGCCTTTTACAATCAGAGGGTGAAATCCTGAGAGGTTTCATTTGTTTTTTCAGTAACTATGTGGTGACCCAACTTCTCCCAATTTCTGACTTTTGGCAGGCCCCCGGTCCGATTTTAGATGTGCGTAGTCCTGGGGAGTATGCCCAGGGGCATCTGCCTGAAGCCTTGAGCTTTCCTCTGTTTTCGGATGAAGAACGGGCTCAGGTGGGCACTTGCTACAAACAGCAGGGACAAGAGACTGCCGTTGAATTGGGGTTGGAGTTAGTGGCTCCTAAAATGGTGGGTTTAGTTAAACAGGCTAAGGCTTTGGCTCCGGAGCGTCAGGTCAGGGTGCACTGCTGGCGTGGTGGGATGCGCAGTGGGTCTGTTGGCTGGCTTTTAGAGACCAGTGGTTTAGAGGTCAAGTTGTTGAAAGGGGGCTACAAGGCTTTTCGCCACTGGGTGAGAACCACGTTAGCCACCCCTCGAACCCTGATTGTGGTGGGCGGTATGACTGGCACAGGCAAAACCGATATTCTCCATGCCCTTAGAAAGTTAGGAGAACAGGTTTTAGACCTAGAAGGTTTAGCCAATCATCGTGGCAGCAGCTATGGAGCCCTGATGTTGCCCCCCCAGCCCAGTACTGAGCAGTTTGAAAATCTGATTGCTGAGCAATGGGCAACCTTTAACCCTCAGCGCCCTGTTTGGGTTGAGGCGGAAAGTCGCCGTGTGGGTACCTGCCGAGTACCGGAGGAAATTGTGGACCAGATGGAAGCGGCTCCCACCCTGGAGGTGGTTCGCTCCGAGGCAGAACGGTTGGCAATTTTGGTGGATGTTTATGGTCAAGCAAACTTAGATGAGTTAACAGCCGCTACTGAGCGTCTCCGCAAGCGTTTGGGGGGACTACGTACCCAGGAGGCCGTTCAGCACATTAAGAAGGGGGAACTGGCAGCTGCGGCTGCAATTATCTTGACTTATTATGATCGTACTTACCGTCATGACTTGGTGCGTCGCGGTCAAGAAATTCCCAAAATTGATATTGCTGAGATGTCAGTTTTGCAGGCGGCCCAGCATTTACTGGGCCAGGTGAATCATTGGGGGTGGTATAACAGTTGACTTCTGTGGAGAGGTGAGTGAGCGTATAGTTTCTATGCTTATCGACTGTTGGCTTTCTGTGTCTATGCTCTGAAATATCTGATAAGTATCTGATTTGATTATGAGCTACTTGTACTACCTATTGCCCGCTAGTGTCACTTTCTTAATTGCGTCATATGCATTTTTTAAGGATACCGATGCTTCCAAAGCAAGTGTACTTAACTGGTCTTTTGTCATCATTTCAGGGGTACTTTGGCCAATTACGTTGCCGTTTATTGTTTGGAAAAAGATAGTGTCACGTTTTAGCGTAAACAGTGATGTTGCCTTTGAGTTCAAACGGATCCACATACGTTAGCTGTGGGCATAGAACGACACAACCTAGGTTCATCCATGTAAGACTCTGCTGTCTGTAGATGTTTGATCAGTGTGGGTTTAGGCAGAGGCCCTTCTAGGTGGTCCCAGGGTAAGGGCTGCTCTGTTGACCAATCTGTATAGACATAGAACTCTAGGGGGGGAAGTTGCCCTTTTAGTTCCTTAAATGCCCGACGGTAGCTGCCCAAGGAATCTCCGTAGTGGCGGGTGAGTTCTAATAGCTGGCCAATGCGTCGATCGCCTCTGGAAATCAAAGTTTGAATAACTGACCAGTTGTAACTTTCTGGTCTGAAATCGATGCCTTGCGATCGCAGCTTCTTCTGTAAAAACTTCAGCCGCTTTTCTGCTTTAGGGTTCACGCCGTACCACTGAAATGGGGTGTGGGACTTAGGGACAAACGTACTACAGCCTAGGGTGAGCCGCACTCCCTTAGCCGCCTTCTTTAATTGCAGCATCATGTTGGCCGTATCCTCTAAATCGGTCTCCGTTTCACCGGGGATACCGGCCATACCGTAGAGCTTAACGCTGCTGAGACCGCCCGCTTTAGCATTGACGACAGCACGTTCAATATCAGCGGTTTCAAGCTTTTTATTAATGGTTTCACGAACCCGTTCTGAACCACTTTCCACGGCAATGGTGATGGACTTGGTCCCGTGGTTAACCAGCGTATGGGCTAGTTTCTCATTGACGGTATTGGTGCGCACCGAAGCAATACTTAGCCGTACATCATCGTATTCGGGCCGATTAATATAGTCCAGTAGCTCTTCAAACCCTGGGTGCTGAGTTACCGAGGCCCCCAATAGCCCTAACCGTTTGGTGACTGCCAAGCCACGGTCAATGGCAGGAATGAGCGATTCATCCAGACTAGCTGTACGAAACGGTAGCGTTAGATAGCTGGCCAGGCAAAATCGACACATCTCGGGGCAGCTGCGCACCACCTCCACCATAAAAATATTTTCCCAGGCAGCCTTTTCTGTAACCACCGTTGAGGCTAGCAGCACATTGCCTCGATATGTTTGTTTTTTGACAACGGCGGGGACACCATCGGCGGGTTCTACTCGACTGATGGGTCCGGTGGGGGCGTCGTATATGGGCTGATAGAGGCTGGGTATGTAGATGCCAGGGACCTGGGCCAGAGCCTTCAACTGTTCCCATCGGCTGGCGTCCCGTACAGTTTGATAGGTGTCTATAAAAGTGGGAATCAGATCTTCACCATCGCCCAAAAGAACAATATCAAAGAAGTCAGCAAAGGGTTCAGGGTTAGCGGTGAGGACCGGACCGCCGCCAAAAATGAGGGGATGATCGGAGGTGCGATCGCTGCTACGAACAGGAATCTGCTGCTGCTCTAGCAAATTTAAGATATTGATATAGTCCAATTCCCAGGACACCGAAAACCCCATGAGCTCAGGCTTGGCAGGCAGACCACTGGCCAAGTCTGTAAACAGACGGCCCACGGCCAGATCGCTGCGCTGGGCCAACATGGCCCAAATTACCTGATACCCCAAACTCGTAATCCCAACGGAATATTCGTTGGGAAACGCGAAAATAACGGGAACTGCATCGGAGTGGGGGGCAGCGGGCTCAAAAAGTAGATGTTCGGCTGCAAATACGGACGCGGTCAAAATAATTGCCTATAGCGATGGGTGTCTCTTTCCATCATAGGGATTAACTGACGGCCCATATTATGGTCAGCTATTTAGCTGAACTAGAGACCGTGGCAATCAACTAGGGGTTAGTACGGTTATGGGGCTTTCAACGAGCACATTAGTATAGATGCGTACGTAGATTCATGCTCGCATTGCGCTGACTACCTGAGCTAACTACCTGAGCTGACTAACTGGGCTGACTAAGCTTCCTGGAGATTTGAGTATGCACAATAAGGATTCGCCAATAGTGATCTCCGGTAGTCAACTGCCTGCGGCGCAGAGTAGTGCAGATAAGATAGCTGATCACTATCTCAAGGAAGGATTGGCTTACCATCGTCAGGGTCGATACTCGTCTGCATTAGACACATTGCAAATTGCCTTGCATAGCCTGAATCCAACGGGTGATTGCCTCTTAGAAGGCAAAATTTATCATGCCATCGCGCTGACTCAGTATAGTCAAAAGCGTTATCTCTGGGCCTTAGACTCGGCTCGCAGAGCCCTTGATATTGCTAACGCCTCTAACTATGTTTATTTGCAAATGTCAGCTCTAGATCAAATTGGTAATAGCTATCGCCACCTGAATGATCTAGATAAAGCGCTCAATGCTCTGTGGCAAGGTTATGAGCTAGCTAAAGAACTGAATAACGATAAGGTGCTGAGCCGTTGCCTTAACAACTTGGGTTTAGCCTATAAAGCAAAAAGTCAGTATCCTCAGGCCATTGATTGTTATGAACAAAGCTTGCAATTAGCACAATCACATCAAGGTTCCAAAGATATAGCTCAAATCTTACGCAATATTGGCAACCTCTATCATCGTATCGGTGACTATGGCAAAACTGTTGAATACTACAGCAGACTTTTAGATATAGACAATCCTAGGTTGGATAAATCGGCAGCGATCAAAATTTTGCGTAACTTAGCGACTGCTTGCTACGCATTAGGCCGTTATCAATTGGCGGTTGGCTATCTGAAACAACGTCTCCAATTAGCCCGAGAATTAAGTGATTTAAGGGCTCAAGAACAAAGTTTAGACAGTTTAAGCATTAACTATGATGCTTTAGGTCAGACGGATGACGTTGTTCGCTATCAAGAACAACGACTTCAGGTGTGTTTAGCACTGCAAAACTTGAATTTGCAACAGCAGGCACTCAACACCTTGAAAACGACCTGTTTAGCTTTAGGAGACTTTGATCGTATTCTTAAATACCAACATTTGTTCAATCGCTATAGGTCTCAAGTAGAGCAGACCGTATAACATTTAAGTCTTGAGACATGGGAACCACTATCCACTGGATGTGTTATTTATAGACAAAGCCCGCTGCATACAAGATACAGCGGGCTTTGAATGCTTAGAAAGCTATGTGGGTTATGCTTGCCAATTAGCCGCAACAACCTCAGCTAGATCAACAACGCGTTGGCTATAGCCCCACTCATTGTCATACCAAGCAACAACCTTAACCATGTCACCATCCATAACTAACGTTAGGCTGGAGTCAACAATCGAAGATTCATCAGTCTTACGATAGTCGATGGAAACAAGAGGCTCTTCTGTATAGCCCAGAATTCCCTTCATAGAGCCACTAGCAGCAGCTTTCATGGCCTCGTTAACTTCTTCCTTGATTGTCTTCTTCTCAACCTGAACAACCAAGTCAACGACGGAAACGTTGGGTGTGGGGACGCGCATTGCAATACCGTTAAGCTTACCCTTCATATCAGGAATAACTAGAGCCACGGCCTTAGCAGCACCGGTGGATGTCGGCACAATGTTGATGGCAGCTGCACGGGCACGGCGCAAATCACGGTGGCTAGCATCTAAAATGCGCTGATCACCTGTATAGCTATGGGTAGTGGTCATTGTTCCTTTGATGATGCCAAAGGCGTCGTTAACGACCTTAACTACGGGAGCTAAGCAGTTAGTGGTGCAGCTAGCGTTGCTGATGATGGGATTCTTGCCGTGAACATACTGGTCAGCATTAACGCCAACCACATATGTATCAATGTTGCCACCTTTACCAGGAGCTGTAATCAGAACCTGCTTAGCTCCCGCCTCTAAGTGGCGGCGTGCGCCCTCTTCACTAACAAAAACGCCTGTGGATTCAATTACAAGATCAATATCCCAAGCGCCCCAAGGCAAATTGTTGGGGTTGCGATCAGAACAGCATTTGATAGTCTTATTGCCGACGGTAATGGTGTCGTCGGTGAAGCTAACATCTGCATCCAAACGTCCCAACAAGGAGTCATACTTCAGCAAATGACAAGCTGTTTTAGGATCCGAGGTATTGTTGATTGCAACAATGTCAAATCCTGAATTTTCTCTGGTTAACCAACAGCGTAGGAAGTTGCGTCCAATGCGCCCAAAACCGTTGATAGCTACTCTAATCACTGCGCTTACCCTCTGTCGTACAACTGCGTCAAATTAGCGTTTGCGTTAGCAAAATCAATGATATCCCATTGTCTAAACAGCCCGGGCTCGTAGATATCACAGTCAAGCCTGTGCCAAATTCATGTGATAAAGGGATGCCCGGGCTTAACAAATGGATTATCGTTCTATATTGAAATTAAGTATAATTGCTCACGGTATTGGCTTACAAGTCAGTCTCAGGAATCTGCGTGAAGTTCTGACGAAGATCCAGCATATATCGCTTTCCTGGAATCAATGTTGAAGTTTTAAGGATTGGTACCTAGTAAATTGCGCGAAATGGCGAACCCTGGGAGTTGGGTGTGTAGCCATTCTATAGATTCCTGGTATTATACGCCTGAAATATCTGTGTGTGGTGTGTGAGGTAAGTTTTATGCCAATGGCAGTAGATTTTAATGGCAGACCATTACACTTTATTGGTGTTGGTGGCATTGGTATGTCAGCTTTGGCCTATGTACTGGCCGAAAGGCAGTTACCAGTGTCTGGGTCTGACTGCCATTTAACTCACATTACTCGGCGCTTGCAAGAGAAAGGTGTCCACATTTTTTGGAGTCAAGAAGCTGACAATATTGCTCAGGCAACCCAGACGCTAGCGGACGATACGCAGGTCTTGCCCCAAGTGGTTTGTTCTACGGCAATTGGTCCTAGTAACCCTGAATATAAGGCTGCTATGGATGCTGGCTGTCCTATGTTCCATCGCTCTGATATTTTGGCTGCCCTGATGAATGAAAGTCAGGGTATTGCGATCGCAGGCACCCATGGCAAAACCACCACTAGCAGCATGGTGGGGTATCTGCTGCTTAAGGCCGGCATCGATCCTTCTATCGTTATCGGAGGTGAGGTCGCGGCATGGCAGGGGAACGCCCATGTGGGGACCAGCGATTATATGGTGGCTGAAGCAGATGAGTCTGATGGCTCCCTAGTGAAACTGTCAGCTGAAATTGGTGTTATCACTAACATTGAACTAGATCATCCGGATCACTACAGCACTCTGGATGAGGTAGTAGGCATTTTCAAACACTTTGCACATCAGTGCGATGTGGTGATTGGTAGCGCTGATTGTGAGACGGTTATGAACCAGATTCAGCCTAACGTCACCTACAGTTTGCGGCCCGAGTCAGGGGCTGATTATATTGCCACAGATATTTGTGAAACATCGCAAGGGACAACGGCGGAGATTTGGGAAAGAGGCCAGCGTCTGGGGGAATTACACCTGGCGATTTTAGGGCGTCATAACTTAAGTAATGCTTTGGCGGCAATTGCTGTGGCTCGCCGATTAGGGGTAGAGTTTGATGTGATCTCCACCATCATGGCTACCTTTGAAGGTGCTAAGCGTCGCTTTGATCACCGTGGGTTTCACAACAACATATTGTTTATTGATGACTATGCCCACCATCCTAGTGAAATTAAGGTAACCCTGGCAGCGGCCAAAGTAAAAAGTACGGAGAGTCTAGAAGGTGTTAACCAACGCCTTGTAGTAGCTGTGTTTCAGCCCCATCGCTATAGCCGCATTACAACGCTACTGCAGGAGTTTTCAATGGCATTTGCCGAGGCAGACCAGGTGATTGTCACTGACATTTATAGTGCTGGAGAGAAAAATCCCTCGGGAATTACGGGCGAAGATGTCACTAGTGCCATTGGTGAACACCATACCCAGGTAAGTTATGCAGCTACTCTAGATGACGTGAAAGCAAAGTTGGCGGCGTTGTTGCAGCCGGGCGATCTGGTTATTTTTCTAACGGCAGGTAATCTAAACCAGGTCATTCCAGATGTGATGGACTATCAAGCCAAGCAATCTGAAAAAACCGCCCTGACAAGTGTTTAGGACACAGCCAGCAATCATGTTGTGCCAAGATGAAAATTTCGGCTGGCAACAACTTCTCTAATCCGTATTTTTAGCAATGGCCATTGAAAAGCAACTTACGAGTACCGGCTGTATCGCTAAGGCCCAGTATCCCCTGGCAAGTCTGACCACATTTAAGGTGGGTGGGCCAGCGGAGTGGTTTGCTGCCCCCCGCAGTGTCAGCGAGCTACAGGCCTGTGTTCAGTGGGCAAATGCTGAAGGGTTACCCATTACTCGTCTGGGGGCTGGCTCCAACTTGCTGATTAGCGATCGCGGTTTACCCGGTCTGGTAATTTGTACCCGCTATCTGCGGCAAACTCAGTTTGATGAGGCAGGTCGAGTCACTGTCGCTGCCGGTATGCCCATGGCCACATTAGCTTGGAAAGTGGCTAAACGCGGCTGGAGGGGGCTGGTGTGGACTGTAGGAATTCCAGGAACCGTTGGTGGAGCGGTTGTCATGAATGCGGGAGCCCATGGCAGTGATACCCAAGAAATTTTGGTGAGTACTCAGGTGTTAAATCCAGATGGCTCTCTAGAAACCCTGGTTCCTGAGCAGCTGCAGTTTCAATATCGAACCTCTGTTCTACAAGCCGATCCACGGATTGTGACCCAGGCCACGTTTCAACTACAGCCTGGCCATGAGCCAAAAGTAGTTCGGGCAGAGACCTCTGCCGATCTAGAGCAGCGCCGATCCACCCAGCCTTATCATTTACCCAGCTGTGGCAGTGTATTTCGCAATCCTCAGCCCAAAAGTGCAGGCTGGCTGATTGAACAATCAGGTCTGAAGGGATTCAAAGTGGGGCAAGCTCAAGTGGCAGAGCGGCATGCCAACTTTATTCTCAACTGTGGTGGTGCAACCGCTAGCGATATTTTCAAGCTGATCCGACATATTCAGGGCATTGTAGATGACAAATGGTCTTTGCAACTAAGGCCTGAGGTGCAGATTCTAGGAGACTTTCAGGCTGTATGAGCCAATGGACAGTTGCCGATACTGTGTGAGTAGCGATTGCAATTCCTGCCAAGGCGACGTATAGTTTGACAGTTCATTTAGTAAAATCACGCCGCCAATTATGAGCAAAGGGCAAGGTTTTGGCTTCGGTCTTGGAAAAATGAAAGAGCTGAGCGAAGCCTTTAAAAAGGCTCAGCAAGTTCAAGAGGGAGCTAAGAAACTCCAGGAAGAACTTGAACTAATGGAAATTGAAGGCCAGTCTGGCGGTGGCTTGGTTAAAGTTATCCTCAGTGGCAATCAGGAGCCCAAACGGGTTTCTATTTCCCCTGAAGCGATGAATGAAGGGGCAGAGGTTCTCTCTGACCTAGTATCAGCCGCTATGCGTGACGCTTATCTCAAATCTACAGAGACCATGCGTGAGCGTATGGAAGAGTTGACGGGTGGTTTACAGCTTCCAGGCCTCTAAGTCCATAGAAATAGTTTTTGCCCAAAGGCGGCTAGCGTAATGATCGCTAGTCGTTTTTGTATAGCCAATTTCTCTACGTTCATCGAGTTTCTGCCATGACGACCCGACTCTTATTTGTCTGCCTAGGCAATATCTGCCGATCTCCATCAGCAGAAAACATCATGAACCACCTGTTGGAGCAACGAGGTTTGCAATCGAAGGTGGTTTGTGATTCTGCAGGAACATCGAGCTATCACATCGGCAGCTCTCCAGATAGCCGTATGACAGCTGCTGCTAAAAAGCGCGGCATTAAACTAGTCGGTCGGGCAAGACAGTTTACAGTGTCTGACCTGGATCAATTTGATCTGGTGCTAGCCATGGACGACAGTAACTATCGCGATATTTTGGCCCTTGACCCGTCTGGGAAATACGCGCACAAAGTAAAGCGGATGTGCGATTTTTGCCAGACACATTCTGACCGGGAAGTGCCTGACCCCTATTATGGTGGGTCAGATGGGTTTGACTATGTGATTAATTTATTGATGGATGCCTGTGATGGCCTGCTGCGAGAGTTGAATATGTAGTAGCTGCTAATCGACTTTGAAGACAAAGTCGTAGCTTTTATAGAGGCCTTGCTCGTAATTGACGACAAACCAGGTGTCTGGGTCAAACTCTAAGGGATAGGCCTCGCTTTGCTTGCTTTGATTTGCTTTAGACAATGTGCAATAGGGGCTAGAAATGGTTTCATGGACGATTGTCTGGGCTGAATCTTGGGCAATCACTAAAAATTTAGTTAATTGGCCACGGGAAAGACGCTGGTCGGCATTTACGACTGTCTCGCATGTTTGAGTCGCCTTGGTGCGATTCAGATACCATGGCTGCACAGACTGTGACTGGGTAGGCTGAGTAGAGATCGGCATGGAAATGCGCGACCATATATCTTGGGGAATAAGTGCTAAGGTCGCTAGTGCAATGCTGCCAAATAGCCAATTGGGTCGCTGCGATGACCGGGATGAACGTGCTTTGACGTAATAACCTGCGGGGTGTCTTTCATGACGTCTTTGGGGCCGTCTTTGGGGTGCTGGACGACGGCGTGGTGTATACAGATCAGACCGAGACATAGGACAAACGTTCTAATGGTTGTGACATCAATAATAGTACATTTGAACTAAAAAGAGGCTAGTCTAGGGCCATAAAACAAAAAAGTTTTTATCATTTAGGCAGCGAATTATAGCGAGCACCAAAGGTATGGATGTAATCTGCTGGGCTAGGAGGCGCTGATGAATCGGACCCTAGTGTGGTTCCGTCGTGACCTGCGGATATATGACCATGAGCCCCTTTATCGAGCCGCACGTCGTGGCGCAGTCATACCGGTGTTTGTGTTTGATCGTGCGTTGCTAAAGCATCCAGAAACGGGGGCTGCTCGAGTCGCTTTTATGGTGGACTGTTTGCGTCATCTGCATCAGGATTTGCGCCATCTTGGGGGGCGCTTAATTTTGCGTAGTGGTAACCCAGTGGATGTGTTGCCCCGTCTGATTAGGGAAACTCAGGCTGAGGGCATTTATAGCTATACCGACTGTGAGCGCATCTATGGTCGAGTTCGCGATGCCAATCTCCATAGAGTGCTAGCCGCTCAGCAGATGAAAATTCGCTGGTTTGAACCACCTGCTAGCCGGTCAGAGTTGATGGCCTATCCTCGGTACCGTCAATGGTGGTACCAAGAGATGGCAATGCCATTGGTGCCTGCGCCATCTTGGGTAGAGGTGCCTGCTGAAGTGGTCAGTGATGAGCTGCCTGATCTAGAACAGCTGGGGCATAGTTTGGATGATAAGCCGATTCCCATAGGCAGTACTCAGGCAGCGCGACGGCAACTACAGCAGTTTTTAGCCGAGAAAGCCGATCGCTACTATTGGCAACTGTCTTACCCCAGTGCGGAAATTACAACGGGGCTAAGCCCGCATATCAAGTTTGGGGTAATTTCTGTCCGGGAGTGTGTACAGACTATTCAACGGGCTGATGACCGGGGTGACCGCCGTATTCAACGTAGCTACCATCAGCTGATTTCTCGATTGCGTTGGGGAAATGGGTTTACCCAGCGTTTTCGCTATCTGCCTCAATTGGAGCTGCGATCGCTATACAAAATTTTTGACGACGACGGCTGGGACTTCGACGAGGACCTTTACCAGGCTTGGCAGCATGGGCAGACCGGATTTCCCATGGTGGATGCGGCGGCGCGCTGTTTGCAGGCCACTGGTGGGTATTTATCCCTCAATTTTCGATCGCGGGCTATTTATTCCAGTTTTCTCAGCAATCTGCTGGGCATGGACTGGCGTTATGGAGCGTTGCACTTTATGCGTCACCTAATTGATGGTGACTGCCCGATTGACCATTATCAGTGGGCTATGCAGTCGGGCGTGACCCACTGTGTGGATAAGACCTGGACGCGTATTTATAACCCTCAGCAGGTGGCCGTTGACCGCTGTGATCCAGAAGGGCTGTTTATTAAGCACTGGGTGCCAGAACTGGCCCACTTACCCCCAGAACAGCTAGGGACACCGCCGCCCACCAAGGGATATCCAGAGCCAATTTTGGACTATCGGCAAACGAGATCTCGCCGTGTACAACAATTAGAACAACAACGGGAAAAATTCTTACACAGCGATAATGTTGTGCCCTATTTAGGGCGTATGCCCAAAAATGTGATGCCTTTTGGCGTTGAACGCTACCCTAGTGAGACAGATTGGGCCGCTACTGAGGCCCCCAACCTGTTCCCGACCGCACTAGAGTTAGACAATTTGGACGCTCAGCAGTGTAGTGATTTACGTACATGGTTTGTCGCCCATGGGAACATTACACCCCCTAAAAAACGCAAACAAAAATCGTCGGATTCGCCGGATTTACAACAGCTACGCCTACTCTAGATCTAGCTACAGTGCTTATATAGCTGCGAGCGCCAGGAAAGTAGCGTATGCTTGATAACTTAACAACTGATGGTTGCAATTAATTGCAAACCTAAGCCGTGGTTAGTTCTCGTTCAATTGCAGTCATTAAAAGGCGATTGCAGATTTTGTTGGTTGTCTGTCTGTTGGTGGGCATTACATTGCGCTGCACTAATGCCGCCCACAAAGTTTACTGGCATGACGAAGTATACACAACAATTCGAGTATTAGGCCACTCAGGCAAAGCGCTTGAAAAGCAAGTGACTCAAGCGCCTGTAATATCAGCATCTGAGCTACAGGAACTGCAGCAATTTCCTCAGCCCAGACGTTGGGGCGATACCTGGTCTGCTCTGGTCAGCCACCCAGAACATCCACCCTTGTTTTATCTGTTAGAACGCTTGTGGGTAGGAGTTTTATCACCTTCCATAACATCGTTTCGAGCATTGGCTATTGTATTTGGTTTAGCCTTATTGCCGTTAACCTACTGGCTTTGTCAGCAACTTTGGCAAGATCACTGGGCTGGCCTAATTGCCACCTGTCTTATGGCGCTGTCACCCGTACAGCTGCTCTACGCTCAAGAGGCTCGAGAATATAGTCTGTGGGCTTGTTTGATTTTGGTGGCCAACGGCTTTTTAATCAGAGCAATGCGTTCTTCTGGCCGATACTCCAGCAGTGCTATCGTGGTCCGTTCTTCCTTGGCAACGGTTGTACGTCCGTGGGGGTTTTACGGTCTCAGTGTTGCATTGATGTTATACACGACGCTGTTGAGTATTTTGGTGATAGTAGCCCACAGCTTGTATGTGTTGATCAGTGGTTCACGACAACATTGGCAACGGTTTGCGATCGCTCTTGGTGGAGCATTTTTAGCCTTTATTCCTTGGCTATTGGTCATATTGAGTAACAGGGCCAAGTTAGAGTCAGCAACTGAATGGACCTCGTTTCGACAACCGTTAGGCCAGCTAATCAAATTGTGGGGACTGCATCTCAGCTCAACCGTGATTGATCTGGGGTTGTCGCTGGAACATTCGTACACTTACTGGGTGCCCCCTATTGTGTTGGCATTGTTGTTGATGGCTCTATGGCAGTTGCTGTTGGTGACTCCGCCCCCTACAATGGCCTTCTGCATAATGACCCTGATGGTGCCTGCTTTAGGGTTGATTTTGCCTGATTTGATTAATGGTGGGCAGTTATCTATCAGTACCCGATACTTTATGCCATCCTTGCTGATGGTGACGTTAATATTGGCAGGTTGGTTACGACAGCTGATGTTGTCTGACCGGGGACTATATCGGTTTTGGGGGCAGGGTATTTTAGTCCTGTTGTTGGTTATGGGATTAGTCTCTAACACCCTCAGTGCAGCATCCTTTACCTGGTGGAATAAGAATATTAATTATCACGGTAATGTGATGGGAGAGGTTATTCGGCAAACTACAAAACCCTTGGTAATTGCTGAATTGGGATCGACGGGGTTAGGCAGCATGATTTCATTGAGTTATGCAGTGACGCCTGAAACTGACTTTGTTTTGTTTAAACCTGGTCAGCTACCTGACATTCCAGCAGGATATAGTGATTATTTTGTTCCCTATGCAACCGGGGAATTGTTAGATGCGATCGCATCTAAAACTGGCCGTTCTCCCGTACTAGCTGGAGGAGACTATCCTTTGTGGCGACTAGAATAGTTTTGTGGCTACTTTATTCTCAAACCGTAGCTATGAAAATAAACATCTTTTAGATAAGAGAATGTGAGGTTTCAAATAAGAGTTGAGTCTTAGCTGCTTCAAAAACAGGAATGGCAATTCTCTAATCACTGACACCACCAGAGAGTATTCATATCGATCGATACCTACTGTGTAGATGGTCTAACTCAATAAATGTTCCCCTTAGATCTTCT
Source organism: Leptothoe sp. LEGE 181152 (assembly GCF_032906605.1). Taxonomy (NCBI): domain Bacteria; kingdom Bacillati; phylum Cyanobacteriota; class Cyanophyceae; order Nodosilineales; family Cymatolegaceae; genus Leptothoe; species Leptothoe sp. LEGE 181152. The sequence goes on from NZ_JASATU010000062.1 coordinate 152,935, forward strand.
AGCGTCGATCCTCTAGTGCCTAAATAAAGCTACTCGGTGCTGATGCGAAATCCTGCCTGATAGTGTCCGGTGCCCGGTGCAGTGTCCGGTGCCCGGTATCAATGAATTCGGATTGGGGATTACTTATGCCGAGTAACTTTTAAAGCTTCTTTTTGGAACAAATAAAAGGATAGATGCTGTGTTTAAATAGCTCTTTAAAGGTTGTTTGAATTGGAACAATAATTCTTGATTTGTATGCCTTGAATTTGATAAAGAGATGGCAAAAATTCTACTAACTTTTGGTGAAAAGCACTGCTTATAGGGATTAAGTAGATTACTTTGAATAGAAGGTAATAGCAAGCTGTTTTATCTTATCCTCAAGATGAATTGTTTTGCTGACAGTTGATGCATAGCAACAATGAGAGATAGAACTATCTTCTAATTGAGCTAACGCTCAATAGTCTGAGTGAGGTATCTGAGGAATCATTCTACGTAGCAAAGATTATCTAATATGCTAAATAGCTCTCATCGCTCCCAGGTAGAAACAGTTAGCCATTTAGGTGATGTTTGGGCCGCACGTTATCGCCCTGATTTTTCTGCGTTAGAAGCCAGTGCAAGATCTTTGATTATTGGAGAGATATATCAATCATTGCAAGCACCGGGCTGTAGAAAAGTATCGGAAAAACTAAATGACCAAAGGGTTGTGGAGTCATGCAAGCTTGCTGCGGTCAGAGCTAAAGACTTCTATGTCCAGTTTGATGACTTAGACTTGCAGGAGATTACAAGCCTGGCTAGACTAGCGAGCTGTGTTTACCGGCAATTGCTGGAGTTTTATCAAGCCTATCCAGCTGTACTAACGGTCTCAGAGTGGGAATTAGAGCATTTTCCATTAGATCGTTTGGGCCAACTTTTTAAGGTTCCTAATCTGAATGAACTGTCGTGTATTTTAGAGCCGCTTCTCGATCGGTTTGGGGCTCAGAGCATTCGCTCAGATGGTGGGAAGAATTTGGGGTTTATGACAACACAGATAAACTTGACGAATACGTTGCTATTGCAAGATTTAGACCCGGTAGAGCAAGCTTTGATGAGTCCTTACCTTCACTTTTTAGAGGACCACATTGCTGTGCCATGGCGCAGGCTATGTGTTGCCGCAGGAAACCATAGGGTAGGCGGACCCGTGTTTGGGGTGGTTGAACGCATGTTGCCCATGATTTCTGACATTTCCAGGGCAACGTATACACCATGGAGTCAGGACTTTCCCTATTATTGTGGCCGTAGAGGTCGCCTGGATAATCCCGATGTGAGGCATTCTTCGCTGCGGGATTTCAACATGTTTCAGGTCTATCTATGGCTTAGCTTTTTGCAGAGCAATTCAAAAGTAATTGTAGAGGAGTTGGTACCTCTGTGTCGGGTGGTATATGGTCAAATCGGCATTTCTTGGGAAATGACAATGCAAGGAACAAAGCTGCTAATAGATAAGCTGCTGAGTTGTTTAGAGCCCCATGAACTTAGTTTGGTGAGCCCATTTGCATCCAATATGATCAATGCATTTATCGATAGTAGTGCTGTGGATGTTACACCTATCAGCGCGCTGCGTTATCCACTATTTAGGTGATGCTGGTTTCAGTTCTTGGTGCTCTTAGTTCTCGGTGCTTAGTTCCAGGTGCTTAGTTCCAGGTGCTTAGTTTTGAGTGGGGCATGTTCCTAAGGATAGTACTCGGAAGTAATACGAATTCGGATGTCTTAAACCTGATTAACAATGGACAATCCTGTCGGGGCATTCCCTTGTGGGGTTCGGCTGAGGCTTCGACGATGAGCTCAGCCGAACCGCTCACCGTCGAAGCTATGCCCTGCGATGACTAGCCAAAATTTCCTGACTTACGTGATACCCATTTAGTGCTGATTTATCCTTTGGCTACAGTCATTGCTTTAACTCGGATGTCACCTGTGAGTACCCGTGGTCGGAAGAGCGTTTTGATTAAAATCCAGAGGGATTGCAGCTCACCTGGTGTATTCCAACGTTTCCACTGACCGGGACGACAATACAAAAGCTCAACCATTTTGCGAGTTTCGGGTAGGGTGACATTTTGGAACTGCACGTTAACGCAGGGAAATTCCCCATCATTGCTCACACTGGTTAATACCCCGCGTAGAGAAATCAGGTCTTCGCTAATGGAGAGTTGTACTGGTCGAGTTTCCCCAGGTGCCAATTGGGGTAATCCTCGCTGAGTAAGGGTAATCTGAGCTCCAATTTCTGAAATAGCTGTTGTGGTGCCCCACCAGATGCGATCGCCAATTTGTAGACGCACCACCCGACGCAGATCAAACCAATCGTAAGGGTTAGGGCGAGGAACATCTAGCAACACCAGCAAAGCCGCACCCAGCATCATCAGGTTGTACAAGCTCCAGATCCAGCCGATGCCGAGACCCCGTAAATGGGCTACAGCCTCAGGCGTTACTTCCAATGCCCAGTTGCCGCGTGCCAAACATTCTCCCAAATTTAACCAGATGCTACAGGCCGTCAGCACAAACATGAGCATTAGAGGCCAGGCTAGGCTCCAGTTAAACCGAAAGCTTTGACTGGATGTGCCCTTGGGAGTGACCTTAAACCCTGTGCCAAAGGGTGACAGCAGTGCCTGAATGACCGTTGCTGCCAGAGGAAATGCTAGCACTAGCGAATAGACATCCGAAAGAATGGCGGAACGCGAATGGTGGTTTAGCCAGGAAAAAACGGTGATCTGCACAAAGTAATAGGGCAAGAAGAAATAGATAATTTCTTCGGGGGTGGAACGAATGGGAATCACACCGAATGCATAAAATAGGGGTGCAATTAAGAAAATAATCCTGGATATGCTGGTAAACCAGTGCAAAATACCTTCCAGGTGCCCCAGGCGTTGGATCAGCTTTAATCCTGGAATTGTCAGTGGATTCGTTTCAATAAAGAAAGATTGCAGTGTACCCCGAGCCCAGCGTAGTCTCTGAATGGCGTGGGCTGTAATATTCTCAGCCGCTAGACCGGCACTTAGCTTCTCATCCAGGTAAATAATTTTGTGACCCTTGGAGGCCAGACGAACTGCCGTAAAGTAGTCTTCGCTTAGAGAGTCGGTGACAAATCCTCCGGCTGCTTCCAGGGCGTTGCGTCGGGCAACAAAAGATGTACCAGAGCAGACGACACTGCCCACGCCGTCTCGCATCGGTTGGATTTGCCGATAAAATACTTCCTCTTCAGGCGTGAGAATATCTTCTAGACCCAGGTTACGGGCGATGGGATCAGGGTTATAAAAACTCTGGGGAGTTTGTGCCAAAGCTACGGTTGGATCTTGGAAAAAACCAACCGTGCGCAGGAGAAAGTTGCGGGTAGGGACAAAATCGGCATCAAAGGAGGCGATTAAGTCGCTGTCGGTGTTTGAGATCGCACTATTCAAATTCCCCGCCTTAGCATGGAGATTATTGGGACGAGTCTGATATTCGCAGCCTAGCTTAGCCGCCAAGGCCTGAATCTCAGGCCGCCGTGTATCATCCAGCAGATAGACTTTTTTATTTGGGTAATCCATCGCCTGGCAGCCAATGATGGTGCGCCGCAAAATAAACTCCGGCTCATCATAGGTGGGAATAAACACCGCCACCGATGGCAGGAACGTCTGATCCATTACCGCCTGCTGCACTTGATCCGCCTGGGCATGGCGGTCTCGCACCCGCAGCAGCAGCACCAGTTGGATAATGCTCACTAGCAATCCCAGCATTTCCATGGCAAACAGCACCGTGCTAGCCAGACCATTGAGGGGATCATCAAAATTTAAGGTAGACAGGCTGCGCCACGACACATAGCGAATTACCAAGATGAGCAAGACAGCCACCACCAGGGTGCGTGACCAGGGTTTGGGTTGGGGTGAAATTCGAGTGATCGCTACTGCAAACAAAAACAGGGCGACCGTTGGAAAAATTAAATAGTGGCCTGCCACCATGGGGGCCTCTAGCCACATGGGTGGAGATTGCTGTAACAAATTAAGCTGGGCAAAAATCCGGCTGATTTTCCCCTCGCCTGTAAACCATGCAAAGGCCATGGCGAGAGCGATCGCAACTACGGCTACCATCACTACCGTCGCGTTAGAAATAGAAAGCGGTCGTTGCAAGGCTGGTTTACTGATCCGAACCATGGATTCTTCCACGAGTAATACGCATTAATAGAATTAAGTCTATGTAAGGTTACGAATACGGCACGAATTTGGATGTATGCCACGCTCAACTTACACATATAGGTGTTGCCCCAACTGTTCAATAAGTTGCATACTGGGCTGAAAATTTGCTGAGAGCTCAGTGAATTGTCATCTTTAAACTTTTCAGCTAGTCATCAGCTACTATTTTTAGTTTCATCATGCAGCGGGTTTCTAGTCCGTTTACAGTGATCCTGAAATTCAGAAATCCGGCACAGTAGTTTTCCTGAACTATTGCAAAATACTAGTTGTTATCCAGCAGACATTAACCAGCAAGTGAGAGAACGATGACCATCAACGATTGGCTTAGACTCATGCATCCGATACTGGCGGTAAGTGTGGTATTCCCGCTTATTGGTATGGTGTCCTATTTTGCACTTCAGACTCGGCAGCGTCGTCTAGCGGTGCAGGCAAAAGAAAAATCCAAAATTCCACCCGTAGTCGGTAAAGAGCATGTCAATTTAGGCAAGTGGCTAACGGGTGCTGTTGTGGGTCTAACCTTAGTTGGAGTAGGGCATCCAATCATCAAGAACATCGTTAAGAAAGCGGCGACAGATAGCCCAGTACCGCAGGGCACAGTGATATTTATCGCGATCATGTTTTTGTTCACCATAGGCTCATTAGTGTGTTTATACCGGGCAACAGCTCCACAAAAGCTCTGGCGTGGTCTGTTTGCTGCCCTGACCACTGCAGGCCTATGGATTTTGGGTAGTCAGGATGGCGTGTTTCGTCGTACCTATGAGTGGCAAGTGTCTCACTATTACTACGGCATGATTGCGGCGACGCTGATGATCATTTCGTTAGCAATTTTGCCAGAGATTTATAAATCTAAGACCTGGCGAAAAGTCCATATTGCTTTGAACTGTATTGCTCTGTTGTTTTTTATTGGTCAGGGAATTACGGGTACCAGGGATTTGTTAGAGATTCCCCTCAGCTGGCAGGAGCCCTTTGTGTTTGGGTGTGACTTTGTTAATAAAACCTGTGGATGATGGGGGCAGTAGGGGCGCACAGCAGTACACCCCTACCGAGCCATATGTGAAGCTACGGTCCTTTTTTATAAAGTTACGGTTTGCTGTGTGCTGCAATCTGGGGAATATCTCTAGATGGGTCTGTTAAACCCCTTGTGCGCTCAAGTTGATCTAACAGAATGGGACGAGTAAATCGGCGACTGGGATGGTTGGCAGGCTTACTAGTGCTAGCCGTGGGCACTAATCACCCTGCCCAAGCATTCTCGGATGATTGGTTTCTCGTCCTATTCTCCTCATAGGTGATCCGCTGTTTTCATTGATGGTCAGATTAGCTTTTGTCAGTGCTCTCTGGCTGAGATTATTCTGAAGGAGTTGGTTCAGGATTCCCGCCGGGCGATGGGTGTAAGGGGACGAAAGTTTACCTCTTTTTCTGCTATGGGCTTAAGTTGCACGTCTCAATTTTTATGGTCAAGAGATCCGATAGAGGAACTAACGTAGCTACATGAGTTGTTGATTGAGTCTATTGCCAAGTTGTTGCCTGGTGATCCGTAGGCGACTGTTGTTTTTATTTCTCAAGAAGAAGAGAGATTGGTCTGCGTTTACGTTGAGTGGGGCGAACTAGTGGGAGTTATCTCCACTGGCTACAGACGTCTTTCATGGCATCGACTACGCCGCGCATTGCTTCTTCGCCGCCGAGGTGGATGATGGCGGGATAGAGAGTGACGAGGTCTTGCATTAGGTAGCTGCGTTTGCGGTAGGCAAGGAGGTGGAGGAATGATTTCCAGTTGGTATAGGATAAGTTGGCAAGAGGGAAGTGGACGAGACTGTTGCTAAGAGCTTTTGCTGCTGTGGGTTTATGGGTAATGTCAGTAATTGCTGTTTTGAGATTGAGTAGACGATCGTTAGGAACTTGTTGCGCTAACTGACTTAAAATATCGGCCCGTCTGTTTTCACTCTGAATCTGACGGGCGGCTTCCAATGCCTCTTCAAAGTAAGCCTCATCCTGTTGCGCTAACTGGCTTAAAACATTGGCCCGACTGTCTTCACTCTGAATCTGACGGGCGGCTTCCAATGCCTCTTCAAAGTAAGCCTCATCCTGTTGCGCTAACTGGCTTAAAATATCGGCCCGTCTATCTTCATCTTGAATCTGACGAGCAGCTTCCAATACCTTGTCTAAATTAGCCCCACTCTGTTGCGCTAACTGACTTAAAATATCGGCCCGTCTGTTTTCACTCTGAATCTGACGGGCGGTTTCCAATGCCTCTTCAAAGTAAGCCTTATCCTGTTGCGCTAACTGGCTTAAAACAAAGGCCCGACTGTCTTCATCTTGAAGCTGACGAGCAGCTTCCAATACCTTGTCTAAATTAGCCCCACTCTGTTGCGCTAACTCATTCAAAACATTGGCCCGACTGTATTTATTCTGAATCTGACGAGCAGTCTCCAATGCCTCTTCAAAGTAAGCCTTATCCTGTTGTGCTAACTGGCTTAAAACATCGGCCCGACTGTATTCATCCTGAATTTGACGGGCAGCCTTCAATGCCTCTTCAAAGTAAGCCTTATCCTGTTGTGCTAACTGGCTTAAAACATCGGCCCGACTGTATTCATCCTGAATTTGACGGGCAGCCTCTAATACCTTGTCTAAATTGGCCCCATCCTGTTGTGCTAACTGGCTTAAAACATCGGCCCGTCCTTTCTCCCATCTATCCTCATCCTGAAGTTGGCAGGCAGCCTCCAATGCCTCTTCAAAGTAGGCCTCGTCCTGTCGCGCTAACTGGCTTAAAACATTGGCCCGACTGTATTTATTCTGAATCTGACGAGCAGCCTCCAATGCCTCTTCAAAGTAAGCCTTATCCTTTTGCGCTAACTGGCTTAAAACATTGGCCCGACTGTCTTCATCCTGAATCTGACGGGCAGCCTCCAATACCTTGTCTAAATTAGCCCCACTCTGTTGCGCTAACTCATTCAAAATAGAGGCCCGACTGTCCTTATTCTGAAGCTGGCGAGCAGCCTCTAATGCCTCTTCAAAGTAAGCCTCATTCTGTTGTGCTAACTGGCTTAAAATAGAGGCTCGATTATCCTCATTCTGAAGTTGGCGGGTAGTCTCCAATGCTTCCTCAAAATAAGCCTTATTCTGTTGCGCTAATTGGCTTAAAACAAAGGCTCGCCTGTCTTCATCCTGAATTTGACGGGCAGCCTCTAATACCTTGTCTAAATTGGCCCCACTCTGTTGTGCTAACTGGCTTAAAACAAAGGCCCGCCTGTCTTCATTCTGAATCTGACGAGCAGCCTCCAATGCCTCCTCAAAGTAAGCCTCATTCTGTTGCGCTAGCTGGCTCAGAACAGAGGCCCGTCTGTACTCAGACTGAATCTGGCGGGCAGTCTCCAATGCTTCCTCAAAGTAAACCTCGTCTTGTTGCGCTAACTGGCTCAGAACAGAGGCTCGTCTGTACTCAGACTGAATCTGGTGGGCAACTTCCAATACCTTGTCTAAATTGGCCCCACTCTGTTGTGCTAACTCACTTAAAACAAAAACTAGCCTGTCCTTATTCTGAAGTTTGCAGGCAGCCTCCAATGCTTCCTCAAAGTAAGCTCCATCCTGCTGCGCTAGCTTGCTCAAAATACTAATCCGCCTGTCCTTATTCTGAAGCTGACGGGCAGCCTCCAATGCTTCTTCCAAGTAGGCCTTATCCTGTTGTGCTAATTGGCTCAAAATAGAGGCCCGCCTGTCCTCATTCTGAAGCTGACGGGCAGCCTCCAATGCTTCCTCAACGTAGGTCTCATCCCGTTGTGCTAATTGGCTCAAAATAGAGGCCCGCCTGTCCTCATTCTGAAGCTGACGGGCAGCCTCCAATGCTTCCTTAACGTAGGCCTCGTCCTGTTGCGCTAACTGGCTTAAAACATCGACCCGTTTGTACTTAGACTGAAGACTAAGAGTAGCTTCCAATACTTTGTCTAAATCACCCCCATCCTGTTGCGCTAATTGACTCAAAACATCGGCTCGTATGTACTCAGTCTGAATTCCATAGGCATTCTCAATTGCAACTAGAAATAGCGATTTTGATAAGTAGGATGCTAATACCTGAATTGCTGTAAAAATTCTTGCTTCATTCTGCATCTGCTCTACATAGACCCATGCTTGTTCCACCGACCAAAAGCTTTGTTTTACAAACTCCGCCATTATGTCAATGGGCAAGTTCGCAATCAAGCTGTTAAGCGTTGCTGTCATTAGGGCATACCGACATTCCAGCTCAATTGAACGAGTTCTTTCCTGGTTGTAGCTTTGCTCCGTCAGCCGCCAACTCCGCGCCAAATCCTCTACAAAAATTGCCGGTTGTCCAATCCTGTCACATGCTTCAAACCATGCATTACGTCCCTTAACATCCGACATTACCATCAGTGAATGAATTTCATCAATCCAATCTCCCTGCTCCATGTGCCAGGTCAAATGACGATGAATATAATCATCCTTGGGTAAGGTATACCAGCATTTATTAGTGCAAGTGTCGCGATATCTTTCCAAGAGTTGCCGGTGGGCTAATGTAAGATTCTGTTGTTTGTTACCAGCAAGGTCACACTGCTTATCAACGGAGAGTTCCAGATTACCCTGCTCAATCAAATTGCGGGCCATATTGTGCATCAGGTCATGCACCCGATAAGTGGGTTCTCCCTCGCTCGTAGTAATCCCACTAGTCAAAAAGGAGCGCTCATACAGCGTTAATAAAGTCTCTTCCGATTCCCAATCCTCCGCATCCCAAAGCGTTGTCGCCATCTGCTGTTGGAGTATCACATCCTCTGGCAAAATTCCCAGCCATACAAACCGTTCAAAATACTCTAGGCTATCCTCTTTTAGTCGCTCCAAACTCACCTGAAAGCATGCCTGCAAGCTATATTTTCGCTGTTCCTCTTCCGAGAGATCTTTTAGGCGCACACTAGGATAGTCCAGTGCTTGCAGCCCCTTCGCAGCTTTTAAAAATGCCTTTTTCAGAGTTGCCCACTTCCGCCCCCGTGCCACCTGAACGGCCATCAATCGTACTGCCAATGGCAGGTATCCCACCATCCGCGCAAACTCTAGCGCAGGTTCTTCCATCTCTGCTGTCCACTTTGTTCCTAGTTCCCCTTTAACCAGGTTCAGTGCCTCCTGCGGCGTCATCAAATCCAAGCTGTATCGCTCTGCTCCAGCAATCACAGCCTCTCTTGTTGTTACCAACACCTGACAGCCAGAACCACCCGCCCGAAACCACTCCACATGAGCTGCATTCCACACATCATCCACCACCAGTAACATTCGCCGCTCAGCCAACAAATTTCCCAAATACCGCGAAGCCGCTGCCAACGTATTTGCAGAAAAACTCTCCCGCGACTTATCCAACTCTCGAATCCAATCCCCCAACATGGTCAACAGGTCAGGGTTTTGTCCTAACGTGACCCACAAAATCCCATCCGAAAAACGAGCCTGTATCTCTTGATCCAGAACTAAAGCCGTCGCTAAGACCGATTTTCCTAAACCCCCTAATCCGGAAATCGCACTTACCACCAGCGTGCGCTCATCCTCTGCCAGCAGCATGTCTTTCACTGCCTTCATCGCGTCCGGGCGCTCCACATAGTTCTCCGGTAACCGCACCCTAGGAAACGGAGCCCCCAGCTTTAACCCAGTCTGCGACCTTGCCAGTTCCGGCTCATCCACCTCCGTAAATGCATCCGGCCACAGTACAGGCATATCCGAATCACCCGCACCCTGTAGCTCCATCGCTGTTTTGCCAAACTCAAAGGCAAACTCTACCGGTCGTCCACTACCTAGAGCATCGTAAAACCCCACCGCAAACTCAATCGCTGCTTGCTCCTTCACCGCCCGACGCATACCAATCACATAGGGAACATGCTCAGCAATGGCAGCTGCCTGCTCCAGGGAATAACAACCGTTCAGAACAACACATTTGCACTCTTGTTTGAACAATTTGAACAGTTTAGCCAGTGCATCCCCAGTTACTAATTTGGCATTTCCCACCTCATCCTCAAAGACCAGACCAGCCGTCCCCTCACTATGGCCCGTAAAATGCACAATCTGCGGCGACTCATCCAACATGGCCCGCTGTAGATCGCGAGGTCGCACCGCCCACCGCTGTACAATCTCAAACTCATCCCGCTTTTTTGCTCGTTCCAGGCCCTCACGAATATCCCGAGCTTCCTCATCTAACCGACGGCGGGTGACATCTTTAGGGTTAGCTGCCAGAATTAGGATTTTTTTGCGCATTGACGGTCCAGGATCAGCAGTGAGGCTAAGTAACCTGCATGCTCAGTAGGCTTACTTTTTAGGATTGCTCATAGTCTAGCCATTCACAGCTGAATTCCAAGGATATTTCACAAAAAGTACCCCTGGAAGGTTGTGGCTGTAAGCTGCCCTAATTCAGGGGATTAGTGATGTAAATTCAAATTTTTTGAGGGGGCACGCTTCATAGCATAGCAGTCGCGTCAACACTACCATGGAGGATAGTTCTGCTTGTTTTCTTCCATGTCTCAGTGTGAACTTTGCCAGCGTGATTGCCCCAAACTAACGGAGCATCACCTTGTACCCCGTCAGCAGACTAAGCGAAAAAAGCAAGACCCAGGACCAACGACAGATATTTGTGCCCCCTGCCATAAGCAAATTCACACTCTGTTTACCAATAAAGAATTAGCCCAAGATTTAAATACGGTGGACCGATTGAGGTCCCATCCGAAAATGGAGAAATTTTTGGGCTGGATTCAGAAGCAAGATCCGTATAAGAAGGTGCGAACTTATCGTTAGTGGGGGATATAGCCTCAGGGCTTGTGAAGAATGAGTTTATCGTTCTCTCTAGAGCATTCAAGAAATATAGCTATCAAAACTGGTAAATAGGGATGGGGGTTGCTCAGGGCTTTCCTCCCTGAAACCCTCCATTCGTGGGGGCCTAAACTCCCCCACACCCCCCGACAAGGTGATCGTTCGTAGCAAATATGCAGGTTTGGTGTGGGTTACGGTGAGGTCGATTATCAGGGTTCACTAGCATTCAGTGATGACCCTAATGAACGATCACTATAGCCATTAACTCCACCAAATCCGATTCAGTATCTGATTCAAAATGGATAATCTCGTAGGGGCTGTGCCTTGTGCCAGCCCCGCGATACCGAAGATTATCAACCAGGATTTAATATTATTGGTCTTCCGTTAAGCCGCCAACGCTGGATAGTCCACATAGCCCCTGCGATCGTGGGTATAAAACGTAGCTGAATCTGCTTCATTTAGAGGCGCACCTTGCTTAAAACGCTCGACCAAATCAGGGTTAGCAATAAAGGGAATACCGTAGGCAATGGCGTCTGCTTCATTATTCTGAAGGGCCGCTGTTCCCGTTTCTGCGCCATAGCCTCCATTCAGAAGGATGGGCCCCTTAAAGGCCTGACGCAGATGGGGGGTGACTCGCTCAACGCCGTCTGCGGCTGCCATAAAATGACCTGGTAAGGCTTCTATGACATGGAGATAAGCTAGATTAAATCGGTTCAAAGCTGTTGCCACATAGGTAAACGTAGCCAGAGGATTGCTGTCTTTCATGCCGTTGAAGGCGACATAGGGCGATAATCGCACACCGACGCGATCGCAACTCCATGCCTTCACCACCGCCTCTGTAATCTCTAGCAAAAACCGAGCCCGATTTTCCACACTACCGCCATACCTATCAGTACGCTGATTAGAGCCATCTCGTAAGAATTGATCGATCAGATAACCATTGGCTGCATGGATTTCTACACCGTCAAATCCGGCTGCTTTGGCATTGAGAGTGGCTGTGACATACTGCTCAACGACACCTGGAATCTCTTCTAACGTCAGAGAGCGGGGAGCGACATAGGGCTTTTTGCCAAGGGGCGTATGAATCTCTCCTTGCAGGGCAATGGCCGAGGCAGATACCGGTAACTCACCATTGGGTTGAAAGTCAGGGTGAGACGCCCGCCCGGTATGCCACAGCTGTAGAACAATCTTGCCACCTCGCTGATGGACAGTCTCGGTAATCTTTTGCCAACTGGCGATCTGTTCAGCAGTGTAAATGCCGGGGGATTGTTGCCAGCCAGCTGCCTGCTCAGAAATTTGCGTGGCTTCAGAAATAATCAGACCGGCACTGGCTCGTTGGTTGTAATACTCCAGCATCAGGTCGTTGGGGATGCGAGACACCCCAGACCGGGCGCGGGTTAACGGAGCCATGATAATGCGGTTGGAAATTGCGATCGCGCCCAGTTGCAGAGGTTGAAAAAGCGCGGCTAATGCTGGGTCAGCTGTGGCGGTAACCATAAAAAACTTTCCTTATTCAATGGTTCGAAAGTTCCGAATAATTGAACTATAGCTTGGTAATCGAAAAATCGGCAACTGTGATTCGGGGGTGGTTACTTCAAAATTTGGGTTGATGGCATAGGAGATTGTCCTTGCCGACCGTAACGCCTACTGTGTAAAACTTGGGTCAATGCTAACCCACATCACCAGATCAAATTGCTCGGGCTGAATCGATGCGTCCAAGATCCGCATAGTAATGCCGGACTCTTCCAGGCGACGTAGGCTCAGGCGATCACCCAAATTCTTGGTGAATGCTTCCAGCAACTGTTCTGGTGCTTCGCTGTCATTGACCGACATTTCCGGGTCTATCAAAATCAAGCGATGACCATTTTCAATGGTAAAGCCAGTCTGAGCCTTGATTTTTAATCCTTCTCCCAGGCTCGGCTCAGAGAGATCCAGCTCTAGCAGCAGGCGGTTGTCGGGTAAGAAAGTGGCCTTAGGATTACTAAACTGATAGCGGCTGGCTTCACGGGACTGGGCCGCATTTCCTAAGTTGATTTCGATGTTGTTAAGTCGTTCTGTAAACTCTGGTGACAGCAGATACTCGTTGAGATCTTCTGGTGTAATTACCAAATGAAGTGCGCCATTTAACGGTTCATCCAGGACTACCTTGCCACGTCTGAGTTTATTGAAATCTAGATCAATGGGGTCAGTGTCCAGGTCTGCGATCGCAACCCGAAACCCTTCCACCGGATACATGCCCCGCACACCCACCTGTAGCCGGTCGATCTTACCCTTCAGCAAGTTCAAATTCGACCCATTATCCACCCGTACCTGAATATCTTCCACGCCATTGAGCCGAGCCCGCAGCGCATTTTCGGCCAGGGTATCCAGGCCCAAGCCAATGGGCGAACCGATAAAGATCAGGCTAGAAAGCAGGATTGAAATAAATTCCATGGCCTACAAAAATAATTGCCATCAAAACTGTAGGGGTATCCCAGGGTGAGGGAATCACCCAATGGCATCATCAACCCATTGCTTGATGGTGCTGACCACCTCGTCTACGGCCAGCTCAACCGATTCGCCATCAGCCCGCTTGACCGCTTCTACCTTACCCTCTTTCAATGAGCGCCCGGTCACTACCCGGAAAGGAATACCGATGAGCTCAGAATCTTTGAACTTCACACCGGCCCGTTCTTTACGGTCATCTAGCAACGTTTCTACACCGGCTGCATTTAGCTCTTCGTAAAGCTTCTCAGCGGCGGCCATCTGGTCAGTATCGTTGATGTTGGGCACGACAACGACGGCCTGGTAAGGTGCGATCGCAACTGGCCAAATAATGCCATTCTTGTCATAGGACTGCTCCACCGCAGCCTGGGCCAGACGGGATACGCCGATGCCGTAGCAACCCATGACCAATGGCTGAGACTTACCACCTTCATCGGTGTACGTTGCGCCCATGGCAGTAGAATATTTGGTGCCCAGCTGGAAAATGTGGCCGATTTCGATGCCCCGTGCAGTTTGAATGGTTTGGCTAGGGTCGTGGACAGCGCGATCACCGGCATTGGCCTTGCGGATATCTATCACGATCTCGGGCAAGGTGAACTGGTCACCCCAGTTAGCACCGACCACGTGGTAGCCCTTCTCATTGGCCCCAGTGGCAAAATTCTTGAGGTCTACAGCCGTTTCATCCACCAGCCGCAGAAACTTGGGCGCTACATTGTCCAGCGTTTGAATGTAGTCATCGGAAATATCGGGGGCAATGTAGCCCAGGGGTAACGGCTTGGCCGCCCATTTGGCTTGGGCCTCGGGGTCGGGCACTTCTAAGGACAATAGAGTAGACGCATCATAATCTGCCGCTAGATTAGTCAGGGCATTTTGCAACTTAGTATCGTTGACGTCCTGGTCTCCCCGGATATTGATCAACACCAGTACCGTTTTGCCATTGTCATAGACCGCCTGGTACAGAACGTTTTTGACGATCTGGGTGGGTGAGCAGTCTAGAAACTTCGCCATGGTCTCAATGGTGGACGTGTTAGGTGTCTCTAGTTTTTTGTATTCGCTAAATTCTGAAGGAACTGCATCAGCGGGTACAGACACTGCCTTTTCTACGTTGGCCGCGTATTTGCCATCCTCGGTGTACAGCACCTCATCTTCGCCAGCCTCAGCCAATACCATAAACTCATGGGATCCCGAACCACCAATGGCACCAGAGTCCGCTTCCACAGCGCGAAACTTAAGTCCACAGCGACTCAAAATATTGCTGTAGGCCTGGTACATATCCCCATAGGTGGCCTTGAGGCTATCCATATCCGCATGGAATGAATAGCCGTCTTTCATAATGAATTCGCGCCCCCGCATCAGGCCAAAACGAGGCCGAATTTCATCGCGAAATTTGGTTTGTATTTGATATAAATGGGTGGGCAGTTGCCGATAAGAGCGCACCATATCCCGCGCCACCATGGTGATGACTTCCTCGTGGGTAGGCCCCAGGGCCACTTCCTGCTGGCGACGATCCGTCAGGGCAAACATAATGCCTTCTGCCTTGGTGTAGGTGTCCCACCGCCCGGACTCTTGCCACAGTTCCGCAGGCTGTAGCTGAGGCAGCAAACACTCTTGGGCTCCAGTCCCATTCATTTCGTCGCGCACAATGGCCGATACCTTATTTAGAACCCGCAGCATCAGCGGCAAATAGGCAAATACACCGCTGGAAATTCGTCGGATATAACCCGCCCGTAGCATTAGCTTGTGGCTGGGAATCTCTGCTTCAGCAGGATCCTCACGCAGCGTGACAAACAGCATCTGGGACAGGCGCATAATTCAGCAGGTTTTCACAACATCAACACAGTCTAGTGTATTAGGGTAAAGGGTTGCTGCATTGGGGCGAAAAATTTTAGAAGAGGGTAGGCACTGCCCATCCTCCTCTGATTCGGGTATGCTTCTACCTCGGTAGTTGCACGGTAAATGTTGTCTTTTGCTTGGTGCTCTTAAACCCAATGTTTCCACCCAAATTGCTCACCAACTGCTTGACTAAAGCCAGACCCAGACCGCTACCGCCATAGTTCTGCTGGTCCAGTTCAGGTACTCGATAAAACCTCTCGAAAATGTGGGGTTGATGATTGGCTGGAATCTGTACGCCTGTGTTTGCGATCGCAATTTCCACTGCTTTATCCGTTGCCTGGACTGCGATTTTGATGGTTTTTTTAGGAGGCGTATACTTGATTGCGTTGGTCACTAACTCGGTGATGGTACGTTCTAGCTGAGTGATGTCGCATTCCACTAACAGAGGTTCAGCAGGAATGTTGGTTTTTAGGGTTAACTCTTCTTGCTCTAATCTAGTCTCGAATGTGCGCAACAGTGAGGGTAGCCAATCGCTGAGGTTCATCAACATGGGTTCTGATGTTTTCTGATGTTCAGGAAACATCAGGGTGATGAGATTGTCGACAAACTGTTTTTGTCTGCGACATTCTTGGCTAAGTAAGCTCAACACTTTTAGTACAGTGCTGCGCTGGGGCACCTTTCGCCATGAGACGTCTTTGAAGATTCTTTCTAAGGTTTGGGTGGAGAGTTGGATATTCCCTAGGGGAACAAATAGTTCGTGGGAGATGAGCTGTAGAAATTCATCCTTGGCTTGGCGTAATTGATGAATTTCTGTTTTCTGGATGTTAACTGTCTGGGTCAGTTGGGCTTGGTGCAATGCGATCGCAAGACAATCAACAATCTGTTGTAACTCCTTGATTTCAGTCTCATCAAAGGTTTCACCCTTACGGCGGATTGCCCAAACACTACCCAGCAAAGTTGTTTGATGTAACATTGGACAGCCTAGCCAAGGTAAAGACGTTGTTGCACCATTTTCTATGCCTAGTTGTTGAGTGTTCAGCAGCAAGGACTTACCCAGTTTGGAAGGCTTATAAAATTCCCAAACTTTGTCGAGGTTACGGGAATGGTTAAGTGGAATTGACCAACCAGTACCCACATTGCCAACCAAGGTGGCAGTGCGTTGGTTCTCATCCACTAGTTCTATTTGGCAACCCTTCAGCTTGAAGTTCTCGGCGATGGCTGTCGGTAACCAGTGAATCAACTCTTCAAAAGTACCCCCTTGGAGAGTCGTGAATAAAATCTTTTGCATCAGGGTTTGATAACTGCGGGCAGTATGGGAACCTGCAAAAGCCACGTTGAACCGGTCTGAATCAATCGTTTCAGACTGCAATGGATTGCCTTCGAATCCGTTACTTATCAAAAGTCGACCTAGCCTCCTAAATCCAAGTCGCTTTCAGCTAGTAGCCATGTCATACCTACTAGCTACCTGTTATTAAAACATATGTAAAAGTTAGACATCCACAAAAGTCTTAGCTTCTTGGATAGCTAAGACATCATTGCATAGATTATCTAGTGTATTAATGGGGTGTTTTAATCAATAGTTATAAACCTGATATGAGTTAGGTATTACCCTGGTCCATATCTGCATGGAAATGTTTATCGAGAAATCAGTTTACTAGAAAGTAGTACATCAAAAAAATGGTGACAAATATCCCTATAACTCACTGAGCAATAATGTATCTAAAGACTTTCATCAATATGACTCTGTGGGCAAAATTAAGGGAGCAATCAACGGGCCTTTCAAGGTTAAAAAACTCAAAACAATAACAATTACTAGCCCTTTAACTAATCATTTAAACCTTTATTTTAACTTGCCAAACATATAGAGAACAAGGCGACCGATTTATAACCTCGCATGAAACTCGCTAAAAGTATTAGACTTCAGTGCATGGCGAACGTCGATTGAGCGACACATTAGTTTAAAAATGTATCGAATTGTTAAGGGCCTCTCTCATTAGTGAGGGATTAGGATTTAATCAGACCTTTCAAATGCTAAAGTAGCTAACTAGTAAGACTTCATCAATATAGGCAGATTTAGCAAGATTAAGGGGACTTGGATGCAGCAAACAAGTAATTAAGTCACTTTTAGTTCCTCTTTGAGGAAATTTTTTTCTTCGGTACTATGGCGTATGAGTAAGTGTTATTTCCTTACTCATAGGTTAGTTATTTGGCTAGTTATTCAGTGTTTATCTAGCTATCTACGAGTGCCCAAATCGCTTTTGCCGATTTATCCTCCACGATGCTCCGAATGAGCAAAATTAACGCCCTGTGGCGCTCATTTTGCGGGGCTGTGTATTGAGGTTATATCAGGTGGGTAACTTTAAGGCTGTCATCCTAATTGCTGAGGATGAGGTTCACATCCGCAATGCTTTACAGCGAAATCTCATTAAGGCTGGATTTGATGTGATTCTGGCCTCAGATGGCGAGGAAACCATGGCTCAATTTAGGGCTAATGTGGTTGACCTTGTTGTCTTGGATGTGCTGATGCCTAAGTTAGATGGCTTGCAGGTGTGTCAGCTGATTCGGCAAGAATCGGATGTGCCGATCATTATGGCCACTGTCTTAGGGAGTCCAGCAGATCGAGTGACTGGCTTAGATCTGGGGGCTAATGACTACATTGTTAAGCCATTTTCGAGTCGAGAGCTGATTGCGCGCATTCGATCGATACTTAGGCGAGTATCTCCAGATGTTCGTGGTAAATTAGCGAACCGAAGTGTTGATACGACTGTGGTTTCTGTCGGTGATCTTGTTCTCTATCCCCAAACTCGAAAAGTCTATGGGCAAAATGCATATATTCGGCTGACTGAAATAGAGTTTCATATTCTATATTTTTTGGTTCAAACTCCAGGTCAAATTTTGACGCGAGAGAATATTTTGCAACAGGTATGGGGATATACTGCGGATGCTGATTTGAATACTAAGGCCCTAGATGTTCACATTTCGCGCCTGAGAACAAAGCTAGGTAATAGCACGGTGCGAATTATGACTATTCAAGGACACGGTTATATGTTGCTTGACCGTTAGGGGCGATTTATTCCTGGTGTAGGGAACGCGTTGCTGCCTACATACCTACATGGTTATAGCTCCCACGGTGGCCTGGGTTGCCTTGATGTAATCCTGGGGAGTTAGCCATAGCATGGCCCCACGCATACCTGCGGATACGGCAATGTGGTCGTGGGCCTCAATCCATTCGTCTATGTAGGTGGGATATTGCTTTTTGCAGGCAAGGGCAGTAACGCCGCCTCGGATATAGCCGGTTAGAGGCTGCACTTCTTTGAGGGGAACCGGCAGTACTTTCCGGTCTTTGGTGAGTTTAGCTAAGGCTTTGAGGTTGAGTTGGGCATTGGCAGCCAGCACAGCCAAGCAAATACCGTTGCGATCGCCACGAATGACTAGAGTCTTAAATACTTGATCATGGGGCAGGCCTAGTTTGTCGGCTGTAGCGCCAGCCACTAAATTATTGGGATCTACCGGGTAGGTCAGGATCCCATAGTCAATGTCCAAAGCGTCTAGAAGACGAGCCGCATTGGTTTTCATCTTTGGTGTGCAATCAATGGTGCCAAATCATTGTTGCTGGGATATCTCCACATGTCCAATGGCAAATTGATTGCGACCGTTGGATTTTGCTTGATAAAGCCCCTGATCGGCGGCGGCAATGATTGCTTCGTAAGTGCCTTGGTCGGTGGATGTCACACTGCCAATGCCTAGACTGACCGTCAGCCATGGGCTAACGTCTGAAAGATGATGTTCAATGTGCAGTGCATGGACAGCCGCTCGAATTGTCTCTGCCACGTGTTGTGCCCCTTTCCCAATTGTATTGGGTAGCACGACCGCAAATTCCTCTCCACCATAGCGAGCGACAAAGTCAGGTTCGCGCTTGACAGCCGTTTTGAGTGCTTGAGCCACCTCTTGGAGACAGGCATCTCCCGCCTGGTGACCATAGGTGTCGTTGTAGAGTTTGAAATAATCGATATCGCAAAGAATCAGCGTTAGGGGGGTGTTGTTACGAGCTTTCCATGCCTTGTCGAGAAATTCATCAAAAGCCCGACGATTGGCGATTTGAGTGAGGCCATCTACCCGTGCCAGGGCTGTCAGTGCCTGGTTCTGCTGTTGCAGTGCCTGGGCATTTTCCTTATGGGCTGTAATGTCCGTGGCTGTTCCTAGCAACTGTTGTGGCGTACCGTCTGAATTCCATTGAAAAATAGTTTCTCGGCATAACATCCACAACCAATCGCCTTGTTTATGGCGAAAGCGATATTCATTCTCCACAATCTCACCCCGGGTTGACTTTGCCAGACGCTTGCGGGTTTGGTGAATGGCTTGGATAGTTTCAGCATGGGCCAGTCTTTCTAAAAACTGGGCTCCAAATTTTTGAATTTCTTCAGGAGAATACCCCAGAATATTCTTCATGTAACCGTTAATGTAGTAGTTTTCACCACTGGCAAAATCGTTTACATACAGAATATTAGTACTGGCATTCAGGATGCCTTGAATAAAGTGCTGACTCTCATGCCAGGCTTGTTCAGCCTGCTGCCGCTCAATCATTTCGAGCTTGAGTTGACGTTTTTGTTTGCTTAAAATTTTTTGTTTTTTTTGTTCGCTGGCATGGCTAATAGCTAGAGCAATGAGACCAGCGGCTGTAATCATGAAATGCTTATCGGCTGCCTGCCAGACCCTGGGAGATTCTTGCTGATTACAGCAGAGGACGCCAATTATTTGGGTTTGATGGTAAATGGGAATTTCAATTAAGGCGGTAATGGTCTGCTCTTGACCCGATAAATAGGGGGGAAACAGTAATAGGGGAGCGTCTTTGTCATCTGTTGATGATGGTTGCCCTAACTGTTTACCTGGCTGTTTACCTGGCTGTTTGCCTAACTGATTAGTAGTGGCGTCACCCGTATTGAGGACAAGCCAATCTTGCTGGGTTAAGCAATGAAAATAGTCGATATGGTTGTCTACATGCAGCTGGTTTAGCGGGGTATTGGCAGCATGGGGACCGTAATCAGCCACTAATTGAAATAGGTTACGGTCCTCGGTGTATAACCAAACCTGACAGTTGGTTGTACCTAGATTTTTAACAATGGAATATGTGACAGCGGCGGTAGCGGCCTCTACATCACCGCTGTAGATTGCTGTACATTGGCTTAGCTCTAAAAGTGCTTGTGATAAGGCATGGTGAGGTGAATGACTGTCTAAAAAAACAGGCGTGACCAATGGCTGATTAGATTGCTCAGGCGCAAGCGACATCCCAACTGATGAAGAATGGATCAAGCTGATGTGAAACTCCGATTGGGTTACATTCAACCGGAGTTCCACATCAGACTTACTTCAATAAGGGTGCCTCAAATGGGCGGTGTTTTAACTATAGTTAGACACTACTCTTCATGTCAGTTCAGTCTCAATCCGCTAGCTCAGCTCTCCTTAAACCAGATTCTCCAGGTTAGTCAAAAATATTGCCAAAGAACTCAATTG
Organism: Leptothoe sp. LEGE 181152; assembly: GCF_032906605.1. Taxonomy (NCBI): domain Bacteria; kingdom Bacillati; phylum Cyanobacteriota; class Cyanophyceae; order Nodosilineales; family Cymatolegaceae; genus Leptothoe; species Leptothoe sp. LEGE 181152. Next base: position 173,724 of record NZ_JASATU010000062.1, read on the forward strand.
TGTCTTTGAGGGCAGTGACAAAGCTGTCGATTTCATCGTAGGTATTGTAGAAATACAGGCTGGCCCGAGCAGTGGAGTCGTTGCCTAGAAAGCGGTGTAGTGGCTGGGTGCAGTGATGCCCAGAGCGAATGGCAATTCCAGTTTGATCCAGGAATGTCGATAAATCTTGGGCGTGGAGATTCTCAACGGTAAATGTTGCGATCGCAGCCCGTCCACTGCCATCAGCTTTGGGTTTAGGGCCATAGAGTTTGATCTTAGGCACATCGGCTAAACGTTCGTAGAGGTACCGTGTCAGCTCATGCTCATATTGGGCAATGCGATCCATGCCAATGCCTGTGAGGTAGTCGACCGCTGCCCCTAACATGATCACCTCAGCAATGGCTGGCGTACCTGCTTCAAATTTGTGGGGCAGTTCAGCATAGGTGGAATGATCCAGGTAAACATCCTGAATCATTTCACCACCGCCCAGGAAGGGGGGCATTGCATTGAGAATATCTAGTTTGCCGTAGAGGAAACCGGCACCCGTGGGACCACACATTTTGTGACCTGAGGCGACTAGCCAGTCACAGTCAAGGGATTGCACATCTACTGGCATGTGGGGCACGCTTTGGCAGGCGTCGATCAGTACCTTGGCACCTTGGCCATGGGCTAGCTTGATGACGTCTTCAACTGGGTTAATACAGCCAAGGGTGTTGGAGATGTGGTTAATGGCCACTAGGCGGGTGCGATCGCAAAGCAGCCCTTTGAAATGCTCAAAATCGAACTCTTGAGTATCCGTCAGCTGTACATGCTTGAGCACAGCGCCCGTCCGTTCAGCCACCAGCTGCCAGGGCACCAGATTGCTGTGATGCTCCATCACCGACAGAATCACCTCATCGCCTGCCTTGAGGTTACTCAAGCCCCAGGCATAGGCCACCAGGTTAATAGCTTCACTGGCATTGCGGGTAAAGACAATCTCATCGCGACTGGATGCATTTATAAAGGCTGCTACCTTGTCACGGGTACCTTCATAGGCCGCCGTTGCCCGAGCGCTGAGGGTGTGTACACCACGATGAACATTGGCATTGTCCTGGTGGTAATAATCTACCAGAGCATTAAGAACAACCTTAGGCTTCTGTGACGTGGCCGCATTATCAAAGTAGATGAGCGGCTTACCATTCACCGTCTGGTCCAAAATCGGAAAATCCGACCGGACTTCATCGGCGAGAGGTTTAGCCATAGTTAAAGTCATTGCCTACACTGTCCATTGCTGAATGTACTGATTCATGCGCTCTCGCAAGGGAGCCACAGTAATCGGCTCAATAATTTCCATTGCAAAGGCGTAAATTAATAGCCGCTGGGCCTGGTCACGATTGATGCCCCGACTTTGCAGATAAAACATCTCATCCGGTGCCAGTTGGCTCACAGTTGCACCGTGGGCGCACTTGACGTTATCAGCGACAATATCAAGCTCTGGCTTAGTGTCTATTCGGGACTTGGATGACAGTAGCAGATTACGGTTCAGCTGTGATGCATTGGTGAGCTGGGCCTGATGGGGCACATACACCCTGCCATTGAATACACCATGGGCCCGATCGTCCATAATGTTTTTCTGTAGCTGATTGGCAGTGCCGTAGGGGTGGCTAAGGGCAATCAGACTGTGGGTATCAGCCAATTGTTTGTCGCGAACAGCCGTTAACCCAGTGAGTTCAGTTTCAGTTTGGGGTCCTGTTTGATAAACCTCCAGGTTATGGCGAGAAATGCCTGCCCCAAAAATGAATGCCGTATTCCGATAACGACTATCCCGCGCTTGAGAAACCGCTGTTTTACCAATGTGGACTGCCTCCGATGACTCCTGCTGTAACCGCAGATGAGTCACCTCAGCATTATCATGAACCCACACTTCACTGACGCTGTTGGTAAAGCTAGCGCCACTGCCATGAAACTCCTCTACCAGCGTGACAGCGCTACCTGCTTCCGCAACTACGAGACACCGTGGCTGTACAAACAACCCATTACCAATGGTCAGATAAACAATCTGAATCGGCTGCTCAATGGCTGTGTTTTTCTTGATGTGGAGTACGGCAGCGTCGGTAAAGCCAGCTGTATTCAAAGCCGTAAAGACTTCATTGCTTCCCTGTATCTGAGCCAACGCATCAGGTGTAGCTTCTGCCTGACTTAGAACGCTAGTGCCGTCACCGACGTTAGAGAGACTATCTGCAAAGATGCCATTAACAAACACTAGGCGAGCTGTATCCCCCAGGCTGATGTTGGCCAACTGCTGTTTAGCCTCAGCAATCACCGAATCTTTTAAAGCCCCTGGGGCCTGAAAAGACATTTCCAACATGGATGACAGATCGGTAAATCGCCAATCTTCATCGCGGTTGGATGGAAATGTGCGTTCCTGTACGAGCGCACGAGCGGCGGCTCGTAAGGTATCTAACCCTAAGGGAGACTGCTTAGCGGAGAGGGCCGCCTGCTCAAGGAGTTCCCCTAGATAGCGATCGCGCTGGGTTACGGTAGCTACTTTACTCATGAAGCCACCACCTGCTCTTCCAAGAGCCATTCATAGCCTTTAGCTTCAAGGGCTAGAGCCAGTTCTCTGCTGCCGGTTTTGATGATTTGCCCACCGCACATCACATGGACATAATCCGGCACGATGTAGTTAAGCAACCGTTGGTAGTGAGTAATCACCAAGTTGGCACTGTCCGGTGTGGCCAGCTTGTTAACGCCTTCTGCCACAGTCTTTAAAGCATCAATGTCCAAACCAGAATCGGTTTCATCCAGAATGGCCAACGTAGGTTCTAGCAGCGCCATCTGCAGAATCTCATTCCGCTTTTTCTCACCACCAGAAAAGCCTTCATTAACGCTACGGTCTAGAAAACTCACATCCATCTTGACGATTTCAGTTTTCTCTTCGATTAAATCATCAAAGTCGAATACATCAATCTCGTCTTCCCCACGAGCTTTACGGTGGGCATTGTAGGCCACCCGCAAGAACTCACGGTTGCTGACACCCGGAATCTCCAGGGGATATTGGAAGGCTAGAAAAATACCTGCTGTGGCCCGTTCATGGGGTTCTAGCGCGGAGAGATCTTTACCATAAAATTCAATGGTGCCACCAGTAACTTCATAGTCGGGGTGACCGGCTAGCACCTTAGAAAACGTACTCTTACCGGAACCGTTGAGACCCATAATGGCGTGGACCTCACCAGCTTTCACTTCAAGGTTTACACCTGTCAGGATTTCAGTTCCATCTATGCTGGCTCGTAGATCTTTGACAGAGAGAATTGTTTTTGCGTCTGAGTTAATCATTGAAAGTGCGTCTGACGGTGTAGATTCAGGCGTTAGCCAACAGAATTTTCCAATTTAAGGGCCAGTAGCTTATCAGCTTCAGCTGCAAACTCCATGGGTAGTTTGTTAAACACATCGCGGCAGAAGCCACTGATGATCATAGAAACCGCATCTTCAGGAGAAATGCCGCGCTGGGCAAAGTAGAATAGCTGGTCCTCACCAATTTTCGAAGTAGAGGCTTCATGCTCTACCTGACCAGTGTTGTTCTGGACTTGAATATAGGGATAGGTATTGGCGTTAGAGGTATCGCCAAGCAGCATGGAATCACACTGAGAATAGTTACGGGCGTTCTCAGCTTTGGGGCCTACCTTGACAAGACCGCGATAGCTATTTTTAGAATTTCCCGCAGAGATTCCTTTGGAAATAATCGTGCTGCGAGTATTTTTACCCACATGGATCATCTTCGTGCCCGTATCGGCTTGCTGCATATTGTTAGTCAGCGCTACCGAATAAAATTCACCGACAGAATTATCACCCACCAGTACACAGCTGGGGTACTTCCAGGTGATTGCTGAACCGGTTTCTACCTGAGTCCAGGAGATTTTAGAATTCTTACCCGAGCACAGGCCTCGCTTGGTGACAAAGTTGTAAATACCACCTTTGCCATCTTTATCACCAGCAAACCAGTTCTGCACTGTGGAGTAGTTAATCTTGGCATCATCCAAGGTAACTAGCTCAACCACAGCCGCATGTAGCTGATTGCTGTCATACATGGGGGCGGTACAGCCCTCTAAGTAGGTGACGGAACTGCCCTTGTCCGCGATCACCAGTGTGCGCTCAAACTGACCTGAATCTCCATTATTGATCCGGAAATAGGTGGACAAATCCATTGGACACTGAGTGTTTTCAGGGATGTAAACAAAGGAGCCATCACTGAAAACGGCTGAGTTTAGGGCTGTGAAGTAGTTATCGGCTGACGGTACAACGCTGCCTAAATACTTCTTAACTAAATCTGGGTACTCCTGTACAGCTTCAGATATAGAGCAGAAAATAATGCCGTGCTCTGCCAGTTCTTCTTTAAATGTGGTTGCGATAGAAACGCTGTCAAAGACAGCATCAACTGCCACATTGGTTAAGCGCTTCTGCTCTGACAGAGGCAGGCCGAGCTTTTCAAAGGTAGCCAGAATTTCTGGATCTACCTCATCCAAACTTTTCAGCTTTTCACTTTGCTTGGGGGCTGAATAGTAGATGATGTCCTGATAGTCGATGGGCTTGTAATTGACGTTAGGCCAAGTAGGCTCTGTCATTTTTAGCCACTGCCGGTAGGCCTTGAGTCGAAACTCAAGCATGAAGTCCGGCTCGTTCTTTTTCTCTGAAATCAAACGAATAATATCTTCACTCAATCCACGGGGGATGACATCGGATTCTACGTCAGTGACAAATCCGTACTTGTAAGGTTGGCTAACAACGGATTGAACGCTACTAGTGCTCATGGTTTAACCGAGAAGGTTGGGAGGGGCGATTGAACGAAATGTGGAAGTTTATCGGGGTCGGAATGGCAGGACTAAAGTGGAATGACCAGGGTGACAGAAATCGGCCTTAGACCACAATAGCTGTCTAATGTCTAATATTTATTCGTCTCTGTACGAATACGATCAAAGGAAATTTCCTGATCCTTACCAGCGAAGTCATTGTCTTCCGTTAAGAACAGCATGCAATGGCATTCTCTGCGTTCCTGCATGGGAACACAAGGACAATTCCAATAGGTGCTCTTGACTTCGGCTTCCTTATCTTCATAGTGGCGACAGGGACACAGGGGAGAGCCAAAATCGTCTTTATGCTTTGCCAAACCCTCAAGCACTACGGAAGTCACACCAAGGTCAGCACAAAAATAAGTGCCAGTGCGTTTGGCATAGCTTTGGGCAAAATTCCGCATCAGCTCAAGGTTTTTTTCTGTGGCCTGGGTCGGCTTACTTATGCTCATGGGTGAATGGGGATGCTGAGACAACCAGATGATTCTATAATTAAACAACACATAGGTTGCTTAACTCTTTTTAAAGAGTAATAGAGTTAGCAGACTTTAGCAACATATATGTTGCTAAAGTGGGATCAGATCAGGTTTACTGTTTACAGTCTGTAATATTGCGATCGAAACTTCAGGCCATGAAGTCAGTGCAGCCATCCACAAAGGACGATATACTCCAGTTTTTAATGAAGGCGGGTCAAGCGACAGCGCAGACTCTAGCTGAAAATTTAAGTGTGAGCCCCCAAGCCATTCGTCGTCACCTTAAAGATTTGCAAGCCGAGGAGCTAGTTGAGCACCAGGCAATGCAGTCAGGTATGGGACGTCCCAACTATATCTATCAACTCAGTTCCAAAGGGCGTGATCAGTTTCCATCTCAGTACGATCAGTTTGCAGTTTCCCTACTCGATACATTGACCGACACCGTCGGTTCTGAGCAGGTGGGCGTGATCTTGAAGCAGCAGTGGCAGCGCAAGGCTCAACACTACTTTGAAATCATCGGTACTGGATCATTACCTGAACGAGTAGAACAACTGGTAGAACTTCGCCAGGCGGAAGGCTATATGGCGGAGCTACATCAGGGCGACGACGAAAACACCTATATCGTCGCCGAATATAACTGTGCTATTTCCCAGGTGGCAGCGTCCTATCCATCGGTTTGTGGTTATGAGTTAGCCATGTTTGCCGTAGCCCTACCCGATTGTCAGGTTGAGCGTACACATTGGCTAGTACGGGGTGAGAACCTCTGCGCCTATAAGATTCAAAAGAAATAGGGTTTATTTAAATTTAGGGACGTTCCATGGAACGTCCCTAAATTATTGGTGCGCAAGATAATTAACTACCTTGAATTTTATGTTCGATCAAACCCTTCAGTTTTTAACGCCCGAAGAATCTGCTGAGGTAGACAAAGCTCTGCTAACGACACCAGAGAAGTTTCTCACTCGATTAACGCTTTCGACAGCAAAGCTGTTGGCGTTTATAGCTAAGGATATGGATATTTCTGTAGACGAGCTGACCACAGCCCAGATCATCGCCTGGTTTGAAGCAGATTCTAAGCGTAAGCAAGAGCAAGGTATAAATGCCTCGGTTCTGAAGTGGGAGGCCACAAACTTAGAGGATGTAAACCTAGAAAGCTAGCACTATCTGACTTTTCAGGATAGCCACAACGTCATAGCTTTACGAGTTTCTATTAGCATCTGGCCTATTTATAGTAACGGTAAAGGATTTCTCTCAAAGGAAACTGTCCTTAATTAAGGACAGTCTGGGGTAATAAGACAGATGATTTGAAGCGTTTGCTGTAGGTGGATGTTTTAGGGATAAACGGCATTCTTGCTATGGATGCTGTTTATCAAGAAAACCCGCCCAGCATAGCGATTGTGTTATGCGAGGAATCTCCATGGGCTTTGGTTGTTCATGGAGCCCAGGTTTCTATGGCATGCGTTTCAGTCTGGCTGCTGTGTGAAGGATTATGGAATTTGAGTGAATATGATGATGCTATTTGATCGGGGCAATCGTTCAGCAGATAACCTTTATTTAGACGCTCGTAAGCGATGGACCAGAGTTGTGAGTCTCAGCATTCATGACAGTGAAGACATGCTGCATTCAGTGGAAAGATTGCTACAAAAAGCTAGACGACAAAATTCTCGTCACGTTCCATCACTGGTGTTACTGAGTGATGTGTTGATGGCGCTTGGGTCTACGCAGAATGCCATGGAGATTGTGGACTCGCTCATTGCCATTGAGCCAGGTAATGATACTCACGTTCAAAAAAAGGCCTTGCTTGAGCGGCTACAGGTGACTGCTAATTATGACAATCGTGAGGCTATATGGGAGTTTATTGAAGCTCGATGGACCCAAACTAGTGATTGGTAAGGGGGCTAATCTACCTACTCGTGGATGTTGCCGTTGGGCATAATCGTGCCCGTTAACCTGGCGGCTGTCAGTTTGACCATGATTTTATCGCCATAGCCGATAATGGCTCCACTGAGGTCAGCCCCACTGAGGTCAGCCCCACTGAGGTCGGCCCCAATCAGGTTGGCCTCTCGGAGGTTGGCGTGACTGAGGTTAGCTTGTAGTAAGTTTGCGCGGAAAAGTTTTGCTTTGTGTAAATTTGCCTGGTTAAGGTTGACCTTATGTAAAAACGTATCGCTAAGGTCAGCCCCTTCTAAATTCGACTTGCTGAGATTTCTACCTGAGAAATCTTTTTCCTTAAGATTGGCCCCTTTAAAGTCAGACCCTTCCAAATCGGTATCGGGTTTCTTGCGGGTCGGTGAATTTTGAGGCGGCGAATAGGTGGGTTGAGGGGCTCGGTAGATGTAATCTGCGTAGCTATTGTCGTTGGTAGGTCGATAGGCCGAACTGTAAGGCGAACTGTAAGGCGAACTGCGCCCATTATTAGATGCGCTGCTGCGGTCATTGCTGCTGCTACTGCTCGCGGCAGCGCCATTGGTCGCAGCACCATTAGCGGAGTCATGGCTTTTAGCCGAGCTGTTGGAGCCGTTGGTAGAACCACCAGCTGTGCTATACCCATTGGATGAAGCTGGATTGGTAGTAGACGGCTTGGGCGCTGTAAAGCCGTTAGAGTTAGAGCCATTAGAATTATGTGTGGGTCGGTTGCTACTGGCTGACCTATAACCATTCGTGGGTCGGTTGCTATTTTGGGCAGATGGACCACCGTTTCTTGCGCTAGCGCCATTGCTCCTATGGTTGGCATACCCGGCGGCGGCGGTGTCGTTTGTTGACCCATTGCCGTTGCTAGAACTGTAGGGATGGGTATACCGGGTTTGGCTATAGGAACGGTAGCGGTGGCTGCCGTAACGTTCAGGGTTGTATTTATTGTTGGATTTAGAGGCTGTTGTTGTGCCGTGACGCAGATGCTGTTTGAGACGGCTACGAGCGTCATTAAGACGTTTGAGTTTGTCTTGGGCTTTATCGCGTAGCCGTGTGTTATCGGCTGGAATCCGATCAGGATGCCAGATAAAGACCAGGTCTTTGTAAGCCTGGTTTACGTCTGAGAGTGAAGCACCGGGCTCTAACTCCAGTACGGTATAGGCTTTCGCGATATCGTCCATAGGTAGAGTTATAACAACGGTGATGGAACGGCGAGTCGATTAAAACAAGAAATTTGTTTGTTCAGAAGGCGCTGCCGTACAATCGCCAGTCTAAATATGCTGGAAAATGATGAACCTATCAATCGGTTCACTAATGCATGGGGAGTCTTTAAGGGTACTAACTCAATTTCAAAACGGTATCTAAAAATGCAACTTTTATATTAAAAGTCTAATGTACGCCGATTATGCCTGGCGTTTTAATGACTGGCCTTAGAACCTCCAATTCCTTTAAGGCTCCGTTGCAATTCCTTATTAAAAAAGACTATTTAGTAACAAACTACTGTTCAGCTAGGCTCAGTTCGTAAATATTCCATAATGCTCCCAGGGGAGAGTATTTCACATTTTGGACCTTGTTGCGAATGGCTGCCATGGAGTACTGATTGATCAGGTAGATAAACGGCAGCTGCTCTTGAACAATACGCTGAGCTTCCACATAGATTTCGCGGCGTTTGGCTTCATCCAGTTCCTGGGCTCCTTTGATATAGAGCTGACCGATTCTTGCTTCCCAGTCGGCCACTTCACGACCTTCAATGGGGTCTTGACCTGGCAGTGGTTTTTGGTTAAATGCATGCAGGCCACCGTCTGGGTTCCATACGTTGGAGCCACCATTGGGTTCGAGTCCACCGACCAAGCTAATCATGTGGCATTCCCAATCAAGACTATCCCCTAGCTTTTCCACCAAGGAGCCCCAGCTGACGGGGTTAAAGTCCACAGTTATGCCAATTTTACTCAGATCCTGTTTAATTTGAGCGCCGATGGCTTCGCGCACCTTATTGCCAGCATTGGTAATCAGGGTAAACCGCACCTGGTTACCGTCGGCATCCTGTAGTTGACCGTTGGCATCATATTGAAACCCAGCGGATAGCAGCAGGTCTTTAGCTTTTTCCAAGTTATAGTCATAGGCCCGAACACCATCTTCTTCAGGGCTTGCAGAATAAGGACTTAGGGGAAAAATAGATGAATTTTGCAGAACACCCAGCCCCTGATAGATGTTGTTTAACATCGTCGGTCGATCAATGGCGTAGGCCACAGCCTGTCGAAATTCTAGGGCATTAAACCAACGGGACTTGACGGGATCGACTAACGGCTTACCATCGCGGGAGCCTTTATTCAGGTTGAACGATATGAATAGGCTGCTGGGGGCCGGACCACCGTTATAGATGGTGAAATCACCCCGCTCTTCCTCGCGCTTGAGCAATGAGAAGTTATCGGGTTTGACGCCGGTTAAATCTAAACCGCCGGAGCGAAATTGTACGAATTCACTATCCTGGGACTCTACTACCTGCCAGATGACTTCCTGCAAATAGGGTTGAGGCTGACCCTGGTCATCTGTGCGCCAATAGTAGGGGTTGCGCTCAAAGACGACGCGCTCACCCGGAGTAAAGGCCTTGAGCATATAAGGTCCATTACAGACAATTTCATTGGGCGCTGTGCTGGTGCCCCAGGTGGATAAAAATAATGGGTTGCCCTCGGCATCTGTTTGGGTGATGGAGTTGGCCAGGGCGTGCTTCGGCAGAATACTGACCCCAGTGTTTCGTAAGAAAGGGGCAAAAGGTTCAGGTACTTCAAACTTAACCTGGCGCTCGTTCAGCTTGATCACCTTGGGCAATTTGCCTTCTTCTCCAATGCGGAGGACATCGCGAATTTGCGTGGGAATGGTGTCATTTAGAAAAACGTCATTGTAGGTAAAAATGACATCGTCAACGGTGAGGGGTTCGCCGTCGGACCATTTTAGGTTTTCCCGTAGGGTATAGGTCAGGGCAAGACCGTTGTTGGAAAATTCCCACGACTCAGCGAGTTCTGGTTCAATTTCGCCAGTTTCGTAGTTTTCGGCGATCAGTCCTTTGTAGGTCATTCCAAAAATATTGGGGCGTTCGCTGTTAAGGGCGTAGTTAAAGGTTTTGGGATCGCTGAGGATGCTATAAACCAACCGTGATGATTCAATGTCTCTGGCTTTGAAGTTATCTATGGAGCAGCTTGCGATCGCAACCACCATCACCAAGCTCATCAGCAAGTAGAGCCACTTGCGCAACATACGAAAGGACATAGGACTATCCAGAACCAAGTCCTAGCTATTCTAGCGATTCATGCCCACCGATACATGCCATTGTCGGCTGGTCCCTGTGGGCATGGTCCACCTTGCTAACTTTTGGGATATCGGATTAGCCAGGGGGATGGTATTGGTTGAGGGACTTCGTTGCTAATGCGCTGACGAATCGTTTGGATATCCCGACCGGTAAGGCGAGCTAAATTTTGGGACTCCCGCTCAAAGCGAGCCATGAGGTTACGTACATAGGCCCGCCCACGGTCTTGGGCATCGTCAACAATTTTGCGGTAGTCTTCACCGGTCCATGCTTCCAACTCACGACGAGCCTCGACATTGGGGTACTCCTCCCGTAGGCGAGCTGGGCAATCGAGGCTGCCGGTAAAGGCATGGCGAGTGACATAGCGCCCCTGGAAAAACTGCCGATTAGATGTAGTTTGAAACATCAGATCTTCCGGAAACTTATCGCGGTTGTAACGCACGTGGAGCCGGGAAATAAATATAGAAGGTGCTGCTGGTCTTGGCGGAGTGCCAATATTGGGAGACGGACGTCGCTGGTTCGCGCCTTGGCTGAGCCAGGTGACACCGGCTGCCTCTAGTTCAGACAGATTCAATACCGGAGCCGAGCATGGATCACAGCTGCGCATATCCCAGGCATATTCAAGAAACGCCACATTTTTATTTTCCTGCTCATAGCGCCGCTGAAACATCTCTGGATAAACATTGCCAAAGTCGTTCTGCACAAATAGAGGCAGGTCAACATCAGTGGGAATATTCACCGTGCGATAGTTCGTCAGCTCAATACGTCCTTCTGGAGAAAGAAGATAGACCAGCAGATCCTGATCACCATCGGCGTTCAGCATGCCCAGCCGTATCGGCAGCATAAATTTTGGTGAATCATAGCTGATTTGTAGCGGTCTCAAAGATTGATATCCACTGCTATCAAACTCCTGCAAATTGACCTTAGCCACAAAGAACTTCATGCCCTGACGAATGTAAGGGGCCAATACCTGGCTAGCGCCGTCGGGTAGCTGATATTGATTTTGTCTAAGCCAGGTTTCTAGTCCATCCGATTCACGGGCACTGAGAATTAAAATGTCATATTCCCCAACGGAAAATTGTTCCTCAATGGTGACACCTAAAGCTGCTGACGATCGGGGTGATGGAGCTGCCGAGGGGGGAGCACCATCGGCAAATCGCAGTGATTCTTCGGTTTCCAAACGGTACATAATTTCGCAAGGATCACTGTCGAAATATTCCACCAGACGCGGTGCACTGAAGGCATCAAGGCGGTCGAGCACCACTTTTTCGGCCACGTCCACCTGGTCTTCAGTAATGATGGTGGGCACAGGCACCACCAGGGCAAAGTCGCTTACCTCACCCTGATAGTCGTTACCCATGGTCAATACAGTGTGGTTCCCATCGCGGGCAATGGCGACCTGAGAGGCTTTGTTGTAAAGGCTAGTATCGGCCTTGGCAACATAAAAGCCACAGAAGGCGTGGGCAGGTTGGGGATGGATGATGAATGTGCCAATGGCAATCATCACCATCATGGCTATGCGCAACAAACTAGTCATACAGGGTTCCTTCACTAAAAACGGAAAATAGAGAGATAATGCAGTCCTTAATGCGAAGCCGAAACTCTCTCCCCTCCTGGGCTACGGTGTATACATAAGTCGGAGAGCTAGCTCTAGATTTCGAACCCACTCTGCGAGAAGAGCAAAGCTCTACATCCCCCAACCCCTTACTCCCTGAGGGCTACCGTGTATACATAAGTCGGAGAGTCGCTCCAAATCTCGAGCCCTCATCCCCCAACCCCTTACTCCCTAAGGGAGAAGGGGGGCCTAGCCTCAAAGTCCTTCGCCCCCAGGGAGAAGGATTTAGGATGAGGGCCAATTCAAGGCCAAGCCTACCTTTTGGGACATTAGCTTCTAGATGTGTATACCCTGTAGCCCGAGAGGGGATGGAATTTTTGCTGGTAGATGTTTCTGAACTAATTAGAAGAGTTCTGTTGAGGCATTTTTTGTCTATTTTGCAGACGATATCTCTACTCTCCCAAACTGTTTCCACTCAAATCGAGGAGACTCCCAAAGTTTGTCAAGCATAATTGTTAACGGAGCTAATGCAAACAATGCCCAAAAAACTGCTGTAGAGAGATAAAAGTGATTACGTAAAACAAACGTCAGCACAGCAATTGCTAACGCCCAAATTAGTCTGGCTGGTCGGGCATTGGGAATTGACCTTGGATCCGTTACCATAAACAGCGCAAACAACAATAACGAGCCGCTCATCATGCGGTGTGCCCACACATCCCAGGTCCAGCCAAGATATAGATTACGCACTGCTTCTAGTAGGGCATAGCTGGCTAGAAACATGCCGGTGGTGTCCCAGCGGCCTACGCGCTTGAGTACCATGCCTCCAGCACCCATAAAAATTAGGCCGTACCAAATCTCATCCCCCCATTGTCCTGGTGATACCCAAGCGTCATTGGTGAGCGTCAGAGCCGCAATAATGCCAAGATTGGCAGGATTGAAAAAATGTTTGTCGTTAACCTTAAAAAGGAATTTGCTGGCAATGGCAATGCTGGCGGCTAGAGCCATAGTGGCTATGTGGTCTGTCCTTAGCAGTAGGCTGAGACCTAATGCGGTAATCAGTGGACTACGCCAGTTGAATTCAGCTGGAGATATTGTTTGCAGCTGGTTTGATGATGAATTGTGAGACATTAGCCAAGAAAATAACCCCTGGCTCCCCAGCGCTGTGATGATTGCTGTAGCGACGATGGCTGGCTGTAGTGACCAATCGCGCATGGCAACACCTAAAATTAGAAATAAGGCTAAACACAAGATCTGATAATCCCGTGCATCTTTGAAAATGCTCAGCTGAGCTTGAATGGTGGGGATAACCATAGGCCGATTTCCATACAGGCAACTATGGCCGCTAGTATGGCTGATGCTGAGCCCGGATGTCCTCTGAGTTACAAAAAACGAAACGAATTGAATCGCTGAATGACTCACTATGTCTTAGATTCAGAAAGACTACTGTATAGCTGGCTTATTTTTGGCTTAATTCTTGCTCTCTGTCACTCTGGACTAAGGCGTCTGCATGAAAATAATGTGGTTGGTTGTGACGTTCTGTTATAGATATTCAGTTCTGTTAGATAATTGTTTCCATCCCCGCAAGGGGAATTTTAATTCTGCTGGGAGTTAATTGTTGAACCTTTTGGTTGACTAGCGATTGATTGGCTATTTCCGTAGCCGAAAAATTTCTCAGCGTTAACGACTTAACTTTGATATTAAACGGACTGGCTGTATGCAGTCGGGTACTGCCTCCAGAAGCAACTTTATAGTCACGGATATCCCGCACACCAATCAGTGCAATTGACTGGGGAAACCCCAGGGGCCGACGGGGATAGCCATCCCGCAGCTGCCGTAACAGTGAGATTAAAGCTTCATCTTGCAGCGCATCCACCTCATCAATAAATAACACAATGGGGCGCGACGATTTTTTAGCCCACTGACTTAGGGCTTGACCAATACTTGCCCCGTCTTCCCAGACCGGTGGATGCAGCGCTGGCGGTAGCCAAAATGTAGCCGACTCTTGCCATGCGCGTAAAATAGCCGTTTCAGCCTGTAGGGGAGATTGAGCATAGGGGGCTCCCACCTCAGCCGAAACCATCACAGCCGTGTAGCGATCGCTAGCGGTAAGTTGCTGAGCTAAGGCCAGCATAGCGGTAGTTTTACCCGTTTGCCGGGGGGCATGGATAACGAAATACCCCTCTTGGTCAATGACGCGCTCTAGATTGGGCAGTCGCTCGGTTGGTGGCAGTGTGTAATGCTTATCTGGCTTGCAGGGACCAGCTATGTTAAACCAACGCGCCATGGGGAAAACGGTTACAAACGCCGTTATTTTAGCCTGTTGAGCGTTAGATGAGTTTGATTGCTGAAAATGATGAGGTGATATCTCGTTGTCCAGCCTCTTACAACCGTGTTTAGCTTACGTCACTGTGGCAGTCGATCCGCCATAGGGAAAACAGGCTGGAGCTACAGTCCATACTTAATCCCCAACTGGAAATAGCCATTTCCAGTCTTTGGCACTGATTCCGTGCGAGAAGTGAGGGGATGAGCCTGAATGCAACAGCTCGGACCTTGAGGCGTCTGCATGAAAATAATGTACCTCTTTGAGATATGTTTGAGGTTTGCTGTCCCCCTTACGGTTGACTTTCGAGGGTCAACGTTAATCTTTAGGCACTAATCGTATATCCGATAGGCTTAAAGAAAAGGGAGCCTCGGTTTCAAAGCCTAACGCTGTCAGCCTAGCCATATCTGCGCCAGCGTCTACCAGGCTACGTAAACTAATTTCTGTCTGGGTCCATTCTCCCAAAGACTCGGTCATAAATAGCTGAGTCATATCCAAATTAGCGCGACAGTTCTCGCCGCACTCTGCAAATAGTGTGACCGGTGCTTCTGGTAGGGCATCTACCCGATACTGTAGGACCAATGTCATACCATCGTAGTGGGATGCAGCGCTGTAGTCAGTGGCAGGTCCAGTGAGTACTATTGCAGCCTTTTCTTGCCCGTTCCAAATAAACTGTTTTGCATCTTCCTGCGCTACCCGATCAATTGAACGGATGGTGAGCACATTATTTAGCTGAGTGTGTGCATCCACGACTGTACTGGCGGTATCGCCTACAATACCTTGCAGACTCCAGGGTGCCATGGGTCTACCCAATGCAAAAAGAGCATTACTGGTGGTCTGTTCGCTGCCATCTAAACCTGAGAATTCAGGTAGTTGCGGTAGATTGCCATTGTCTTGATAGGTTAACCCATACCCATAGGGAAACAATGGATCGTAATTATCATCACCCCGATTTACTTTGGTCTGAATCGCTGTGCGAGGCCATGAGAAAGAGAGTTTGCCTGTAAAGTCAAAATTGATGTCACCATTGGGTTTGCGAATTAACACATCGGCTATACCCGCTCCCTCCGTGCCCGGTAACCAGGCAGCGACAAATGCCTGGGCAGCATTAATCTCAGGGGTGACCCATAGGGGCCTGCCTGAGAGAAAAACAGCAACTGTGGGAATGCCTGCTGCTTGGAATGTTTCAAGTAATTGAAATTCCTGATCGGAGGCAAAATTTAAGTTGTCTAAATCTCCCTTAAACTCAACATAGGGATTTTCTCCAAAGACCACGATGGCCACATCGGGTGTTTGATCATAGCTGCCATCTGAGCTGAGGATGGCGGTTCCACCACCGGCTTCAACTGTGTTGCGAATGCCTTCCCAGATTGAAGTGCCGTTGGGGAAGTGAGCATTGGTGTTGCCAGTGCCTTCCCATGATAGGGTCCAACCACCGGTCTGCTTGCCGATGGCATCAGCCCCGTCTCCCGTGACTAATACCGTTTGATGGGTCTGTAAAGGTAAAAGATTATCTTGGTTTTTAAGTAGAACAAGAGACTCACGTACGGCCTGTCGTGCTACAGCCTGGTGATTAGGATGCCCCAACAGCGAATAATGACCAGCAAGGGGACGCTCTGAGGGTTTAGGTTTTTCAAACAAACCAAGACGAAATTTTACCCGAAGAATACGGCTTACTGCATCTTCCAGGCGCTCACGAGAAATTTCTCCAGACTTGACTTGTGCCACCGTATTCTGGAGTAGCTGACGCCAGCTGTCTGGAGCCATAAACATATCAATGCCTGCATTAAACGCAGCGGGGCAACTTTTGGTGGAACAGCCTGGAATTTGAGCATGGCCGTTCCAATCGCCCACAATAAAACCGTTAAAGCCCATGCGCTGCTTGAGCACATCGGTTAACAAGGGTCCATGGCCGTGCATGTGCCGACCATGCCAGGCTGAGAATGATGCCATGATAGTTTGTACTCCGGCTTCGAGCGCTGGTGGATAGCCGGCACCGTGATAGTCTCGCAGGTTAGCTTCACTGTCGATGTTGTCGCCCTGGTCTTTTCCGTTATGGGTGCCGCCGTCGCCAATAAAATGTTTAGCTGTGGCCAGAATGTGTTGGTTGCTGAGAAAATCATCGGTGCCCAGTGCTCCTTGGAGGCCTTTGACAATTGTTGTGGCATATTGGGCAACAATCTCAGGTTCTTCGGAATAGCTTTCGTAAGTGCGTCCCCAGCGGTTATCACGGGCAACTGCTAGGGTGGGGGCAAAGGTCCAGTCCATGCCAGTAACAATTACTTCCCGTGCTGTTATCTCGCCAATTTGTTGGATCAGATCTAGATTGCGAGTGGCCCCTAATCCAATATTATGGGGAAAGACAGTGGCTCCAACAATATTGTTGTGGCCATGGATGGCATCTGTGCCCCACAGTATGGGAATAGCCTGACCGCCGTTGCTGGTATCCATGGAGGCTGCATAAAATTCATCAGCGAGGGCTAACCAATCTTCAACTGGGGCTCGAACATTTTCACCAGGAGCTGAGTTTCCACCGTTGAGAACTGAGCCTAGACGATATCGACGCACATCCTCTGGGGTGACATGATCAATATCTGCTTGAATGGTTTGACCCACCATTTCTTCAAGGGTCATTGATGCCATTAATTCATCAATGCGGGCTTCAATCTCAGGTTCTATGGGTGCGCCGCCATGGGTGGTTGGCCAATTTTCTGGAGTAATTTGAGGGGAGGCGCTGCTGTCTATCGATGGCATCCCATTTCCCTTAGCTGCTGTTCTCAAGTATGCAATCAGTGCACTACTTAATGCGAGTACACACAATAGGCCAATAAGGGTGACTTTCATATTGATCATAAGAGTTTAAGGGATGGGCTGCCATGGAAGATCGTAAAGTGAATTCTTCTCTGTGTCGGTGTTAAGTACGTTTACTAGGTCTTAGCTTTATGAGCGGCTGTTTAAATCATCAAAACCTTTAGATACTCTCAGGATGGGCTCATTTTGGTTATTTAGCATGGCTGCAACTTTTATAGCTCCAACCATGACTTTAATTCCCCGTACGGCAGCCTTTGTAACGGCTGGTCTGATGGCCACATCTATACCGCTTGTGACGACTGCGGCCTGTGCTCAAACACCAGAGCGGCTGGAGTTGATGACATTGGCTCGTCTAGAGCAAATCCTACAGTCGGAGGTTGATAACGTTGAGGGAGAAAATGGTCAGTGGCAATTTAGGGTTAGCGATCGCACCGTCATTATCCTGGCCGATGCCAATAACGATCGGATGCGGGTATTTAGCCCAGTAATGCCGGTGGAAGACTTGACGGCTCAGCAAGTTCAGGCGATGCTGGCGGCTAACTTCCATACGGCCCTAGATGCCCGTTATGCCGTTACCGATGGCGCTGTGGTTGCTGTATATTTACATCCCTTGAGCACTCTGCAAGGAGACAACTTTCGTTCAGCTCTGCGTCAGGTGGTGAGCTTGGCTGAGACCTTTGGCACATCTTACTCCAGTAATGAGCTGAATTTTGGTCTGCGCCAGCGTCAGCGTCGTAGCAATGTGGAAGAAATTTAGGCTTAGCCTTTGACGCAGATGACTTGTTTGAGGGTGGCGACGACTTCTACCAGGTCCCGCTGGTTAGCCATCACTTCATCAATGGGTTTATAGGCTGCGGGAATTTCGTCGATGACGCCTTTGTCTTTACGGCATTCTACGCCGGCGGTCTGTTCGATCAGGTCGTCCAGGGTATAGGTATCCTTTGCTTTGCTACGGGACATGACGCGACCGGCCCCGTGGCTGCAGGAGCAGTAGCTATCGTGGTTCCCTTTGCCCTTGACGATGTATGACTTGGTGCCCATGGAGCCGGGAATAATGCCATAGTCGGTGGTGCGTGCCCGAACGGCTCCTTTGCGGGTGACGTATACATCTTTGCCAAAGTGTTCTTCTTTTTCGGCATAGTTGTGGTGGCAGTTGACGGCCAATAATGGCTTAAAGGGTTTGCCGCCGCCGAGATGTTTTTCGATGATGTGCTTAAATCGGGCCATCATTTCTTCTCGGTTTTGTAGGGCGTAGGCCTGTGCCCACTGTAGATCGTTCCAGTAGCTACGAAACTCTTCAGTACCGGCGACAAAATAGGAGAGATCGGGATCTGGCAGCTTCTGGTTGGCTAGCTTTTGCAGGTTTTTGGCAGTACTGACATGATTCTTGGCCAGCATGTTGCCGATATTACGGGAGCCGGAATGGAGCATAAGCCAGACGGTGTCTTCGGTATCGATGCACACTTCGATAAAGTGGTTGCCACCACCAAGGGAGCCCATTTGACTCAGGGCTTTCTTTTCTAGATGCTGCACGCCCTTATGTAGGTCTTTAAAGTGACGCCAGCCTTGCCAGTTGTAAACGGATTTGCCAACTTTCTTGTTGCTTTCGAAGCCAGTGGGGATGGTGGCTTCGATTTCTTTACGGATTTTTCTGAGTTTGCCGTCTAGCTTTTTGCTTTTGTAAGGAGTCTGAAGAGCGCACATGCCACAGCCGATATCGACGCCGACGGCAGCGGGGACTAGGGCGTCTTCGGTGGCGACGACGGAGCCGACGAGGGCTCCTTTGCCGAGATGAACGTCGGGCATCAGGGCGACATGTTTGTAGACAAAGGGCAGTGAGGCGACGTTTTTGGCCATTTGGATCTCTTTGGAGCCGAGATCGTGGTTGGCCCAAGAGAGGACGGGTTTGTTGGTTTTGAAGGGGACGGATTGGTAGGGCATGGTGCGATCTTATTCGTGATCTGGGAGGAATGGTGAAGATGTGGGCTGGTTATAGCTTTTGTTGACTGGTTTATAGCGGAGTGGGTTGCTCAGGGCTTTCCCCCCTGAAACCCCCCGATCTGGGGAACTCAACTTCCCCAGGCCCCTCGCATAAGAGGTTTACAGGGGAATAGCTGAAGGTAGTTGCACTGGTTGCCGGTGAGGTGGTTACGCTGCTCCGCGTTCGCTCCACACCGTAAAAAAGAGGTGATCGAAACTTCTTAAATCGGAGGGGGTGTTTACCCCATATCTCTAGTGCGCAAAGTGAATATCTTCGTAGGGGTGCGGCCTTGTGCCCACCCGGCAGTATTGATGGCTGTTATGCAGAATTTTGTGTTAGCTCTTTTCAGGCCAAGCAATAATCTCATCAAGTGTCATTGAATCTAGTGGTTGGAACTTGGTGTCGGGGTATTTGCGTTGGAGTCGTCGTAAGGCTTTGGCTTGCTGGGCGGCAAAGGTTTCTTGTTGTTGGAATCGATAGCGAATGGAGCCGCTGACAATATCATCTAGGCTATCTTGGAATGCTTCGATTTCATCACGCCAGTGTTCAGCTGCTTGATCATCAGGAAAAGCTTGTAATTTAAGGATATGGATGATGATTTGACGGGTTAGGGAGGCGGTTTTGTTAAATTGCTCCCGACCCATATCGCTAATTTCCTCAATTAAGTTTGCTAAGTCTAGATTCCTGAAGTCCTGAGATCGCAACGCCTCGGCTTGATACTCACACCAAGCCATAAAATCAGTGTCGTACAGATTTTCTCGTGGCGCTGAGGCCGCTGAGGCATGCTCTGTTGTAGGTGCTTGATTAGTGGGACTCGACATGGCTATCTCTGGGAGATGGTCTCATTGGCTTGGTGACACTTCTACTACTTGTATACTTCGTTCATCCAGCTTTGGACAAAATCGCGACGTTCAATATCGGTCCAGTTGAGCCAGGTTTCTTGGGTGACTTGGCCAGTGACGGTATCGACTAATGGCCAGAAGGCTTCGTCTAGTTCATGTTTAAAGCGCTTGGGTTGGGCATACATAAATTTAGACTTTTTGGGTGTCATCCTGGCTAAGAATTTGGTGCGCAGGTAATAGGGACTCTTTAATTTCAAGGCGAAGCTGCCGTCGCTGGCGAGGCGGATCATAAAGCCTTCGTGTTCAACGTGGTGGGATTTGGAAATGGCGTCGCCAAAGCTACAGAGAAACCAGGTGGGGCGTGGTGTTTGCAGCGTGGTTGCGATCGCATCCAACTCTTTTTCACCCATAAATCCATGGCCTAAAATTCCACCCCCAATCAAGTGAAGGCCATAATCGTCTGGTCCATACTGAATAATATGGGGGTCTTCTGGATGAATCGCCTCCCATAGCAAGGTGGTGTGCCGATGAGCCTTGAGCCAGGCTAAAACGCGACCATAGAGGCCATCTTTGTAAAGCAGTGACTTGGCGTATTCTACATACTCTCCCTGAAACGATCCAGAACAGGTCACAACAACCTGATGGGGATCGTAGGGATGCAAAAATGTGGTGACTAAAAAGCCATTGAGTTTTTCGACGGCAATCACGTCGGTTTCATGGGGTAGAGTGGTGTCCCGTTCTAGATAGTTAAATGTGCGTGGAAAGGGTTGACTGACGGGATTGCCATCCAGCCCGACCACTATGCCACGGGCCAGTTTTAGCTCGGGATAGTCGTCCCAGGCTGAGGGGGTGAAAAAGGCTTTGGAGCTGTACTTATATAGGGTGAGCCAACCTTCATTGACTCGCTTGACTAGCTTTTTCGGCACAAGTGCCTCCATCTGTTTGGCAAAGCTGGGTGGGCATTTGCTGTAGTCAAACTCGCAGGGGACGTCTAGTTGTTCTTGCTCGGGTAAACGCATAGCGGCTAAGGGGCCACCAAATCCGGCTCCTTTTTCTAAGGAGTAGGTGCGTTCACCTGCTGAGGTGAGGGGAATGTGACCGCGAACGACGGTTAAATGACTGGTCTTGCGAAAAACACCATCGGTGTCGTGATTTTCGCCTAGACGGCAGCGGCCATACACTCGATCGTGGGCGGGTTGTAACACCGGATCAAACCATTCAATATCACCGTGGCACAGCACATAATCGCGGTATCGATAGAACGAGGGTAGGGATTGGATAAACTCTCGGATCCGAGCCTGGTAATCTTGGTCACACTGCATGGCTTTGTGCAGCGTTCCCCGCGTAGATTTGCTTTTGATGGTATCGCCGCGTAATCCTCGGGCCAGGTTGTTGTCGTGGTTACCCCGCACACAATAGTGGCCCTGACTCACTGCCTGCATAACAATATCCAGGACTTCTAAGGACTGAGGTCCACGGTCTACCAAATCTCCTAAAAAACAAAGTTTGCGCCCTTCAGGATGGATTAGATTCTCGTCATAACCCAGCTTGTGGAGCATGGTCTGGAGGGTGTTGGCCAATCCGTGGATATCACCAATGGCATCTAGCTTGATAGTGTCTGGAATTGTAGGGATTTCCACTGACAATGTGATGTCGCCTTCGGTCAGGATGAAGGGCCATTGGGAGTTGGTTTGGATGCGATCGCAAAACTTAGCCACCACCTGCTCTGGCACCCTACAGCGTCGTTGCTTATTCTGCTGCTGTACCCGCTCCAACGGTGGATTAAAAATCACCACTTGCACGGGCACGCCCAGTTCTTCGGCAATCGTGGCCAGGGGTTTACGTTCTTTATCACTAATCAACGTAGCGTCCACAATGGTGGTTAGCCCCGCCTTTAGCCGCGCTCGAACGACGCTTTCCAGGGTGGAAAAAATCAGTCGGTCGTCGGTGGCTAAGGGACGGTCGGCCACCTGCCCATCAACCAGTGTTTTCGCGGTGCCAAAAAAAGTTTGCCGCAGCGCGTCACTGGATAGGATTAATGCCGATGGCAGGTGCTGACATGCTGTGGACTTGCCTGCTCCAGGGGCTCCTGACAGTAACACTAGACTACCAATTTGAATTGAAACCAGGTTTTTAGAATTATCCATAGTAGTTCTATTCAAGCAATCCCGATGGCATTTCGGCAGATGATACCCAAAAAAAACAAGAAAAAACCAGGAACATAAAGCGTTCCTGGTTGAGGTGTTTCCCTTATTGATTTGTATGCTGATGCACCCTGGAATAACTAGCGAGGGCGACGATTGCCGCGATTGGTTAGTATTTCCTGCAATTGCGCCTTTTGCTCATCGGTCAACACAGCATCGGCTGCGACTCGGGATTCTTCACGAATGACCTGCAGCTCTGCTCGTTGGTCTTCACTAAGATCGAAGCTGCGCATCGCCTGTCCCCGCTCGCGACCGGTTTTACCCTCCAGTGCTGCCAGTTGCTCCTCCGTCAGAATTGCTTCCACTCGGGTGCGAGCATCTTCCTTAATGGCATCAAGTTCAGCCCGCTGCTCAGCGGTGAGATTCAGTTCTTCTGCAAACTCTTCACGGCGGTTTTTACGACCCTCTATGCGGTTAGCTCGCATGGCCTGGAGCTGAGCCTGTTGCTCATCTGTAAAAACCTCATCAGCAGATGCTCGGGATTCTTCACGAATGGCCTGGAGCTGGGTCCGTTGCTCTTCACTGAGATTGATACTGCGCATGGCCTGTCTGCGATCGCGACCCGTTTGCCCGTCCAGTTCCGCCACCTGGTCCTCAGTCAAGATAGCTTCAATCTGAGTGCGGGCGTTATCTTTAATGGCGTTTAGTTCAGCCTGCTGTTCAGACGTAAGATTCAGCCCTTCTGCCATATTTGGGGAGAACGCATTGGCGTTACTGGCTTTGAGAATAGCTGGGCTGGCTACTAAAGCGGTCAACATCAGGGCCCCGCCACAGCATTGTTTGATGGTTGGAAATTTCATAGGTTTTGTTTGCTTGTTGATGGCCTCATCTTAGCCAAGGGAGATCTTTGATGGCTGCTAGCGAGAGTCATCCGTAAGGAAGGACCGAAGTCATGGGAGAAGTGATGACTTTAGTCACTGGTCCAATAAAGTACCTGTATAAGCTTGAAATTTTGGGTAGGGTTGGGAAAGGGGGTAGGGATGTAAGGTAAGCAATAACCACCATCCCGGTGTGTATCCTGAAAGGATTTTTGTCTATGAACCGAGCCATCCAGTTCCAAAATCATCCGTTTCGATTTTTACTCTATCTAGAGTGGGGCTTGCTGGCGGTGTCGATCATGGGGATCCTGACAGCACCACCGCTGCGGGAGGCTCGTCGTAGCTTACCGAATGTGCCTGTGCGTATGTTTACGCAGTGGCCATTGGTCACGGTGGGTTGCCTGTTGTTATTTGGCTTTTTGGGCCTCTATTTGCCCACCAGAGGCTTTTGGCTGCGATTTGGCCATATTGCCCTGCAAGTGGCATTGATTTTAGTCACATCAGGGCTGATGCTGCGAGGGGCTAGGCTTTTCCCGTTTGTTTATTTGGTTCTGGTCATTCGTAGTTGCTTAATGGTGGGGGTCATGGGTCGGATTGCCGTGACGGCCCTCTCGTTTTTGTTATTTATGACCACACTTAGCCTGAGATTCAGAGGATTTGACGGGCAAATCCCTCGGCATATTCGACAACACTTAATTGGTAGTCTCCAAATGAACCTGATTGTGTTCTTTGGACTTTCTCTCGTATTTACATTGTTGTTGGTGAATGCATTGCTCAATGAGAGAACGATTCAAACCCGTTTACAGAAGGCGAATAAAGAGTTAAAGCGCTCTGCATCCCAGGTGAAACAGCTAGCAACCGTTCAAGAACGTAGCCGAATTGCTCGTGAGATTCATGATTCGTTAGGTCATTCGTTAACGGCTCTTAATATTCAGTTAGAAGGGGCTCTGAAACTCTCTCAACGAGATCCTCAAAAATCAAAAACTCTTTTAACTGAGGCAAAACGGCTGGGCTCTGTTGCTTTGCAGGATGTCCGCCAGTCTGTGGCAACATTGCGGGATGATGGCCAGTTAAAAGAGTCTCTGCATACAAAGTTAAATGTACTGATTGACACCCTACGCACCAGTGCTGGCATTACCCCTAATATCAATATTCAGCTATTGCAGCCATTGCCTGAAGCAACCAGTATGGCCCTTTATCGCATTGCCCAAGAGGGCATTACTAACATTGTGAAACATGCTGAAGCAACGGCAGTAGAATTCACACTGATCACTGATGAGTCTGGTACGAGACTTTTATTGCGCGACAATGGTCGTGGTTTTGACCTTAGTCAAACATCGACAGGCTTTGGCTTACAGGGGATGCGAGAGCGAGCCCAGGCAATGGGTGGTCGACTTACATTCAATAGTCGACCGGGGGAGGGGTGCGAAATTCGTTTAGTTATTCCGAGCTAGGGGCACCCCTTGTGGTTGCCCTAAACGATAGATACTTATAGCAATACAACAATGACGCAACAAGATTATCAACCTCATGCCATTCCTGTGATGCTGGTGGATGATCAGCAGATTATTCGCCAAGGGTTAAAGACTTTATTAGATTTAGAAGACGACATTGTGATTGTTGGCGATGCTGATAATGGTGAGACAGCATTAACCGTGCTGGGGCAGCTGGAGTCAACGGCTCAGCTGCCGGCAGTGGTGCTGATGGATATGCGCATGCCGGTGATGGATGGGGTGGCGGCAACGGATGCGATCGCATCCCGCTATCCATCAATTCAGGTTCTAGTGCTTACCACCTTTGACGATGACGACCTAATTGCCCAGGCCATGGCCGTCGGTGCCAGGGGTTATTTGCTTAAAGATACCCCGTCTGAAGAACTCGCCCAGGCCATTCGTACCGTGGCTAAGGGCTACAGTCAGTTTGGTCCCGGCATTTTAGAAAAAATATTAGCCGGACAGCAGGACCCTCCAGTAGATGTGCCTGAAGGATTTGATGAGCTGACGCCTCGCGAAAAAGATGTGCTGCGCCTGATTGGCACCGGGGCCAATAATCGGGAAATTGCCGAAGCGTTATTTTTGTCAGAAGGGACGGTGAAAAACCATGTGACTAGGCTTTTAGGGCGTTTGGGCGTTCGCGATCGCACCCAGGCCGCCCTGCTTGCCGCCAAACTATCCTCCAAATTATCGTAGGGGCGTTCCATAGAACGCCCCTACAACATCCATTCCATCCCAATACCTAGTCGACTATCCGTCGCCCCCGGCGCAAACTGCCACTCCACATCCGTTGCCAGCCGTAATCGCTCCGTCAGGCCATAGCCAAACTCCAACTGAGTAATCATCACCGAATCATTTTCCGTAGGACTCACCCAGGTCTGGGTATAGGCAAAATCAGCACCGCCCCCCCGCGATGGCACCACCTTTACCTGAAACCCCACCTGCACACCACTTTCGCTATAGTCCACCGCCTCCACATGGCGATAGCCCAAAATGGGAGCCACATTCACATAGCCACCTAAGGGCAATACGTAATAACGCAGGTGTGCCCCGTAGGCTTCTCGGTCCATATCCCCACCATCAAAATTAGCTACATAATCAGCATTTACCGTCAGCGGTAAATCCCCGACAAAGACATCTTCGACCCCGATGGATAAACCACGCTCATCTTGGCTAGATGGAAATAGCGCATAGCTTAGCTGTAGCCTTGAGGGAAAGCTGGGCTGATTGCGGATATTGCTAAGCACATCCGGCGTTCCCTGCAACCACTCCTGTAGGACGGGGCTACTATCCACTGTGCCTGGTTCAAGTTCAAACTCAGACTCTATTTGTTCATTAATCGTGGGTTCTGCTAGAGCAACTGGAATAGAAATAAAGCATCCAATAATGACTGGGGCAACTAGTCGGCTGATTCGAGTATAGATATCAGCCATGGTTTATCCAGCCCAAGTTGGTGAGTGCTTGCATCGGCATAATGACTGTGACTGTAAATCTGGTAACGAGTACTGTCGCAAAAGATGTCTGTGCGCTTGTAATCTAGTTCTACAAGAATCCCATGGGATCTACCGGATTACCATTACGACGCACTTCAAAGTGTAAATGTGGCCCAGTTGAAAGACCAGTGGAACCTATTGCTGCTATAGATTGCCCTTTTACCACCGCTTGGCCCTCACGAACATTTAATCGACTGGCATGGGCATAGAGGGTGGTCAGCCCACCACCGTGATCAATAATCACCGAATTACCATAGCCACCGTACCAACCCGAAAAAATGACCTTGCCTGAGTCAGCGGCGGTAATGCGGGTGCCATAGGGCGCACCGAAGTCCACACCAGCATGAAAGCGACGATATCCCAGCACAGGGTGTATTCGTGAGCCAAAACGACTGGTGATAACGCCTGAGGTGGGAATGCTCATCTGGCCTGTGCCCAGTACGCTGCCATTGGCTGCGGCAATGCGCTGGCGAATTAAATTAGCCAAACTTTCAGAATCTCGCGCTAACTGAGCCTGAGCCGCTTCTAGCGCACTGCGATTATCCTTAAGCCTGGTGATCAGCTGAGTTTGCTGATCTGCTTGAGCCTCGTATTGATCCCGTCGGGCGAGTAGCTGTTGACGTAATAGGGCAATAGAATTCTTCTGAGCTTCCACCCCTTGCTGCTGCCGGACGATAAAATCAGCTTTTTCTTGAAGTTCCGCCATAAAATCGCGGTCTGCCTGGTAAATCTTACCGAGCCGATAGCGTCGCTCTAAAAACTCGTTTAGGTTTTCACTTTTAAGCAATACGGCCCAGCCTTCGGCATCCTTCTGTCTTTGCATAAACTGCAATCGCTGTACCGCGCCGATTCTGACCGTTTCATATTCGTTCTGGGCCATGGTCAGCGTATTTTCTAGACGCTTTAGCCGCTCTTGGGCTTGGGTGATTTGAAACTCCGTTTCTTCAATTTTGAGATCAGTAATGGTAATACTGTCCTGTAGGCCTTCTAGCTGTTGAGCTGCTTCGTTTTCTAGATTCCTTAGCCGGTTTTGTTCTCTTTCTAAATCTTGCTGCTGTTGTTCATTTTTTTTCTGTTGCTGTTGTAACTGTTCCAATGGCGCACTGTTTTGAGTTTGCCCCAGAGCTATGGGCACTAAAAACGACACGCCAATTATCACACTGGCAAAGAGGGATAAAAACCGCTGTGTTCGTTTTGCAGTCATTGGTTTTGTCAGGAACTCGCTTGATCACCAGCTGAACACACGCAGCACATGATAGCCCGACTTGGTGATTTAAAAAACGAAATTCATCTATAACGATTTTCAGTTTAAGGGTACTGTCCATCTGATCACAGTAATGGATTCTGCTGTACGAACTTAGGTGTTTTCTCAAAAAGGCCACACCAGCTGGAGGCCCCCTTAGCCCCTAATTCTGGGGAAAAAGATTCAAAGCCCCCAGAATTGCGGGTTTGGGGGCCTTGATAACTGGTAGTTTCTTTCCTAGAAATGTCCTTAAACTTCAAGGGGCGCGATACAATCAGCTAACTCATTGCGGGGGCTATTGACCAATGTGCTGACTGGATAAGCCTCCATGTCGTTGGCATTGTAGGGTTGCATTAATCCCTGTACTTGGGCTGGTGTTCCCGTTAGCCAACGGTCATAGTCTGCGTTAGGAATAATCACTGGCATCCGATTATGGATAGGCTCCATCAGTTCATTCGGTGTCGTGGTGAGAATTGTGCAGGTTTCCAGGTAGCTGCCATCGCCGCTTTCCCATTGCTCCCACAGGCCAGCAAAAGCAAATATAGGCCGTTCTCTCAAGTGAATATAAAAAGGCTGCTTCTTTTTATTGCTGGCTGTGCGCTGCCATTCGTAAAAACCATCGGCTGGAATCAGACAGCGCCGACGTTTGAAGGCTGCGCGAAATGAGGGTTTCTCGGCGGCGGTTTCAGATCTAGCATTGATCAGCCGATAGCCGATTTTGTAGTCCTTTGCCCATGAAGGAACCAGACCCCATTGAAAGATGCGATAGTCAGGACCGGCAATGATGGCCGAGACGGGCTGGGATGGAGCGATGTTATAGCGCGGTGGTGGTTCCGGCTCTGTGGTGAGTTGAAAGGCCTCAGCTAAGTCTGCGCCGGAGTGGGTTTGGGTGTAGCGACCACACATGGGGAGTAATGTGAACTGAGACAATTGTACTAAAAAATTTTGAGAGGGAGGATAAGGCGATGGAAATGCTGTATCGCATTGCGCCAGCGGCTGATGTGCAGATGGCCGCGGCGCAGGGATGGTTTGAGTCAGCTGATTTAGCAGAGGAAGGCTTTATTCACTGTTCGTTTTTGCACCAGGTCATGGGGGTGAGCCGTCGGCACTATGCAGGGCAGCAGGGGCTGGTGTTGTTTAGGATTGACCCGGCAGCGATGGATTGTGAGATTCGTGTGGAGAATACGTCGGGTGGAACGGAGTTGTATCCCCACATTTATGGGCGGGTGCCCTGGGCGGCGGTGAAGCAGGTTTATAAGGATACCTATGATCAGGCGGGGGTGTTTCAGTTGCCGTTGGCGCTAAAATAAGCTTCCTGCATAAATCCCCGGTTTCCATTAGGCCCAGGCCAATTCTAGAAACCGAGGATCTGTCGGGGTATGGCGGAATAGTTATGGCGCGGCCATTACGCGGCCATTCCACTTAAGATGCCTGACTGACCTTCCAACGCTAGGAAGGAGATGGATTCGGGGGTGTGGTTGAGCTCACTATTGAGGGACTTCTCTTCGTAGACACCGACACCAAAGCTCTGACGGGTGATATCGTCAATTCGGATGTTGGCGGTGTCTGCACCGTAGAATGACCCCAGTTTAGCGATCAGTGAAGGTGCCGTATCAAACCCTGCCTTGAAGTTGACCTGAGAACGATTGTGATCGTAGCTGCGGCTGGTGGTTCCCCCGTGTAATAGTGTGTCACCATCATTTGCTGTGCCCTGCTCAATGGCCAGCCAGCCTAAGGTTTCAGTGGCATGTCCTCCCTGATTTAAGGCTTCTTCTTCTTGCATTGCCAGTTGGAAACCCTGGGAAGACTGTTGTTTGACACGGGTGGTCACCCAATCGCCACCGTTGTTGGTTTGTACCTGGGACAAGATTGTGGGAGTTTTGTCGAAGCCCTGTAGCTTCCTGGTATCAAAGCCTTGGGAGGTCAAACGGTTGGAGTTGTAAGTGCCAGCTGAGATGCGAGTGCCATCGTTAAGGGTCCAATCGCCAGCCTCCATGACGAGATAGGAGAGGGACTCATTTTTATGGATGCCGTCACTGTAGTTGGGTTCCTGGAGCCTGATTTGGAAGGATTGTTTGCCCACATTGCGGAGACGTATAGCGACTGGGTCTGAATCATTGACTGTGGGGTCAGAAACAAGGACAACTGGGTTTTTGTAGGTGTCATCTAGGGAAACCGTTTTCCATCTATGGTTGAGTGTGAGATTGCCGTATTCGCCAATAGATTCTATTCGGGCTTTGGGAGACGTCGAAAAGGTGCCTTCAAATGCACTAATAGTGGCGCGATTATTTTGTTGCATGCCACGTTGATTGCCTGCGATCGCACCGGCTCGACTACCTCCATCAATGGCGGGGCTACCGGAGCGCAGCGGATGGATTAGGGCACCGTTGCGTTGTTTCAAGGGGGCTAGCTTGGGATCTGCAACCAGGCTGTTTTTTAGCACCCGCATGGACTTGCGATCGCTAGAAAATTCAACATTGCCGCCCCCATCAATGGCCTGAAAACCCACTTGATTCTGACGTTTATCTTTGTCAGCCGTATTAAAGGCAATGATGGAGTTCTTTAAGGTTACTGCATGGTTTCTGGCATACCAAAGGGCTCCATTGGCCCGACCTGCCGAGTTATAAGCAATGGTTGAATTGGTGATGTTGACCGGTGTGGAGCGATTGTTCAGGAACATGGCTCCGCCAGCATCCTTAAACACTCGATTGCCTGAGAAAGTGCTATTGACGATATTGGCGGGTAAATTGGACTCCAGCCATAGGGCACCTCCTTGTTGGGTGGCGGTGTTGTTGGCCAAGGTTACATTCTCCAGGTTCAGACCTATTTTGGCCCAGATAGCTCCCCCTTTGGCATCCCCTTTGGCATTGAAAGTCACTTTGTTATCGATGATGACGGTGTCTTTGATGATGGCTTTATCTTTGCCATAGCCCCAGAGGAAGAGTGCACCGCCCATCCCTTGTGCTTGATTGCCTTCAAAGCGACTGCCTCGGATGACAATGGTGCCTTTATTGCCAGGACCGGAATACCCGATGGAACTAACCCCATCTGTGAAAATTGCTCCACCGCCACCTCTGTTGACAGCAACGTTATTGCGGAAGACAGAGTTTTCAACCCGAAAGGCAACGGTGGAGCGACCGTAAATGGCTCCACCATTAAAGCCGCGATTATTTGCGAAGGTGCTTCCTTTGACGATTAAGTGAGCCCGCGATTCGTCATGGGAAATGGCCCCAGCACTAAAACCTGCATACTTGTTGGTGAGGGTACCATCATTGCCTGTAAAGCGACTGTTGATGATGTTTGCCTTGGCAAGATGCCCGACACGAATGCCACCACCTAAGGCTGAGGTATTGTTTCTGAGGGCCACATTGAATAGGTTCAGGGTACTTTCGTGGCGTGTGAGGATGCCGCCACCGCCACCTTTGGTTTTGCCATTGGCGATGGTCAGGTTCTTAAAAGTGGCTTTCTGATTTCGTTCCACTAGGAACACACGGCTAGAGTTATTGCCGCTGATGGTTAAGCCAGGTGCCTTTTTGCCATCAATTGTGACTGATTTATCGAGTGAGAGTTGTCCACTGGTCAAACTAATGGTTTTCTGTGAGAGTTTTTTGGCGAACTGGATAGTATCGCCTTTTTTGGCTTTTGCGATCGCGCTTCTAAGTGATCCTGCTCCTCGGTCTGCTGTAGAGGTGACAGTGATAGTGGCCATAGCGAGTTTAATAATGGTTGCAGATGATTTTGGCGCAGGGAAATTCCGACAGATCCAGGCGCTGTCGGAAGCACAACAATAATGTCGGTAATGTTGGTTAGAGCTGTCTGATTTAATGCACCGCCTGAAACGCGGTAACAATTAATACCCCGAAATCCAGATTATGGGTTGCGACCATATAGACCACCTACCTCTGAGTAGGGTATGGCCCGGATAATGGTTTGATTGAGGGTAAAGTCTTTACCGTTCAATATCTTTTCGTGTCGCTAAAGAATGTGTAGGGAACTAGATTTTCGGTAAGATGCATTGTCAAAGAAAGGCTTGTGCGGGATGCACCTTCTTTAACTCCTTTGTAGTTTTCCCAGAATTTAATTTATTAAAACTTCTTGGGTGAGCGCTTGTCAAATCTATAAACAGATTCAACCCCGCGAACCCCAACGATACCAAGCGATACCAAAGATATCCGCAATCGTAGGTTGCGGTTGAGCCACCAGAATAAACGTTTTATGCCGGTATCTCAATCTTGCGAAACCCAACATAGCCGATAATTTTGAATGGTGATTGTATAAAAAATGTTGGGTGTCATATTAATGACGATGATGGTTGGAAGTGTTGGGTTTCGTGCCGCAACCGCAACCTACGGTGTTCCGTCAAATGGTGATTGTGTTGGATGAATAATGTGCTATGCGGAATCTTAACCCCGCGAAACCCACCATGGTCGATAATTTTGAATGGTGATTGTATAAAAAATGTTGGGTGTCATATTAATGACGATGGTGGTTGGAAGTGTTGGGTTTCGTGCCGCAACCGCAACCTACGGTGTTCCGTCAAATGGTGGTCGTGTTGTTTGTTAATGAACCTTTAAATGGGAGATTTTCGAGAGATGTTGCTACTCCGCTGGACAAAGCTCTGCTATGGGAAGCTTTGTTGCCTGAGAAGACTCACGACATTGTTGTTGATACTCAGCCTCTGACGCAGTGTCTTTAACATCTCCAAGCACACCTTGAATCCATTCTCTAACACTATCGCTTCTGAATGTAAGGTCAAGAGACTCAAAAATATTAAAAGCCTCATAAAGAGGAGATAATGCCTCAATATCATTACCTTGATTATCCAAAGCATCTCCAATATTCCATAAGGTTTCGCCTTCGCCCGCGCGATTGCCCACCTCGCGGTGAATGGCCAAGGCCTGTTGGTAATAGTTGAGTGCCTCAGCATAGTTGCCTTGATTGTAATAGACGCCGCCAATGTTGTTGAGGGTGTCTCCTTCGCCCGCGCGATTGCCCACCTCGCGGTGAATGGCCAAGGCCTGTTGGTAATAGTTGAGTGCCTCAGCATAGTTGCCTTGATTGTAATAGACTAAGCCAATGTTGTTGAGGGTTGTTCCTTCGCCCGCGCGATCGCCCACCTCGTGCCGAATGGCCAAGGCCTGTTGGTAATAGCTGAGTGCCTCAGCATAGTTGCCTTGAATGTCATAGACGCCGCCAATGTTGTTAAGGGTTGTTCCTTCGCCCGCGCGATCGCCCACCTCGCGGTGAATGGCCAAGGCCTGTTGGTAATAGCTGAGTGCCTCAGCATAGTTGCCTTGATTGTCATAGACTAAGCCAATGTTGTTGAGGGTTGTTCCTTCGCCCGCGCGATCTCTCACCTCGCGCCGAATGGTCAAGGACTGTTCGTAAAGGTCTAAAGCTGTTGTATATTCAGACCGAAGCCAATAGATACCTCCAATGGAATCTGTAGCCCTTGCCTCACCACGTCGATTATCAATTGACTGATGAATATCCAGAGCCTTTTGATATTCGTCCAAAGCAGAAGCGTACTGTCCCTGAATTTCGTACAACCCTCCAATGGTTAGGTGCATATCCCCAACACCAGCCTTATCTCCTAACTCTGACAATTTATCTATAGCCAGGCGATAGTTTTCCTGCGCAGCATCATAGTTATATTGCTCAGCCCTAAGCTGACCCACACCGCGCAAACTATCACTCAGACCTTTGATGTCATCAGCATCTCTAGACAGTACTTGCGCATACTCATAGTCATTAAATGCTTCATCATAGTTGCCCTGGCGCTTTTTAATGTCAGCTATCTTTCTCCAGGTTTCTGCCTCGCCAACACTGTCCTGAGCAGCTTTAGCAATGGCAATAGACTGTGCATACTGCTCCAGGGCTACTGCTGTCTTACCCTGAAAATCATAAACATCCCCCATATAGTTACGAATCTGACCTTCTCCAAATTGGTCTTTAATAGCGATAGCAATTTCTAAACTCTCTTGATGGATTTCTAAGGCCTGATCCGGTTTACCCGTCGCTAAATGTACCCGTCCCAGGTGCATTAATGCCTGACTTTCACCTAATTTATCCTTTGTTTCACGGGTGATTGCTAAATGTTGTTCATGATATGTCAAAGCTTCGGAATATTTACCCTGGTTATAAAGCACTTCGCCCTTATTGCCCAGGGCTTGTCCTTCTCCTTGCCTATCTTGAATCTCTATGGCAATTTCTAAATGTTTTCCGTGAAATTCTAAAGCTTGAGGATATTGCCCCAAAACGTTATGAACTTCGCCCAAGTTTCCGTGCACATAACTCTCTCCTCGTTTATTTTGAGTCTCTTGAGTTTTTTCTAAACCATCATTGAGAAAACGAATCGCTGTTTGTAAACCACCCAGCTCATAAAAAGTATTTCTAAATCGCTGAATGCCTAAAGAGCCAATGGAAAAACGAATGGCTTCTCGAGCTTGTTCTCTTTGATTGACGGCAATATTGCGAGACTTTTCTGCACTTTCACGATCTTCATTTGCCTGATTGAGTGCTATCTGTGCTGTGTCTACTGCCTGTGATACTCGATTAAACTCAGTTTGAATACTAGAAAGTTTTGTTTGTACTGTTCCTAGTTGATTATTCTTATTTGTTAAATCTTGAGTTAACCCAGAAACCTGAGACTCAATAGTGGCTGCTTCCTGCCTGGCAGCTGTTGCTTCAGCTTGAGCAGTCTTTGCCTCAGCTACTGATTCTTTATTGGTTTCCTCCAGTTTGTTTTTCTCGTTATTAAGAGTTTTATTGCTGTCAACTAAAAGTGTGTTTTTATTCTCTAATCTGTTGCGTTCGTTTTCTACTTCTTTTAATTCTTTCTTGGCAGTGCGAGTTTCCTCAACAGCTTGTCGTGCTTCTGCGCCTTTTGCATAAGCTTCTTTCCCAGCCAATACGGCACCAAACACAGATAGACTTAT
Source organism: Leptothoe sp. LEGE 181152 (assembly GCF_032906605.1). Taxonomy (NCBI): domain Bacteria; kingdom Bacillati; phylum Cyanobacteriota; class Cyanophyceae; order Nodosilineales; family Cymatolegaceae; genus Leptothoe; species Leptothoe sp. LEGE 181152. The sequence goes on from NZ_JASATU010000062.1 coordinate 207,912, forward strand.
AAGGCCAATACTCAGTATTGACGACAGTCGAGTCCGCTTGCGTACCCTTCTGAGGTCTGCTTTAGCATCTGCTAACTCATCATCTGCCCGCTGAATCGCCTTATTTTTCGTATTTAACAATTGCGTCTGCTGTGCCACCGTCGCCTGCACTGCCGCCAGCTCCGCCCGCAACCCCAGCTTCTGACTCTCCACCAAATACTCATAGTCCTGTTTTCCCAAACTACGCGACTCCGACCAGTCCAGCGCGTCGGTCAGCTCTTTCCCCTGCAACAACAAACTATCCTGCGGGTCCGCTACCCACGCCTCCAACTTCTCCCCATAGGGTCGAATACTCACCAACGCATCCCTTATCCAGTCCTGGGTAAACACCGTCTGGTAAATCGGGTTATACACCTGCAACCTGCCATCCCGCTCCACCACCAGCCCCGACAGCCGCAGTGCCATTTGCTTAGCACTGCCGTCTACCGGGATATGTCCCCGCTCCACAATCTCCTGATACAGGCTCAACAACTGTCCCGCCCGTGAATTCTCCCTTAACCGGTCCCGAATTGTCTTTAAATGGGGTGGCTCATCCTGCATCTCCCAGTTGTCAATAATGTGGGTATGCACCACCTGAGCCACCAGCTGATCAGCTGTAGGTTGTTCTGCTGTGCGTTCCACCGCCTGAATCACTAACTGACATACCTTCTGGGTTAAAAAAGGCTGTCCCCCCGTCCAGTGCAGCACCGCCCGCAACACCGCTTCTGGATCGCTCACTTTCTTGGTTAACCCCGGCAGCAGTGGAGCCGCTTCATCAAGCGTAAACCCCGTTAGCTGAATCGCTCGACCAATATTAAACGGCGTCCGTTCTTTTGCCTGGATCAAATTTGTCGGTGTGGCCACCCCAATCAGGGCAAATGTCAGGCGATTATAGTCAGGGTTATCCGCGCGATTGTTAAAGCACTCTCGAATGACGGCAAAAAAATCATCCGCATCAAATTCCAGGCTGAGGACGCTGTCAATTTCGTCTAGAAAAATCACCATGGGCTGGGCCACCGTCCGCAACAGCACATGGCTAAGAAACTTACCAAACCGTCGCACCGGGGGCAGATTATGGTTCTCCTCCCACCAATCATCCAGATCAAAGTCAGGATCTAGCCCATCGATATTAAATCGATCCACCAGGCTATCCATAATGCCGAAGTACCACTCCGCCGGTTCGATAGTAGTGGTACCCAAGCCGCTCACATCCAACGAAGCACAGGCCACACCCTCCGCCTGCAATCGGTTAGACGTGCGCACCCGCAGGCTAGACTTACCCATCTGTCGTGAGTTTAGTACATAGCAAAACTCCCCTGCCTTGAGTGCCTGGTAAAATTCTTCGTCTGCCGCACGCTTAACATAGGTTTGGGCATCTGGGGGTAGGCTACCGCCCACTTGATATCGATACTCAGCCATGATCTTTTAGGGGGTGTGCATCAGGAAAGTAATCATTTAACGAACACTGAATCTTGAACGAAGTCCAAGGTCTGGAAAATTATCACAATCGCTCATTTTGGCAACGGTTCCCCTTCGCAAGGCCACCGTGTGCACATAAGTCCTGGAAACTAGCGTTCGCGGTTGTCTAACCCCCTCTAACTCCCCCTTACCAAGGGGGAGGACCGGAGTTTCCCCCCTTACCAAGGGGGGATTAAGGGGGGTAATGCAAGATTGTGAACTCCCTTTCGAGATGTATGTACACCGCCTTCGTAAGGGGAACCAACGGAGGGGGCTGGATAACTTGCGCCAACGATCGAAGACCCCTCCGCCTTCGGCACCTCCTCTTATAAAGGGGAGGATCTTACTCAACGATGTCCTATCAGGGATTTGCCGCATATTCAATTGTTTAACCTCACAACCGCGATTGGAAATATTGCCGGTATAAACCACATAACGGCACCACCGCATTGCCGTCATACTTCACCAGACCCATACTGTGGAGCTTAAAGGCTTCTGTGGAGCCAATCTGTACCGGCTGATAGCTGGGAATCACTTGCTTAAAGGCCCTGAGCAAAGCTGAATCCGCTTCCAGATTAAGTAAATGCCGCCGCAGATGATCGCTGTATAAACCACCCTCAGTGGGTGCTTCTTCCATCAGCTGAGTCAAACTCATGCGACCTCGCGCCAGCTGGTAAAGGGCCGCCCGCATGAGATATGGATGTCCCCCCACCAATTCCACTAGCTGCTGTTTTTGATGGACAGAAAGACTGAGCTGATGCCGAGCAATCAAGGTTTCGATTTCGTCTGCGTTCAACTGCCGTAGTTCAAGGGGTAACCCCACATTAAAGGGGGAACGGTTAATGCTGAGGGGAACGTACACCTCTTTAGAATGGACAATTACCAGATTGAGCTTGCGCCATATGGGGTTGGTTTTACCTTCTTCGTGCCATACCCGCAACATGCCAAAAAAGTCTGTGGCGATTTCGGGATGCTCAAACACCTGATCCACTTCATCCAGGCCTAACACCAGCGGTTGCTCCAGCTCCTTCAACAAGTAGCGTTCAAAATAGCGTTGACATCGGCGGACGATGCCTCGCGCTCCTTTCCAATAGTCGGCAAGCCGATCTTCTAAATCCAGCTCTTCGGTAACGCTGCAGCAAAACCACTGGAGAAACTCATCCAGGTCGTTCAGGGTTTCATTGTCAGAGGTTTGAAAGCTTAAGCGCACCGTCTCAAACCCGTGTGCCCTGGCATGGGCCATGCTTCTGACCAGCAGTGATGTTTTCCCTAGCTGTCGGGGGGCCTTGATCCGAATCAGAGACCCCGGTCTAACGACGGTTTCATAACAGTCGGTTTCAATGGGTAGCCGTTCTATATAAAAAGGTGAGTCTAAGGGTACTAGTCCCTCTGGTTCTTCAAGGGTGATGGGTTTAGCAGTTTTAGCAACAGAACGTTGCTTAGTTTCTGGTTCAAGCTCAGGTTTGGCTTTATTGTTAGTCTTTGATGTCTGGGGCTCTGGAGACTCATTGAGTTTTTCGGTTAACCCTTTGCGTATTTTCAGAATGGGAGTGCTAACTTCATCAATGCCCTCTAACGCAATGGCTGACAGGCCAACTTCATAGGCAAAGGGCACCGGATGGCCATAGCCCAGGGCATCATAAAAACCAACGGCAAACTCAATGGCGGCCCTATCTCCCATGGCATCGGTCATGCCGACCACATAGTCCACATGCTCCACCACGGCCTCTGCTTGATGCTGCGAATAACAGGCGTTAAGCAGCACACATTCTACACTTGTAAAGAGTCGGAATAGACGCGATAGGGCGATGCTGCTAACGGGTTTTGTCTCGCCAGTGTCATTTTCTAAGAGCAGTCCTGCTGCGCCAGCACCGTGGCCTGAAAAATGAACAATTTGGGGTTGGTACTTGAGCAGGGCACGCCGTAGATCGTCAGGGCGGGTGGCCCATTGGGACACTACGTTAAAGCTGTCCCGTTCTGCGGATAGGTTTAATCCTGCTTGGATTTCACGAACTTCTTCGTCTAACCGCAAACGGCTAGTATCTGAAGGATTTGCCGTCAGGATCAGGATCGTCTTTGCTGCCATGGTACTTGGCAAAAGTGGGGGCTAATGGGGAGCAGGTATCTGTCTTTACTCTAGTCTCTGGAGAAAAAATATTTTCGACAGCTTAACTAAAAATTTTGATACAGCTTTCCAATGGTCGTCTATTACCCCCAGGGGTACTTTTACAACGACTCTGGATTCACCCCTAATTCCCGCAATTTTTCTTCTAATGCCTGAATCCTTTGCTGATCTGCTTGCCTGAGTTTCCGTTCAGCTTCTAGCAGTTCTCCCAGCTCCACATAGGTCAAAAACCGTTCCCCATCAGGCCGATAAATTTCTAACGTTTCTTCCGTTAGCTCAAACCGAATACCTAAGGCCGGACTTATCCAGCCTCGCATATCACTGACTAACTGTAGTGCCTTTCCCGAACGTTGCAATCCGGTCAGTTCATTATCATCTGGGTTGTAAATGTAATATTCCTCCACACCATGCATCTGATAGAAATTCAGCTTCCGTAGCATTTCCCCAGAGCGATTCCCTGGTGACAAAATCTCAAACACCACCTGGGGCGTAATGCCATCTTCTAACCACTGCCGATAAGATCCCCGATCTCTTTTTGGACGACCAAACACCACCATTACGTCCGGTGCTTGACGTAGCTTTGGATTCCCCTCCACCGGATACCACAGCAAATCCCCGGCAACAAAGACATCTGCATTACCCGCAAATAGCCGCTCCAGATTTTCCTTAATTACTACGATCCACCGGAACTGCTTCGTATTGTCGGCCATGGGTTGCCCATCGCTGTCAGGGTATTGCTCAGGAAGCTGACTGTCGGAGATTAGCTGCTGAACCATAGGTCTGGCCTCAAAATAGCCTGTACTCTAGTTTAACTGCACCAGTTAGAGCTTGGCCGTTTGCTGGATAGACAGGAATTCTAAGCCCATCTAATAAAATGGAGCTGTTAAGCAGGGCGAATTTTGTGGCTTACAGTCAATTCAAAACCATTGCCAGTGTAAAAATGGCCTTTGACCTCACTGTGGTTGAAGGTAAGCGATTTTTACCAAAACTCGACGATATTACTCCATCTGCTATCCTTGCGGGTTATCTCCAAGAAAGCCTGCCTATTGTCGCTACATCCGGCAGCGAGAAAGCCCGCTCTGAAGGCATTATCTACCCTGTCCTATTAGAAGTACGTCGTTACCTGGATCGCCACGTCAGTCTATTTTCAGGAGAAGACTTTAATGTTGATGAAACCGTTGGCTTGAATGGCCAATGTGATTTCCTTATCACCCGCTCGACCGAAGTGCTTGAAATTGAAGCGCCTGCCATTATTGTGGTCGAAGCGAAGAAAACGGATCTTAAAACTGGTTTTGGTCCATGTATTGCTGAAATGGTAGCGGCCCAGCGGTTTAATCAAGATCAGGGAAATGAGATTGCAACCATTTACGGCAGTATCAGTAATGGAATTCAGTGGCAGTTTCTGTCCCTTACAGAATCCATGGTCACCATTGATTTGGCCGTATATGCCTTACCTCCTGTTGAGCAAATTTTGGCATCCCTAGTATGGATGGCATCATAGTCGTTGTTGTTTTCCTCGCCTTATCCCCGCCAGCTTAAGGCAACAATCCCAAACCCGGTAATCAATACCCCAAACACACGATTTACCCAAACCAATCGCCCAGGTGTTAGCCAATGGCGTAAGCGAGATACCCCACTGCTTAGAATCAGCCACCATAGAGCCGAGCCCAAAAATACGCCACCGACCATTACTACTGCCTGGCCATAGTCCAGCCCTGTCGGGGCAAAGCCAGCGAACAATAGCACGAAGGATAAAATCGTGGCTGGGTTTGTTAAGGTCAAACCAAATGTGGATAGATAGGCTCCGGCTAAACCAGTGCGGCTAATCTCTGCAGTTTTATCGGCGGGTTTACTCAAAAATGTGGTGATGCCTAGATAACAGAGAAATAGGCCCCCGATGATGCCAAGCCAGCGAGCCTGATTCGTTAGGAAATTGGAGATAAAGGCCAGGCCGAAGGCTGCGATCGCACCATACACCCCATCCGCCGTTGCCGCCCCCAAACCCGACAGCAAGCCTGTAATGGTCCCATAGGAAAGACTGCGCCGAATACACAACAACCCAATCGGACCGACGGGGGCCGCAATCGATATCCCCAACACTAAACCCCGCAAAAACAAAGAAATCATGGCAATACACCCCAAATTTACCGATTAATCCGTAGGGGCTCCCCTTGTGGGTGCCCTGCATCGCATAGACCCAATATCGAATGGTTTCTCAGAGGAGACATCCCTGTAGGGGCTCCCCTTGTGGGTGCCCTGCATCGCATAGGCTGCATCGAACCCCACCCAGCCTTAAACCGCCAACGCCGTTGTTTCCTTCACCGTCGATAACGCAATCGATGTCTTCGTCTGCAAAATACCTGGCAGTCCCTTAATGTCCTCACTGAGAATCTGCTCCAGGTCAGCCATCCTGCCGCACCGCACCTTCAGTAGATAATCCCCATCTCCCGCTACGTGATGGCATTCCTGGATGGCAGGTGTCCCCTGGACATAGTCCAAAAACCCCTGGCGATATTGCGGATGCTCCAATACCACCGCCACAAACGCCGTGATGTCATAGCCCAGTTCCACCGCATCAACCACCACTCGATAGCCCTGAATAATGCCGCGTTTTTCTAAACGCCGTACCCGTTCGCTAATGGCGGGTGATGACACCCCATAACGAGAAGCCAGGTCAGACCACGTCACCCGACCATCCACCATCAATGCCCCTAAAATTTTGCTGTCAAGGTCGTCCATTAAAAATGTATTTAAGTATTTTTTGATTTTACCTTGTTTTTTAAGTTATAAATCTATTTTTTATTTTTAAATTAAGGCTAATTTGGATTTTTCTTAAATAATTTAAAAAGAGGTGGTTGCTAGTAGAGGGTCTGCCCCCCCATTGAGGGGCTGGATGAGTAAGAATTACTACTATCAAGACAGGGTGTAGTACGCAGGATTGCTTTACGCCTGGTCTGCACTACCCGAGAAAATATGTTTAAATTCCTTTCTGACGTCGTCACAGCTACGACGGTCTCTACCGACTGGATCGGTATTCGTGCCGTCAAAGATATAACTAAGTCCTGTGCTATCCGCGATTCACATCCGGAACGCAACACTCAACAATTTGGCCATGGAGCCATGGTGGAAGTGCTGGCTCAAGGGCAATTTGGCTACAGCGCCACCAATGATCTCTCGGCGGCTGCCCTGACCAGGGCTATTGAGTCTGCTTACCATCAGGCCATTGCGGCTAGTGTCTGGGCAGTCCACAGGTTTACAACAGCTGCCCGACCCAAAGCTACTGGGAATTATGTATCCCCCCATCGCAAAGGGTTGGATGCCCTATCTCCCGCTGAACTCAATCAAATTTTGCTGCAGGTTTGCGATCGCCTGAAGGTCTCTGACAAGATTGCTCAGACCAGTGCATCTGCTAGAAGCCATGATATTGAGACCTGGTTTGTCAGCAGCAATGGTTCAGAGATTTACCAGCGTGACTACTTAGTAGAGACCCACTTTGGCACCATTGCCCAGGATGGGCCGACCACACAACTGCGCACTGACCATGGCTATTTAGCCCATAGCTATCAAGGGGGTTGGGAGCTATTTCCAGATTTAGATCTGTGGCAGCGGGTGCAGCAGGTGGGAGAACAGGCGGTGGAGCTGTTGGATGCAGACAATTGCCCCAATGTGGCCACTACCCTGGTGCTGGCCCCCGATCAGATGATGCTGCAAATTCACGAGAGCATTGGGCATCCCTTAGAGCTGGATCGGATTTTGGGGGATGAACGTAACTATGCCGGGGGCAGCTTTATCAAATTGGAGGATTTTGGCTCTTTGGAGTATGGCTCCCCCTTGATGAATGTCACCTTTGATCCCACCGTGCCCGGTGAGCTTGCCAGCTATGGCTTTGATGATGTGGGTACTCGGGCTACCCGTGAGTATTTGATTTGTGGGGGTAAACTGGAGCGAGGCTTGGGGGGGCTGGAAAGCCAGCAGCGTTCCCAGGTGCCAGGGGTGGCTAATTCCCGGGCGTCCTCTTGGAATCGACCCGCCATTGACCGCATGGCCAATATTAATTTGGAGCCGGGGGATCGCTCCTTTGAGCAAATCATTGGCAGCATTGAGCACGGCGTCTACATGGAGACCAATCGTTCCTGGTCTATTGATGATCAACGCCACAAGTTTCAGTTTGGTTGTGAGTACGGCAAGCTGATCGAGAATGGCAAGCTGACTCGCACCATCAAGAACCCTAACTATCGCTCTGTCACACCGCAGTTTTGGCACAGTCTTTCCCAGGTGGGCGATCGCAACACTTGGGAAATGTATGGCACCCCCTTCTGTGGCAAGGGAGAACCCAATCAGCTGATTCGGGTGGGGCATGGTTCCCCGATGTGTGCATTTGACAATATTGAAGTGTTTGGGGGTGCGGTATGAGTAGTGTTGTAGCGGAAACAGTTGCAGAATCAGTGACGACTAAGGAATGTGTTTTTGGTCAGCTGGCTGATGCGTTAGCCTCCGCCCATGCGACCATTAATCATTACACCTTGACCATCAGCGGTGAAGATAGTCAGTTCACTCGGTTTAATCAGGCCCGGGTGCGGCAAACGGGGCAGGTGAGCGATGGCAATCTGACCTTGACCCTGATGCAGGCCGATCGTATAGCGTCAGCATCAGTGCCCTTTGTGGGAGATTTTGAAACTGACTGGCCGTTGCTAAAAAAGGCATTGGACGATTTGCAGGCCATGGTGCCTCAGTTGCCGGTTGATCCGTTTTTGGTGTTGCCTACAGGGTCAGCCAGCAGTCGCACCGTCCATCAGGGAGAGCTGTTGGCAGCTGATGCGATCGCATCCACCCTGCTCGATCCGGTCCAATCCCTGGATTTCACAGGTATTTATGCCGGTGGCCTCATCTTCCGAGGGTATGCAGATTCTGCCGGTCAGCATCACTGGTTTGAGAGCACCAGCTACAGTCTGGATTTCTCTCTATTTGATCCTCAAAATCGAGCTGTCAAAGGCACCTTTGCCGGTAGCCAATGGCAGCAGGCCCAGTTCATCGATAAAATCAACCAGGCTAAACAGCAGTTGACCATGATGAGCCGTCCGGCCAAAACCATTGAGCGGGGGCAGTATCGCACCTATCTTGCACCAGCGGCTGTGGCTGAATTACTCCACATGTTTTCCTGGGGCGGTGTGGGGGAAGCCGACCTGCAGCAGGGCAACAGTGCATTTTGCCTATTGCGTCAGGGCGAGCGTCAACTTTCGCCTAAATTTAACCTGCGGGAAAATTTTCATCAGGCTAATACGCCTCGATTTAATACCTATGGTGAAGTAGCCCCCCTACAGTTGCCCATTATTGAGCAGGGGCAGTTGGTCAATAGTTTGGTCAGTTCCCGTAGCGCTAAGGAGTACCAGACACCCTCCAATTACGCCAGTCGTGGTGAGCATTTGCGTGCCCCCGAGATTCTGCCGGGGAAATTGGCGGCTGACAAAATTCTATCCAGCTTGGATCGAGGGCTATATCTTTCCAATTTGCACTACCTAAACTGGAGCGATCACCCCAATGCTCGGGTGACGGGCATGACCCGTTACGCTTGCTTCTGGGTAGAACATGGGGAAATTGTTGCTCCCATTGAAAATCTGCGGTTTGATGAAAGCCTGTATCAATGCTTTGGCGATGGTTTGATTGATCTGACTGATTTTCAAGAAACCATTTCCAGTATCGATACCTATGACCAGCGCAGTCTGGGGGATAGTCGTGTACCGGGTGTGTTGGCGGATGATTTTACCTATACGTTATAAAGGCCAGTAGACTAAAAACACTGCACCCTATTGCCACTTTATGGCCAAAGAATCCTGGGCCGAAAGCTCAGCTAATAATTCACCTCAGCGGTTAACCATCTCTGTCAGTAGTGTTGTGCTGTTAATAGCAGCCATTCCATTATTGGTTCTACTGTGGCAACTCAAAAGTTTACTGCTGCTGGTGATGATTTCAGTCGTCCTGGCCTGTTCAATTGCTCCTGTTGTTGACTGGGCTGAACGCTATCGAGTCCCTCGCTGGCTGGGGGTAATCTTGGTCTATCTCACGTTGATCGGTGGCCTGGTTTTGCTGGGGTTGCTGATTGGCCCAACGGTATTTGAACAGGTAGAACGGATCATTCGCCGCTTGCCGGTGGCGATCAGAGGGTTACTCAATGAAGCAGATGCTTGGCTGACGGCCTTTACGGATACTCAGGCCTTAACCACTAATGAACTTTTTACCCAGCTAATTGATGTCCAGGGCTTGATTAGCTGGACGATTAAGTCGAGTCAGCAGTTGCTGATTCGTTCCTACGGGGTAACCACGGGCATTTTGGGGGGAGTGCTGAGTTTAGTGTTGGCCCTATTTGTGTCGGGCTACATGGTGGCTGACAGTCGTACCCTGATCAAAAACTTGACTCGCTTGCTGCCTAGTCCATGGGATGAGCGAATTTTGGCCCAGGTACCTCCCATGGGGCAGCGGATTGGGGGGTATTTGCGGGGACGGATTGTGGTGTCGGCGCTGCTGTCCGTTGCCACTGGTGTGGGGCTGAGTTTACTCGGTTTAAGGGATTTAGCGGTGGGGCTAGGTGCGATCGCAGGCATCACCAATTTGATCCCATTTTTAGGGCCAATTTTAGGGGCCGTGCCAGCTCTGTTAGTGGCTATTCCCCAAGGCGGCTGGACGTTTTTATGGGTGCTTTTGCTATATGTTGTGGCGCAAAATCTTGAGACCTATGTCCTTGATCCATTGCTCGTAGGCTCCTCTGTGGGAGTACATCCCCTGTATCAGCTACTGGCGGTTTTGGGCGGGGCCCAGGTCTTAGGCATTATTGGTGCATTAATCGTTCCTCCCTGGATTGCTGGAGGTGCTGTGCTGCTTGAAAACCTATATCTGCGTCCCAAGCTGATTGCTGAACGGCAGCAGCGCCGCAGTGGAGCTTTACCAGAATTAGCTGCGTTTCAGGCGGATAGCTAACTAAACCCTGTGTAATTAGTGTCGAACGCCATCAATTTTTGGAGCACCCTGTCTGTGAGGCTCTGATGAAGTTCCGTTGATACGGACGACTTGTGCTACAAACTCACTGTTCGTACATACGTCAGGCTCTGCTGACTCTAGGTGTGTGCCTCTGTAAATTCCTAGAAAATAGTGAATAAGCAGCTGGAAGTGTCCCTAAATTAGCAGCGGTCTACATTAAGTTAATGTGATGAGTTAATGTCGCCTGCAATAGTTTGTTTATCTTGCCGTAATTTAACCAAAGACCCTAACCTTAGGTTGGATAATTTGTCATGGTTACCCTCTATGGCATGTCAAATTATTGAGGGCATATGTTCCCTTAAGTCCTAAGGTAGAAGGGTTTTGTAGATTTTCTACTCCGTAGGGCTGGCTGATATATATTCTCGACTTTCTTATAGTTAAGTAATTTTTCACGCTAAGGCTTACTCGTTATTGGTCTGGCTAGCGATGTATGACTATTGATATTCAAATTCTTATGACTCTGGGGGTAACTGCGGTTGCCCTACTGCTATTCATAGTGGAATGGTTGCCAGCAGACATCACAGCCCTTGGTGTGATGGTGGCTCTGATGGTTCTAGGCCTAGTGAGTCCCCAAGAAGGTATTGCTGGATTTAGTAACTCAGCCACCATCACGGTGATGGCCATGTTTATTCTGAGTGCCGGCATTGCTCGCACTGGAGCGCTACAGCAAGCCAGTAATTGGTTGATTCAGTGGGGGGGCAAAACCTGCCGCCGTCAGATTTTTGCATTGGGCCTCATTGTGGGTCCCATCTCTGGTCTGATCAACAATACAGCGGTTGTATCCGTGTTTTTGCCCATCATTGAAGACTTTTGCCAACAGCATCGTATTTCCCCATCAAAGCTGCTGATGCCCTTATCGTTTGCCACAATCCTGGGCGGTATGCTGACGGTTGTGGGTACATCGACTAGCGTATTGGCCAGTGGTTTGTCAGACCAGTTGGGTTACGGCGAATTTTCCCTGTTTCAATTTGTGGAATTGGGAGCAGTCATATTTGTGGTGGGGTTGCTGTATCTCACATTTATTGCTCCGTTTCTGTTGCCCAATCGCGATGTTTCTGGCAATAGCCTGAGCCAGGAATATGGCCTTAAAGAGTACGTGAGTGAGGTGGTTGTCACCCCCCGCTCAAGTCTAGTGGGACAGACACTACAGTCAAGTCAGCTACAGCGTCGGTTTGACCTAGATGTCCTGGAAATTATCCGTAACGACAACCATTTTCCTCAGCCCCTGGGGGATAAGTCCTTATGTGCGGGTGATATTTTGCTGGTGCGGGCTAGACAGCATGATTTGCTGAAAATCCGTGATGGCGAAGGTATCGAAATTTTGCCCGATGTGCAATTTGGACAAAAGTCCTGGCAGGCAGACTTGAGTTCAGGGCAAGAGGGCGTCGCCGAGGCGCTAGTCATTGCCAATTCCAATTTAGTCGGCTCCACCTTGAAGGAACTGCGGTTTCGTCAGCGCTACAATGTGACAGTTTTGGCGATTCGTCGAGGTCAAGATCTGGTGCGTGAGCGTATGGGCAAGGTGCGGCTGAAGTTTGGCGATTTGCTACTAGTGCAAGGGCCTAAGCAGAGCTTATTGGGTTTGCAAACTAGTCGCGACTTGCTAGTCCTAGAGCAGCGCGATCTGGAAAGTCTGCGATCTGATCGAGCTAACTTAGCCATGGGGATTGGTGTGGGTGTAGTTGCCGTTGCAGCATTTACACCCATTAATATTTTGGTCTCAGCCCTGGCAGGGGTGATGCTGATGATCCTGACCGGCTGTCTAAAACCTGGAGAACTATATCAGGCAGTACGGTGGGATGTAATTTTTCTACTGGCGTGTTTAATTCCTCTGGGAACCGCCATGGAAAGCTCTGGTGCAACAGCTTTGCTAGCCCAGCAACTTATTTCGATAGGCGGGAGTCTATCAGGTTATGGGTTACTAAGCGCGCTATATGTGCTGACAACGGTGCTCTCTAGCATTTTGTCGAACAGTGCAGCTGTTATTTTGCTTTTGCCAGTAGGGTTAAGGGTGGCTTCAGAGCTAGGCCTTAACGTGTTCACGGTGATGTTTGTGATCACCTTTGCTGCCTCCAACAGTTTTATGACTCCCATCGGCTATCAAACGAATACCATGGTGTATACGGCAGGAGGCTATCGCTTCTTGGATTTTGTTAGGGTAGGAGGACCTCTGAGTCTGTTGTTGGCTCTAGTGACACCACCGCTGGCAATTTGGCTCTACGGCATCTAGTAAACGAATGCGTTTACAATTTTGGGTGAGTAGTTTGTTATTTATACAGCTAAGAACCAAAAACGGATTAAGCTCTTATGGAGTCATCGTAGAGTCGCCAAAGCATGGAGCGTTACTTAAGCTACCCCTTTATGAAGATTAGTAACGTATAATACGTTTGCATGAATATGGGTAGCGTTCAAATATAGTTTTTAGGAGTATCTTTATATGCAACATCGTGGTGTAACCGTTTGGTTTACTGGCTTGAGCGGCTCAGGCAAGACTACTATCAGTCAGGCTCTAGAGAAAAAATTACGGGCGGCTGGTGCCAAACTTGAAGTGCTAGATGGTGATATTGTTCGTACCAATCTCACTAAAGGTCTGGGCTTTAGCAAAGAAGATCGTGACGAAAATGTTCGCCGCATTGGTTTTGTATCTCACCTGCTAACTCGCAACGGTGTGATTGTGTTAGTCTCAGCAATTTCTCCTTACCGTGAAGTGCGCGATCAGGTCCGTCAGCGCATTGGCGATTTTGTAGAAGTGTATGCCAACACACCGGTTGAAGTGTGCGAACAGCGTGATGTAAAAGGCCTTTATAAAAAGGCTCGTTCTGGTGAAATTAAGAACTTTACCGGCATTAGCGACCCCTATGAAGAGCCACTAAACCCCGAGGTTAATTGTGAGACTGTTAACGAGACTCTAGAAGAGTCTGTAAATAAGGTGATGGCCAAGCTTGAAGAGCTTGGTTACTTATCTCCTGTAGCAGCTTAAAAATGTTCTTCGAACTGCTGTTTGAGTAAACAGCGAATTGTCTTCTTTGGGATAAAAAGGGATAAAGAGACATTATGTCTCTTTATCCCTTTTACTGTTTTTGTGTATTATTTTTGGCTCAGTTTTTCTAAAGCCCATTGGGCTCTTGCTTGCACCGCTGCTGTTTCGTCACGATGACTAAGCTGGCTAAGACATTGAGTGATTTGAGTGCTGTGGGTACTGTGGGTGAGCTCCATGGCTAAGGCCTCTAGCCCTACAACCGCTGCGTAACGTACCACCCATTCTTCGTCCCCAGTAACCTGCAACAATGTTGTTAGCGATCGCACCATCGCCACATTACGCTTATCCTCTTCTATGTCAGACCAACGAATGGTGCCTAGACCTCTCGCTGCAGCCCGTCTGACGCTGAGGGAAAAGTCATTGGCAGCGGCATCCAGTAATAGTTGTTGACCACGCGGATCGCCAATGCCCGCCAATGCCCGAATCGCCCAGGCCCTTGCGCCGTAGTTATAGTTATCCAATTTTTCCAACAGGTGTGAGACCGATGGAACACCAATTTGGACTAATCCTTCAACGGCGGCGACGGCGGCACCTGGATTATTAAAGCCTAATACTTGAATTAACGTGGGAATGGAGCGTTCATCCTTAAGGCTGGTTAGATCTTCAACGGCATCTAACAAGCCTTGGGCAGAATCCGCATCGTTAACCGCTTGTAAACAGCTATCAAAGGTTTTCAGTAGGGCGACCATTACAACAAGCTATCCATTAGTTCCATCACTTGACGGCTGTCGTCAGAAATGGGTGACGTGTCTTCCCCAGATTGTATTTCAAAACTAATTTGGTACTCAAGTATGCCCCTGAGGGCAATCAGTTTCATGCTGTTTTCAGCTAGGGTGTTTGCGATCGCAGTTGCCCCGGCCAAATAACCGACAGCTCCTAAATCCATCAGTGCCGCTCGTCGCAGCTGTAGCTGATCATGAGCTAACACTTTGACTAGGCGTTCCGCGTACTGAGCTTCTCCCGTAATTTGATACATTGCCCGAGCTGCCGCGTTACGTACCTGGGGAACGTCATGGTCTAAAAAGGGGCCAATAATTGTTACTAATTCTGCATTTCCTAAGGTGCCCAGTGCTTCCAAAATAGCGTTGTAAGGTTGCACCAGGTGAGGTTTGTCAGAATCCTGGACGGCTGCGGCAACACCACCATCGAGTAGATTGAGCAGCGGGGGAACAGCCATCGAGTCCCCTAAACTTTCAAGGGACTGGGCTGCTTTTTCTCGCACATAATAGTCATCGCAGTGGAGACAATTAATTAGGGCAAGCACCACCCGGTCACTGCCTTGGCCAATTTTTCCCAGAGCCGTGACCGCATTACGTCGTAGGGGATAACCACCATCTGGCGAACGATCGGTTTCATCTTCCAATGCCAATAGCAAAGCGTCTATTGCCTGCGGTTGGCAAATACGCATCTTACCCAACCACCAGGCGGCATAGTAACGTAAGCCTGGATCTGCGGTCTGGTTAATATTGACAAATGCCTGGTCAATGGTTAACGGCTGACCGTCTGGATTATGAGGGACACCACTCACAACGTAACCTCAAGAATAGACAGATTGCCTACAGATTTAATGTACAGACGTTGCATGCAACGTCTTCTCCAATGCCTAAACATAACAAACCCCAGAGGTAGAAGAAAACACCAGTAAAAACCAGCGCTTCCAAATACCTCTGGGAAATAATTGAAACTCAAACAACGTAGCAATTTGCTACAGAGGCTCAAGACTCAATTAGCTTAGGGCATTGATAGCGTAATCGATATAGGCATTAGCTTCAGTCGCAGCCTGACCACTCAAACCGTGGCTAGCCTTGATGTACTTAAGCGCCTCAATGTACCAGCTAGGAGACAACTCGTAAGCACGGTTGATCTCATCTAGACCCGCTACTAAGTACTCATCCATGGGACCAGTACCACCTGTAATGAGGCAGTAGGTAACCATGCGTAGATAGTAACCAACGTCACGAACACACTTATCTTTACCAACCTGGTCGGAAGCATAGGTGGGACCAGGAGTGGAAACAGTGTAGGGAAACTTGCTGTAAACGGCGTTTGCTGCACCAGAGCATAGAGCGTCAGCTTTAGCAGTCAAACCACGAGCAGCTTCCATACAAGCTGAGGCACGCTGGAAACGACCAAAAGCAGACTGAATCTCGGTGGAACTTAGGAAACGACCTTGCGAATCAGCAGCAGATACTGCTTCAGTCAGAGGGGTTTTCATTGCTTGAGATATCTCCCAAAGTTTCTAAACAGACGGACAGAAAAAGGAAGTTATTGATTAGAGAACTCTCTTGATCTGTCAATTACCAAACTCACTAAAGCTTGTCGAGCATTAAGCTCGCCAAAAACTACCTAGGGAGTTAACTTAAGCAACAGCAGCAGCTGCACGATCAAAGTAACCTGCAATCTCAGCCATTAGACTGGAGCAGTTACCAGGAGTAATGCCATTGGAATCATTAGCGATCGCAATAGCAGCCTCCTTCATCTTCTGAACGCCAACGGCAACCGAAGCACCGGGAGTACCGAGAGCTAAATAAGTCTCGCGTAGACCGTTCAAGCAACGATCATCTAGAACACTAGCATCGCCAGTGAAGATAGCATAAGTTACATAGCGTAGGATAATTTCCATGTCGCGCAGACAAGCTGCATTACGACGGCTAGTGTAAGCGTTACCACCAGGAGCGATGAGTGAAGGCTGCTCGGCAAATAAAGCACGAGCGGAATTTGTCACGATAGCGGACGCATTGCTGGTAATACGGTTAACCGCATCCATGCGCTTGTTGCTGTCAGCAACCATTGCAGATAAAGCGTCCAATTGAGCACTGCTGAGATATTCGCCTCTTGCATCAGCCTGGGAGACGACCTTAGCAAACGCATCAAACATAGATTGACTCTCCTAAATTTGATTCGTCGAAGTAAGTTTCCAAAAAAGTGGGGACGAGAACCCGTTAAGCAACTGCATCAAAAACAGTTTCATTATAGAGATAGGCGAATGCAGACAATCTGAAACGACTTTTACAGAAGTCATGAATCATCTCAGCAAACATCGCTCTCCCCAATTTGAAGATTAAAGCGAATAGGGACCGAATCTAACAAAGTTAAAGAAACTTCACCCTTGGCAACAGATGTTTGTTTGCCTTCTGTAAAAAACAGCCACAAGCCTGTCTGCTACAAGCTATCAGTCTATTTTATATACTGCGTCGGGGACACAATATATTACGAATTATAAGGGTTGTGGGGATTTGGTAACAGATGTAACACCTAAAAATATGATAGATTTTTCAGTCCTCGTCAGAAATATTTTGCCAGGATAACTTTACCCCATGCATACATGGGGTTCGTATTCTGTCAATTAAAAACATTAAACCAAACGAGTAAGTGGCACGGAGTTGTTCCGTCTCTTCCACTTACTTGTTAATTTCTTAGGCGCTGGCGCTTAAATAATCACAATCACCCCATTACTCCATCACTCATCCACCCATCTACAGCCCCAACCTGGGTCTTTATTTTTGTGCAGTCCCCTGAGGTATCCTATGCGATTTCTTATAAGGGCCTACGCAGTTTGTAAATGGCGTTCCAGGTCGAACAGAAATCCATGGATATATTCTTCAGTCCACTCAGCGCCGTAGTAGCGAGTTAACATACCTCGGGCCGGATCTTTCTCAGCACGATAGCGAATATAGTTAATTTGGGCGGTTTCAATGGCCTGAAGCCGTTCTGGGTCGGTTACGGGTTGCGCGGCTTCCACAAAGCCTATATAAGCGTCTAAATAGTCTTTAAAGGCGTTAAATACATGGGTGGTCACGTCTTCTAGTTCAGTGGGTCGGGTCCATAGAAACGCAGGGGAAAAGAAGGGTTGTGCTTCTGCTGGAAAATCACCGCCCCAAGGTAGCTTCTGCTGATAGCGCTCAAACATGGGCATAATCGGCTGGCTATAGCGAGCCTGATAATCTTTGCTATCGCGGAAGAGTGGTTGCATGTCAATGGCGATCAGGTGCCCGCCAGGTAATGTCACTAAATCTCCACCGAAAAAGGGCAGGTCGTATTCTAGCCGGGGGAAGATCACAAAGTTGAGGACTTGTAAACTGTCGCCTGCTTGAACATGGGCTGCCCGAATCTGTCGTAGTTTGGGAGAACAATAGCCGTGACTGGTGGTCAGTACAGTGACTTCGCGCTTGCCCTTGCCAGTGGTGGCTGTGTTACTCTCAAAACCGGCGGGAATTGGGTAGGGAGAAAGCTTTAGGCGATCTTGGAGAGTGGAGATCGCATGGTCTAAAAACGGTTGATATAGAGTCATAGGAAAAAACAATTAAGGCACCTGCCATAGATTCCTTATCGTGTAAGGACGTCTCTAACAGGTGCCCTGAAATATCATCAGTTGGGTGGGGCTTATCTCACGAATAGGCTTAAACCTAATGAGCTTGCACAGCCAGGGGAACTGCATCTTCAAACAGGAACTCATAGAGGAAGCGATCTGCCCACTCTGCGCCAAAATAGCTGGTAAATAAGCCGTGAGCCGGGTCACGTTCTGCGCTGTACTGGTCATAGTCAATCTGAGCTTTTTTGACCCGATCAATCTCTGCATCGGTTGTTAGCGGCTCAGCATTTGCTAATATCTGCCAGTAAAGATCTAAATAGTCTTTGAAGGCTGACAAAACTCGCGTAGAGACAGTTTCAGTATCTGTCTTGGCAAACAACAGATATTTTGAGAAGTACTGATTGGCATCGTAAAACTTCATTTCCAGACCCTGGGCCAACTCGGCGTAGTTATCGCGCAACTCCTTGAGTGGCATCAGATACTTGGCTTCGTAAGCTTCATCCTGGAACAGGGGTTGAAAATCGAGAACAATTAAGTTCTTAACCTTGCCAAAGGACAAAAAGTCAATCCCCAGTAGGGGCACATCGTAGCAATGATTAGGATAAAGGACACCATTAAATATTTGTGCGCCTTTACCAGCGTCGATATATGTATAGCGAATTTTTCGTAATTCAGATGACTGATAACACCAGCTTTGAATCGATGCCGGGTTCCGCCCTCGCTCGCTAATTTGGCACTCTAGTCCCTCTGGAATAGCCCGTGGCTGTAGTTCAAATCTCTCTTTTAAGGAGGCTTCTAAATGCTCTAGAAAAGGGCGGTACATGTGTCTTCGCCTTAATTTATAACGGTTACGACAGATACCTTCTGCCATTTGCAGCATAGGAGATATCTGAGGCCCATGTCTTGAATCTTAGAGACAAAGATACATTCCGTTACATCAGGCTGTGGGCAAGCGGGCGGCATTGGCTTGAACCATAGCTGCCAGGTCATCCTGGGTGACAAACCGTCGCTCTGAACAGTAGGTCATCAGATTAATGCCGTTGGCGAGTCGGGCTGTGCTGACCCGCACGCGAAAGTCGTCAGAGAGAAACCAGCAGCGCTCTTGTCCCTGGTTTTTGTCATACTCGTTGTCAATGGTCAATACACCATCATCAGCAAATCCGTAGCGCCCTACCACTGGCATATTTTCCACATAGCCGCGGTCCCTTAAAAGTTGGCCAGCGCGACCCTGGGCATTGTTGGGAATATCCACCAGGATGGCTGCATATTTAGAGTCATAGGTAAATTCTTTGGTATTGGATTGCCAGGAAAACTGAGCTCCCCCCGCTGCTTTCCCTGGATCCACCCCCTGGCTCTGACAAATTTCTACAATGCGTGGATCCTGCGCTTCGATGACATCCACGATCAAGTTAGACTCTCCTGATTCATCGGCCACCGAGTCAAAATGATGGACGGCCCGCTGAATAAACCAGATGCCTTCGCTTTTGCGAAAAAAATCCATCATGGTCATGGGAGATTGAAATGGCATGGGAGATTGTCCGTATTAAATAGGTTATTTGCTCAAGACTGTGTTCAAGGGCACTGTTACACTGACCTTAAAGAACACCTTTAAATCACTGCTTTCGTCGCTGATTTATCCCTGCGAGGCACAGCGACGTTTCATCCTTTAGTTACAAAGTTTAGCTATCTATGAGCCATCCCGAAACTCTAAGTTTAGATGCGTTGTTGTTAGATCGTCTGGCAGTTCACCATGATTTGTCAGGAGCTGATCTCTCGGGTAAAGATCTGCGGGGCTTTGATTTATATCGAGTTAATTTATCAGCGACCAATCTGACCAATAGTTGTCTGCAAGGGGTGACCTTAATTGGTGCTAACCTCGCTGGCGCAAGTCTGAGCGGTGCCCAGCTACAACAGGCTGATTTGCGCGGTGTGGAGCTCACCGGGGCCGATTTAAGTGGAGCGGATTTGACAGGGGCCTTTGTTCATCGTTCTGACCTGCGTGGGGCTAACTTTAGCGGCGCAGTATTATCAGAGACTAAGCTCAACATTGCGCTCTATGATGATAAAACCCTTTGGCCAGAAGGCTTTCGCTACAAAAGCTGTGGGGCTGTTGGCCCAGAAGCTGTACTCAATGGTGCGTTTTTAAACACGGCCTATTTGCGGGGGGCCAATCTTCGCGGAGCAAAACTTTTAGGCGCTTACCTAAGTGGGGCCGATTTAACAGGCGCTATTTTGGATGATGCCAGCTTGAGTGGAGCAAATTTACAGAAGGCGTTTCTGACGGGGGCCAGTTTGCGAAATGCTCGAGTCAGCGGCACTGAGTTTCAGAAGGCGGATCTGCGGGCAGCAGACCTAACGGGTGTGGAGTTTGACATGGTGGGTAATATTGCCGGAGCCGATTTTACGATGGCTCAGGGGCTGACCCAAAATTCCAGAGGCCAGTTATTAGGCCGTTCGTCCGGTGAATTAGATGTATGGAACGGTCTGACCCGCAATTCGACGCGGCGGAGTTTAACGCTCGAAGCTGAAGCAGGATAGACAGGTGGAATCCTTTGGAGGGTGGGCATTGCCCACCCTCCAAAGGATTTACGCCCGTGTCTCTAAATATTGACCAATCATGATTTCCTGACCAGCTCTCGAAATGATGGTTTGGCGCGTGCGGTGCTTATCGCCGACTAGCTTAAGCTCTTCATCGAAGGCAGAACCACCGTACTCAGTGTGGAGCTGCATGGTGTTGCGATCGCGCATCTCATAGGTCGCTAACACAGGTTTTGTCGTAGCAAATCCGCGATCTCGATACAGGATATTGCCTTGCAGCCCAAAAACAGTAGAACCCGTGGCTTGTTTACGGCTGGGACTAATGTAGTTGCTTTCCCACGAAGATTTCACACCGCAAATGATCGGTGTGTCTAGGCCGTGCATGGCTTCTAGAGCGACGAGTTCAGGGTGATTAGCCTCTAAAAACTCGATATTTAGGGCGCTCACGACTTCTTGAGCTTCACCATTCTTGAGTGTGTAGTAACGACGTTGGGAGGTCCATTGGCCAGCAGATTGCTCAAAGAAATTAGCCGCCAAGGCTTCCAAGTTGTCAATAAGGGTGGTAATCACAGGCAATGACATAGAATCTAGGACCTTAAAATTAAGCGATGCACTCGAAATCAAGCTATAGGTAAACAAATTTATATTTATTTACATTAAAGGTAGCGAAAATCTAATCAAACAGCAATAAAGCACTTATTGAACGCGCCACGTCTCTCCCAGTGGACTCAACTAATCTTCCACTGAGAGAAAAGCTAACAGAGCTTAGCTCTGATGGCTGTAGCCATACCTACCGTTCTACGTCTGGCGGGGCATTCGTAGGTTATGACTACAGTTTCATTGCCCAACTCTCCGTACAGAATTGTCTGTCCTTCAGGTGGCGTCACTGGCATCTATCAAGGTTCGTCCAGTGGGAATAGGCTGAGTGAGCGCCGTTTGTGCTTAGGGCACCAACCCTTCCAGGGCGGCGGCGACAACCTTATGTTGCTGATCCTGGCGCAGCTCTATCAACGCCTCTTTGGCTGCTGGCGCGTCGAAGCGCTTGAGGGCATAGGCGACATGCATGCGTGTGTACCAGTTCTCTGCCGTTTTCAGGGGTAAGATTGCGGCTAGTGCTGCCTCTGCTTGGTGGGTATTTGCCAAGGTGCTCAAATGGTCGATGCCTGCGTTGATTACGGTCAGATCGCTGTCGATGATGGCCGCTAGACAAATGTCAAGCATATTTGTTGGGCTATTGAGGTCGATCATGGCGGCTAGAATGCTGCGCCGAATCAGCCAGTTGCTGTTGCCATGAAATGTCTTAACCAGATGGGGAATAGATGCGTCACCATACATTGCCAGGGAGTTAGAGGCTTCTGCCCGCACGTTAGCGTCTGGATCATTGTCAATCATTGCCAGTAGTGCCTCGAAGCCGGTGTCGCTACGTTTCCGCCCAAGGCCCATGGCTACGAATGAACGGACCAAGAACTCAGGATCGTCCTTTTTACTTAGCAGTAGCGGGCTGGCCGTATCAGCGTCATAATCTTTGAGAGCCACAATGCCCTTCAGGCGCTCCTGCGAATCGGGGTGTTCAAGGATGGCTTGAATATCGGAAAGTTCCATAGTTGATTGGGCCAATTGTCAGCAGCGGACCACTGATGAAGCGTTACATCTAGGATGATTTTACCTTGATTGTAACAGTGTGTAACAATAATTAGAGAGCGTTAAAACAATCATGTCATCGTCCCTCAGTCCTCGGGTCAAAGAACTCATTTTTAAAGCACGAATTGTCAGTTTTAATGGCTGGCAAGACGAATTTGGAGAAGATGCGATCGCACAGCTCCAAACAGCCGATAACGAACGTGTCTACTTAGACGATGCGTTACTAGACACAATGCCTGCTGGTCCCATTGCCCGTCACCTACGCGACCATGCCAGTGCGATTGTGGATGCTGCTCGGGCACAAGTCCTTGAAAAATTTCCTGGTATCACTGGGTCCGGTGGCAGATTATATCCAGCGATTCGTGCTGAAGCCTGTTGGCGAGATTTTTGGCATTTTTTACGCTGCATTACCTATGGCATCGCGGCCCAGCGACCTGACTATACCAATACTATGGGGCTGTCTTACATGGAGCAGCTTTACCAAGAATTGCAGGTGCCCCTCGATGCCATGGTGTATGGTTTGCAGTCTCTAAAAACGGCCAGTAAAGATCAGCTAGCAACGTTGGGGATAACGGCTAGCGATCGCCAGATTGACCCCTATTTTAATCACCTAATTCAGGCCCTGAGCCAGTTTCAATCTGCCACTTAGTTTTACGAACGCCATGTCATCTACCCATGAACCCTTGGTTAATGCCTGTATCCGTGGTGATGTGGCAACGATCAAAAGGCTTTTAGTGAAAGGTACCGATATTGAAGGTATCTGGCGGAGTTGCACAGGATTAATGTGGGCGGCAGCTGAAGGACATCTATCTATTGTTGAGCTGTTGCTGGACGTGGGAGCCAATGTCAACGCTCGCAACGAAGTTAACTACACGGCCATTCTGTATGCAGCTGAAGCCGATCAACGAGATATTGTGCTCACGTTGCTTGACCATGGGGCACAAACTGATGCCAGTGTCTGCAATCGCTATCAAGAAACCATCCTGCTGCTCATGGCTCGTCAAGGTCATGCCGATATTGTGGAGCGATTGGCCCAGATCGGGGATGATGTGCACCACACCAACAAGATTGGCGACACGGCATTATATCTGGCCGCTAGTAATGGTCATGCCCCTACCGTGGCGAGTTTAATCCGGTTGGGTGCAGCTGTGAATACTGCCAATGTAGGGGGGTGGACACCTTTGATGATGGCTGCCGCCCGAGGTGACATTGACATTATTGAAATACTTCTGGCAGAAGGTGCTGATGTAACGTCCCAAAACCGTTGGGGAGGTACGGCTCTCAGTGAAGCTCAGCAGTCATTTCGTTCAAGCCAGGCCGTTACTATGCTGCGTAAAGCAGGGGCTGAATAGTGCATTACTGAGGGAATAAATGTAGAAATGTAAACTTTGAAGATCTGAGTTGCTAGAAGGCTTGAAATCTCGTTTGTGAAAATCCCCTGATTTAATGCTTAATATATACTTTTGTATCTTTCGGGCTGCTAGTTAAGTCAAACTGATAGGTCATATCAGGGGGGTGTCAATGGACGTTAAAACGTATATATAAATAGGGTTTTCATCCTCTGTTTGATGGTCGTGATCATCAGTTTTGTATCCCCTGTACCAGTCTGGATGCCGAGTTTATAATTCTTGATGATTAGAGGCTGCTTTTATATACGAAGATGGGTTCTAGTGAGTGTTTATGCCTGGTTTCAGTATGATTTGTCAGAGCTGTCTAAACTAACTTGTTAGAGACTAGTCAGCAGTTCTAACAAGTTACATAGAAGATTCAGCAATGCTTGGAGGGTATTGTTACCCTTAAGCTTCTTAACATTCCGAGATAAAATTATTTAGACCATTGTTGTCGTCTAGGAGATAGCATTAATGGCTTTTGGACCAGCTTCACGATTGGGCGTGAGCCTTTTCGACGAGACCCCTCCAGTCGAGTGGGTTCCTGGCCTTGATAGTGAGGGCCTCGAGTCTATTATCAAAGCCGTCTATAGACAGGTTTTAGGTAACGCATATGTGATGGAGAGCGAGCGCCTTGCGGTGCCCGAGTCCCAGTTTAAGCGTGGTGAGTTGACGGTACGTGAATTTGTCCGCTCAGTGGCTAAGTCTGATATGTATCGTGCGCGCTTTTTTGAGAGCTGCCCTCGTTACCGCAATATTGAGCTTAACTTCCGCCACCTACTTGGCCGAGCTCCCAATAGTTTTGAAGAGATGAAAGCCCATAGTGCCATTCTGGATACTGAGGGCTTTGAGGCTGAGATCGATTCTTATATCGATAGCGATGAGTATCAGGATGTTTTTGGACAAGATTTTGTCCCCTATATTCGTGGCTATAAGACCGAAGCTAGTAATATGGTTGGCTTTACCCACACCTTTGAGCTAGTACGTGGCGCTTCTAGCAGCTCTTTAAAGGGCAGCGTTAATGGTAAGAAACCTCGTCTGAACTCGTTGGTAATCAACGCTATTCCAGCACCTGTTCTATCTCCGTTGTCTGCTGGCGGCACCTTCCAGACTCCCCCCGATTCTTCTCGTACTCGCCACGGTGTTGGTGCCAGTTCTAATGGCAAGATTTATCGTGTTGAGGTTACCAGCTATCGTTCCAATGCCTTCAACCGCGTGTCCAAGTTCCGTCGCGCCAATAAGGTGTATATGGTTCCCTTTGACAAATTGTCTGATGAGTATAAGCGGATCCATAAACAGGGTGGTGTGATTGCCAGTATTACCCTGGTTTCCTAGGTAACGGTTATCTGCAATGGTCAGAAAATGGGTTGTATCAGCCTTTTTCTGATCATTGCTTCGGATGACTTATGTGTTGAGAACGTCTTTTCAAAAAACAGTAGGAGATTTCCAATGACAACGTTTGAGTTGTGGCCTGTTAGCAGCAGCGAAGATAAGCAATCCATCATTCGTGCTGTATACCGCCACGTTTTGGGTAACCCCCATGTGATGGAAAGCGAGCGTTTGGTAAGCGCTGAATCTCAGTTTTGTGATGGCTCTCTCTCTGTTCGGGACTTTGTCCGTGCTGTTGGTAAGTCTGACTTTTACCGCAGCCGTTACTTTGAGTGCTGTGCTCCTTATCGCTTTGTAGAGCTAAACTTCATGCACTTTTTGGGGCGTGCTCCTGAGAGCCAGGCTGAGCTTTCTGAACACATTCGTCGCTGTGTAGAAGAAGGCTACGATGCTGAAATCGATTCCTATATTGATAGTGACGAGTACCAGTCTCGCTTTGGTGAGAATGTAGTGCCGTTCTACAACGCTAGTGTTACTCAGGTGGGGCAATCCCAGGTAAGCTATAACCGCATCTTTGCCATTGATCGTGGTCCTGCTCAGGTTAGCAGTGCTGTGAAGTCCGCTCAACTTGTGTCTCAGGTGGCTGGTGCTGAGAAAGGTAATAAGGTTAAGCGTGCAGCAACTAACTTGAACTCTGGAACAACCAAGCGGTTCAAGATTAAGACCACTGCAGCTAAGTTTGATTCTCCCCGTCGTGTCAGCATGAACGAGTACATCGTGTCAGCTGATAAGATGACGCCTCAGATTCAGCGCATCCATCGCACAGGTGCCAAAATTGTCAGCATCACTGAGATTGTTTAATTCATTCAGCTGTTTTTGAGTAGAGAATTCTCACAGTTAGAGAGGATTCTCTACTCAAGCTGGCGTTTGAAGTATCAACATTTGGGGGTGTTGCAATTTTTGCGGCACTCTGTTCTTAAAAAAATAACTTAATTGTTGGAGGATTTTTTCATGGCACTTTGGGTTGCAGATGCAGCACCGATTGAGCTTCGTCCTAACGCTACTGAGGACGATCTCCAGGTTGTAATCAATGCCGTTTACAGGCAAGTTTTAGGCAATATGCATGTTATGGATAACATGCGTATTGCTAGCGCTGAGTCTTTCTTGCGTGATGGCAAGATTACTGTCAGAGGGTTTGTTCGTGCTGTAGCTAAGTCCGACCTTTATCGCACTGCATTTTTTGAAACGTCATCTCCCTATCAGTTTATTGAGCTGAACTTTAAGCACCTTTTGGGGCGTGCTCCTCAAGATCAGACTGAGATTGCTGAGCATGTTGCCACCTACAACGGTCAGGGCTACGATGCTGAAATTGATTCTTATCTGGATAGTGCCGAGTATCTAGCTAGCTTTGGTGAAGATATTGCTCCCTATGTGCGTGGTGCTCAGAGCTTGCCTGGGTATAAGAACGTAAGCTTCAATCGTACATTTGCTTTGGTGCGTGGTGATGCGACGAGTGATCGCGGTCGTTCTGCTCGTTTGATTGGTTCTGTTGCGGGTAATCTGACTAGCAAAATTGCAGCGCCCCGTGGTGGCTCAGGCACTTACACCAATACTGGTAAGCGTTTCCGTATAGCAGTATCCACATCTGCTGCTGCTGCCGCTATTAACCGCGTTAGCAACCAGGAGTACGTGGTTTCCTACAGCCAAATGTCTAAAACCATTCAAAATGTGTTGAAGCGTGGTGGCAAAATCGTCAGCATTACTGAAGCCGGTTACTAGGCTTCTTTTCAAGGCAGCCCCTGCCTTAGACAAGGGCTGCCTCTTTTATTGACTATTGGCTTTGCTTTTGTCGTTGCTGATTTAGTGAATTCTTCAGTCTATTAAATGTGCTATCGCTCAATCCTTGACTGATAAAATCATCCCGATGATCAGCAACGCTTTGATTTTTAAATTCAATCATCACTAAATAGGAGAATAATAGCCATGGCACTTTGGTTAGAGAGCCTTGAAGCCACTGAGTTGCGTACTAATGCAACTGAAGATGATCTACAGGTTGTCATCAGAGCTGTTTATAAGCAAGTTTTGGGTAATCAGCACGTGATGGACAGTCAGCGTCTGACTAGTGCTGAGTCGATGCTCAGAGATGGTTGTATCACTGTTCGAGGATTTGTTCGTGCAGTAGCTACGTCTGATCTATATCGCTCCCTATTTTTTGAAAATTCTTCTTCGTACCGCTCTATTGAACTGAATTTTCAACATTTGTTGGGTCGTGCTCCTCAAGACCAAACTGAGATTGCTGAGCACGTTGCTATTTACAACACTCAAGGTTTCGAAGCAGAAATTGATTCCTACATCGATAGCGATGAGTATGATGCTGCTTTTGGTGAGAACACTGTGCCCTATGTGCGTGGTAACTCCAGTCAAGCTGGTTTGAAGAATGTTGCGTTTAATCGTACATTTGCTTTAGATCGCGGCTATGCAGCTAGCAATGTCACCAGCACATCTCTGGTTAGCGACATTGCTGGTAACCTGGGTACTAAAATCAAAGTCCCAACGTCAGCTTCTGGTGCTTATAGCAATACCGGTAAGCGTTTTCGCATTACTGTTTCTAAGGCAAACTTTGGGGCACGGGTTACTAAGAGTAATTACAGTGTAGAAGTGGGCTTTGCTCAGCTTTCTAAGCGTATTCAGACTGTACAGCGCTCGGGTGCAAAAATTGTTAACATCTCAGAAATCTAGTTTTGATTTCAGTGACTTTCAGGTGATAGCTAGTGAGCTTTTAAACAAGCTAGCTTAGTTATCTTTGAAGCCTCCAGCAAGATGTGTTGGGTAAACCGGACACATCCTGCTGGAGGTTTTGTTATGGGCTTTTACTTTTGGTGGAGTTAAGGGTTACTTTAGATAAGCAGCAATAAAATTTTTAAGCTTTTGTTCTAACTAAATGGATATTGAAACTTTTGTGCAACGTTCGTTAGGTGAATGGCGATCTCAACGTAGTGCCCATCACCTAGCATTTGCCCATTTTGAAGAAGTGCGTTCTACCATCAATATTGAGCCTCTCACAGTAGATGAGCCAGGGGTATTAGAACTGTGCAAACGCTATGATGTTGCTCCAGAAATTGTAGTGAGCCCTTTCAAAATGAGCTGGGAAGGTGAATCTGACTGGGATGAAGATGAGGTCATGGCAGGGTCTACCATTCTTGTGCCCGTGCCTGATAGTGCAACTACAGGGAAGCTATTGCGAGAGCAGGGGTATGCGGAAACAATGGAAGCCGTTGGTACCTATTCTTTAGGCGAAGATGGCACCTTTGTGCTGACTACCTCCTATGATCGGGCGGCTGCAGAGGAAAAAATTTGGTTTGCCACTCCTAACCTAAGGTTTCGGGTGTCCTTGATTAAGACCAGTAGTGGCAAGGGGGTGACTACTGCTAGTTTTTCATCAGAAGTTCGACGTAATCCTGGGTAAGAAATAAGTAAGGTGAGTCATCGAATGCTGATAACCTGTGGGGCAATATGCTCCTAATGCTGGCACTTTTACCCGTTGCTTGCGTACACTAAATCAAGTGGGTGATATTGGTTGTGTGAGATCTCAAGAGATCGGCAACGCCTCAAAATAAAACTGTTGTCCTAGTTAATCTGTGGGCAACGTTGAAAAAATAAACATTTATTACAAGAATGGTGCTTACTGGCAATGCTGATGTCTCTTCTTCTACAGAGTCTTATTCTCAAGACTTTATAACTCTTGTTCGGTGGATGTCTGGGGATTTTAGCAATCAGCAACAAGCCTTTGACGAACCCACAAAATTTGCCCACATTCGGATTTTTTTTCGACCACTGCCTTACGACTTTTTTTCAGGAGTAGGGCTATATTCAGAACAAACCTATGACTATGACCTGTGGACTCCCTATAGGCAGGGGGTACACCGTCTAGTTGATAAGGGGGATCATGTTTATATCGAGAATTATGGCTTGAAAGATCGCCTGCTTTACGCAGGGGGCGGTCATAATTTGGAGATCCTTAAAACTGTTACTCCTGAGTGTATTGAGCGTCGTGAAGGCTGTTCAATGGTGTTTAGGCGTGAGGGAGATACGTTCATTGGCAGCGTAGAACCTGGTAAGGCTTGCATTATTCCTAAAGAAGGCAAAATTACCTATCTCACTAGTCATGTGGAGCTTACTGAAAGCACATGGATGAGCATCGATCAGGGTATGGATATTGAGACAGATGAATATGTGTGGGGCTCAACAGAGGGGATTTTGAAATTCCGAAAGCGCGCCAGTTTTAATAATGAACTACCTTTCTGAAGAATTTAAAACGAACGTTGATATAGACCTTAGAGCGGTTCAGATTTCCATGCTTCCTCCTCAAGCACAAAAGAAGATGAAGACGTGGATCCGCAGTCGTCACCTGATTCGTTCAGGTAACTTCTTCATTTTTGAAACCGTAGAATACTCGACGATAGAAAAGTTTCAGGACTGCCTTAAGGCTTTGGGGGGCACTTTAATATGTGTTGATCCAGTCAAAAAAATTTGGATTGGGCAGCATCGACGTGTTGTTCTGTATCGGGCTAAGGCCAGTTTGCATACCCCCCACCACGATTTACAGCAATATTGGATCAAGTACGGCAGTTTCCATACTCGATTTGATGAACGAGTTTAAGTAGATTATTTCTTCATTTCCTCTAACCGTTGCCATCAGGCTGTTTTGAATGATTTTGTGCCTTATGTAACGGAATATTGCTTTCTCCTCACTAAATGAGACTTGGGTAACCATGATTCATTATTGTTTCGTTAGTGGTTGAGCCAAACGAAACGGGCTTATCACTAACGAAAAGTTTTTAACAAAACAAGGAGAGCTCAATGCTTGACGCTTTTTCTAGAGCGGTAGTATCCGCTGATGCCAGCACTGCACCTGTCGGTGATCTATCTGCCCTTAAGGCATTTGTTGCAAGTGGCAACCGTCGTCTGGATGCTGTAAATGCCATTGCATCCAACGCAAGCTGCATGGTATCTGATGCTATTGCTGGCATGATTTGTGAGAACCAGGGTCTCATCCAAGCGGGTGGTAACTGCTACCCCAACCGTCGTATGGCTGCCTGCCTACGTGACGGCGAGATCGTATTGCGCTATGTAACTTACGCGCTACTAGCTGGTGATGCATCCGTTCTAGATGATCGTTGCTTGAACGGTCTAAAAGAGACTTACGCTGCTCTAGGCGTACCTGCAACGTCCACTGTACGTGCCGTACAGATCATGAAGGCCCAGGCCACTGCTCACATTAAGGATGAGCCTAGCGAAGCACGCGCTGGTGCACGTCTACGTAAGATGGGCTCTACTGTAACTGACGATCGTTGCGCTTCTTTGGTTGCAGAAGCTGGCAGCTACTTTGATCGCGTTATCTCTGCTCTAGGTTAGTCATTGCTTGACGACTAAGCGAGATTGTTCTGATTGTTCACGATCAATTTAACTACTGGAGAAAATTACGAAATGAAATCTGTTGTTACCACTGTGATCGCTGCAGCTGATGCAGCTGGTCGTTTTCCTTCCACTTCCGACCTAGAGTCTGTACAAGGTAGTCTTCAGCGTGCAGCCGCACGTTTAGAAGCTGCTGAGAAGCTAGCAGGCAACTTGGATAACGTAGCTAAAGAAGCTTACGATGCATGCATCTCCAAGTATCCCTACTTGAACAATGCGGGTGAGGCAAACTCCACTGACACGTTCAAAGCTAAGTGCATGCGTGACATTAAGCACTACATGCGTCTGATCAGCTACAGCCTAGTAGTGGGTGGTACTGGTCCTCTTGATGAGTGGGGTATTGCAGGTCAGCGTGAAGTATACCGTGCGCTAAACCTACCCACCGCACCTTACGTAGCGGCTCTAAGCTTTGCCCGTAACCGTGGTTGTGCTCCTCGTGACATGTCTGCTCAGGCTCTAACTGAGTACAACGCTCTGGTTGACTACGTAATCAACTCCCTTTCTTAAGGGACCCTTTCCTAAGGGACCCTTTCCTAAAGGACTCTTTCCTAGTCATCTGACTACGATTAAGAGCTTGACTGCATTTAGGTAGTCAAAACCTGGAGATTCTTTGGAGTCTCCAGGTTTGTTGTCGTTTGTTGGCTTCGACTGTGCTCAGCCAACGAGATTTATAAAACGATTGCACAATGCTTCGTTTTCCTGGCCATCTTTCCCTGAGCGGAGTCGAAGGGAATGTTCACGATTTTTGTCGCTCAACCGTCCTATGGATAAGCGTTTTGCCAATATTTTCGGTTTAACAGAAGAACAATCGATTGCTCTTCTGGATACGCCTCCTGAACAGGCCGCTGATGAGAGTGAGCGCTATGTTGCGGCGTCTCAATTGGCAAATTATCCATCAGAGGCATCGATTGACGCGCTTATTCGAGCGGTGAATGTTACCCACGACTCGCTGGATAATCGGATTACTCGACGTAAATCGGTTGAGTCTTTGGGTAAGTTGAAGGCGACCCGTGGTTTAGAGGTCATTCGTACCTGTTTGGCAGATGAAGATCGCTACACCGTAGAATCTGCTGTATGGGCGATTGGTGAAATTGGGACAGAAGATGCAGAGATTTTAGAAGAGATTACTCAACTGCTGGCAAAACCAGATCAGACCTATCGAGTGATTATTCATACGTTGGTGAAGTTGGACTATGATGCAGCGGTGGATCGGGTGCGGCCCTTTATGGATCATGGAGATGAGCCGACGGCTAGTGCTGCGATCGCAGCCGTCTGCCGTTTTGCCCGAGATTTTAGCCAAATTGATCGAGTCATCTCATTTCTCCAAAGCGATAACATTAATGCTCGCCGGGCCTGCCTCGAAGATCTGATTAATTCTCAGTATTACGCAGCGATTCCGGCGATTGCGCGTTGTCCTATTTCTCTAATGTTTCGCTTAAGGGCTGTTCGCACATTAGCAGAGAGCGGTATGGCCTCTGGCGAGGTGGGCATTGATGATGCGTTACCCGTGATTGAGCAGATTTTGCGAGATCATCCCCAAGATTTGGAGCTAGTGCACGAATATGATCAGCCCCCTGCCCTAGACTTTCTTATTCGGGAGCTGTACCACACTGACTTTGGCCGCACTTATTTGGCGATTCAAACCTTTATTGATCAGCAGCTTGACACTGCGCCAGCGGCTCTGTTTGCCACCTATGAGGATGAGGCCCATAACGACTATGGTGCTCACTACCATGTGATGAAGCTCATGGGCTGGCTTAAGCATCAACCGGCTTACGATTTACTGCTTGAGGCTTTGAACAATACATCTCCCCAATTTATGAAATCTCGAGCTGGAGCTGCTCTATCTTTGGGAGAACTGGGCGATCAGCGAGCGATTACCCCATTACAAACCAGTGCCCACAGTAAAATTTGGATGCTTCAATATGCTTCTTTAATGGCCTTAGAAAAATTAGGCGATTACAGTCAGCATAAACTGTTATTAGAAGCAAATGATTGGGCTGTAAGAGCCAAGGCCCATCGTTCGATTCAAATGGCGCAGGCTTAAGCTGGTGCAGAAAATCTGTTGACTTCGACTTCACTCAGGCAACGGATTTTTTGCCAGTGTGCCCCGAGCGGAGTCGAAGGGTACGTCTACAATCTATTCTTCTTTAGTTAAAAATTCTTGTTACCAACCCATGGACGCTTTTTTTGAACAGCTTAAGCACCCGAATCCCAATATGCGCAATCGCGCCATGGTGGATATTATCGACAATCGTGATGAGACTACGATTCCCCGCCTGATGAGTGCCTTGGATGCCGAAGACACTACTTACCGCCGGGCGGCTGTCAAAACGTTAGGAGCTGTTGGCTTAGATGCCGTACCTGCTATTGTTGAGGCCCTGGCTAATAGTGAAAATGTCACTGTGCGGGGTAGCTGTGCTAAAGCTCTAGCACAAGTAGCCTTAAACTATCCTGATGAGCCATTTCCAGAGTTAGGGCTACAGGGTCTAAAACAATCTCTCAATGATCCGAATCCAGTGGTTCATATCGCCTCGGCTATGGCCCTAGGGGAGATTGGTAATGCAGCTCTGGATATCTTGCTAGAGAGCCTGCAAACTACCGATAATCTTGCTCTATCGGTTTCTATTGTGAATGCGTTAGCCTCTGTCGGTGGAGATCAGGCTTCAGAGGTGCTGGCCAACCTGGCCGACGATGACTCGGTGGATGGCTATGTGAAGGAAACAGCCATCAGCGCTTTATCACGTATGGAAATGGTACAAAATTTCTCTCGTCCTAAAGAGTAATGCTGCTGTGATTTCGCAAACGAGTGAAGGGTGCTTGGAACTGTCAAAAACTTTTGACAGTTCCAAGCACAACTTTAACCCTTTAAAATAAGGGGTTCTTGGTCGGCCTGTACCAAGGTAATACGGTCCGCATAGCTTGCTATGGCAATAATTTTGGATCGCTGTGCTTTGAGTCGTTCTTCAATCTCCATCGAAGGACAGTGAATAATTAACCCATTGCTACCTGTATCCCATTTAAGGTCACAGGCGGAAATATCAGCAATATCAGCTTTTAAGGTGTGCAGTAATTGGTTGATAGCCTTGAACTTTTGTAGCCATTCTGAGCTGTTGAGCTCATCTTCTAGCTGACTACGCAACGGATTTTGATTATCCAACATGACTGTGCCTGTGACGTTTTACTGAGGTCAAGACCTGCAGTTATGGCTGGCTAGGCTGGACCTCAGAAATTTGAAGACTATTCGGCTGTAGTGTCAGGTGTGAGGGCTGCTAGCTGTGCATTGAGTTGAGCCAGGGCCGCATCAATTTTGGCAAGCTCGGGCTCTAACTTGGCCATGGTCTCTTTCTTCGACATTTTTGCTTTTTTAGCAGCATCCAAAGTTTCGTTGGTTAAACGCTCACGATACTTCTCAAACTCAGTGATGAGTTCAGTGATTTCTTCAACGGTAACTTGGGGGGTGGCAGTATCAGTCGAGCTAGTCATGATGAGGGTCCTTTCAGTTTTTCAAAAAAATAGTTCATCTATATAGCTATATTTTTACGGCTGAGCTGTCGTTTGTCATTAGTTGCTGCCATCTAATATGAATTAAATGAGGCATATGTAACGGAATATTGCTTTGTTGTTGATATTAAGGACTTAGGTAAGGTCTGTTGCATATGGTTAGTTCGTGGCACACCGAACTGCTGTGGCGGTTGCCCGAAGAATTTGCCCAATGTGTTTTTGAAGTAAGGAGAGCTCAATGCTTGACGCTTTTTCTAGAGCGGTAGTATCCGCTGATGCCAGCACTGCACCTGTCGGTGATCTATCTGCCCTTAAGGCATTTGTTGCAAGTGGCAACCGTCGTCTGGATGCTGTAAATGCCATTGCATCCAACGCAAGCTGCATGGTATCTGATGCTATTGCTGGCATGATTTGTGAGAACCAGGGTCTCATCCAAGCGGGTGGTAACTGCTACCCCAACCGTCGCATGGCTGCCTGCCTACGTGATGGTGAGATCGTTCTTCGCTATGTAACTTACGCGCTACTAGCTGGTGATGCATCCGTTCTAGATGATCGTTGCTTGAACGGTCTAAAAGAGACTTACGCTGCTCTAGGCGTACCTGCAACGTCCACTGTACGTGCCGTACAGATCATGAAGGCCCAGGCCACTGCTCACATTAAGGATGAGCCTAGCGAAGCACGCGCCGGTGCACGTCTACGTAAGATGGGCTCTACTGTAACTGACGATCGTTGCGCTTCTTTGGTTGCAGAAGCTGGCAGCTACTTTGATCGCGTTATCTCTGCTCTAGGTTAGTCATTGCTTGACGACTAAGCGAGATTGTTCTGATTGTTCACGATCAATTTAACTACTGGAGAAAATTACGAAATGAAATCTGTTGTTACCACTGTGATCGCTGCAGCTGATGCAGCTGGTCGTTTTCCTTCCACTTCCGACCTAGAGTCTGTACAAGGTAGTCTTCAGCGTGCAGCAGCGCGTCTTGAAGCTGCTGAGAAGCTAGCAGGCAACTTGGATAACGTAGCTAAAGAAGCTTACGATGCATGCATCTCCAAGTATCCCTACTTGAACAATGCGGGTGAGGCAAACTCCACTGATACGTTCAAAGCTAAGTGTCTTCGTGACGTTAAGCATTACATGCGTCTGATCAGCTACAGCCTAGTAGTGGGTGGTACTGGTCCTCTTGATGAGTGGGGTATTGCAGGTCAGCGTGAAGTATACCGTGCGCTTAACCTACCCACTGCACCTTACGTAGCTGCTCTAAGCTTTGCCCGTAACCGTGGTTGTGCTCCTCGTGACATGTCTGCTCAGGCTCTAACTGAGTACAACGCTCTGGTTGACTACGTAATCAACTCCCTTTCTTAAGGGACCCGTTCCTAAGGGTTTGATGCGATTCAGAGCTTGACTGCATTTAGGTAGTCTAAACCTGGAGATTCTTCGGAGTCTCCAGGTTTGTTTATAGGAGAGACTGATCTATCCGTCCTGTCTCTAGATATTGTCATAACAACATACTTCCCTAAATCTGCTAAAACTACGATGACAGTCGATTCTCTCTTTGAGCAACTCAAACATCCTAATCCCAATCTGCGTGAACGAGCCATAGTAGAGTTGGCCGAGTCCTATGATGAGCAGACGATTGCTCGATTGATGGCTAATTTGCTTGAAGACGATGTTGTTTATCGGAGAGCATCGGTTAAAGCCTTGGGTTATATTGGCCCAGACTCTGTACCTAGTTTGGTGCAAAGATTGCAGAGTAGTGAGAGTCCAACTGAACGGGCAAGCTGTACTAAAGCCTTGACGCAAGTGGCTGTACGTCATACTGATACACCATTCCCAGAAGAAGGATTGCAGGCATTGCAACAGGCCCTTGAAGATCCTGCCCCAGTGGTTAATATCTCTGCGGTGATGGCATTGGGACAGGTGGGTGAGCCTGCTTTAGATATTTTGCTTAATGCTCTCAAAACTACAGAGAATATAGCAATATCAGTTGCTATTCTCAATGCACTAGGGTCTGTTGATAGTGAGAAAGTTGTGACTGTGTTGACTGAGTTTAGTCAGAATGCTGATGTGGATACGTACCTGCGCGAGTCAGCTACTAGTGCCTTATCTCGACTAGAGCTAGTTAAACAGTATTCTCCTGACTAAAGGCATTACCTTTATCAAAGACTAATGTCAAAGACTAAGAAAAACACAGTATCGAATGAGCGTTTGCTGTTCAATACTGCGTTTAAGTAGTGCTACCCAGATTTAATACCAAGACATTTTGAATTAGCTTAATTAGGATGCTAATTCAGTAATGCTTGAAATTTTGCCCCCAGACGTATGAATGTTCTGTACAGCTTGGGACATTTGAGCGTAGGTCACCACAATGGTTTGCTTGCTGAATCGCTTGAGGCGTGAAGCTGCTGCACCGCTAGAAAATGCAATCTTGAAGCTCTTGCCAAGATTGCTATAGCCAGAAGCATTTCCCTTGGCTAGAGGCTTGATCGGAGTGGCAATATTAGCAGCTAAGGAGGAAATTAGCTGAGCACCTTTATTGCGATCGCTAGTGGCGGAACCCCGTAGAAGGGAAAACATCCGGTTAAACCCTTCATTCTTAACGCCTGCTTGGGAACGAATACTCCGGTGATAGGGCACTGTCGCCTCACCAAAGTTATCGATATATTCGTTGCTGTCGAGATATGAGTTGATTTCGGCGGCGTAGCCCTGCTCATTGTAGAGAGTGACATGCTCTCTAATCTCTGCTTGATCGCGTGGGGCACGACCCAGGAGATGCTTGAAGTTTAATTCGATAAATCGGTACTGAGAATTGCCATCAAAGAAGAGAGAACTGTATAGCGCTGATTGAGCTACAGCCCGGACAAACCCTCGTACAGTGATATCACCATTGCGTAACATAGCTTCGGCACTGGCTAGCCGATCATTATCGAGGATATGAACATTCCCCAACACTTGGCGATACGCAGCACGGATCACCTCCTGTAGGTCTTCTTCATTGGCAAAAGAGCGCAGTTCTACCGGTGCGCCTTCAAACGCATCCAAGCCCAGGGATGCGGAAGCTGTTAAATTTCCCATTAATATGGTCTCCTGACAATCTCAAACAGAGTTTTCGATATATTTTTCTGGTGTTGCTGATCCTTGGAAGGATTTAATCTATAAAATCCTGACAAATGGCATTGAGTCTAGCTCAAGTACAAATCAGCAACGACGTTTCTTTTGGGTCAAGAATCTGGGTAGGTACTTTGGACAGTAGGTGAAAATGAAAGGGGAGATCTTGTATATGAGGAAGAAGTTAACAAATGTTCAATGTTTTGTGTCGTGTTAGTTACAACCTGGGGACCTAAGAACCGCTAGTCATGAAAAAAACGTCGTTTAGTATTTTTCATCTCACCGAAGAGCAAGCTATTGCGCTTTTACATACGCCATCTGATCAGCTTGAGGAGCCGTCAGATCGATATATTGCGGCCTCTCGATTGGTGGAGCACCCATCGGAACGTACGATACAAGCCTTGATCCAGGCTATTCATCAGCCAGGCGATGATCTTGATAATCGGATTGTGCGCCGCAAGTCGGTAGAGACGTTAGGGCATTTGCGCGCTGCCCAGGCACTGCCATCCATTCGTTCTTGTTTAGGGGATGACGACTGCTACACCGTGGAGAACGCAGTGTGGGCCATTGGTGAGATTGCTAGTGGAAAAGATGAGCGGCATATCTCGCTGGACGAGGCGATTCTAGAAGAGATAACAAATGTTCTCACTCGGCCTGGGCAAAATTATCGAGTCGTTATTCAGACGCTGGGTAAACTTGGCTATAAAGCGGCGGCTGATCGGATTCGACCTTGGATGCAAGCGGATAATCTAATGGTGGCAAGTGCTGCGATCGCAACACTATATCGTTTTGGCGACGATATCTCGGCTATGGCTCGCGTTGTCGACATGCTGCAAGATGCCAATGTCAACGTACGTCGCAGCTGTCTACAGGACCTGATCGATACCCATTACTACTCGGCCATTCCTAAAATTGCCCAGTCCCCTATTTCCATGGTGTTCCGTTTGCGGGCAATTCAATCCTTGGCCCTGGTAGGCATAGACGATCAAGCCATCACCTTTACTAAGGATGTCGAACCTTATCTAGACCAAGTCATAGCCGATCATCCCGACACCATAGAACTGGTTCATGAATATGACCAAACACCCACCCTTGAGTTTGCCGTTAATGAACTGTATGAGACAGACTTTGGCCGCTGTTATTTAGCTACCAAAACATTATTGGATGTGTATCCTCAAAAAGCTCCTGAGGCCCTGATGACAGCCTACGAGGATAAAGCCCACCATGATTATGGCGGCTATTACCATGTTATGCGTTTATTTGGTTGGCTGGACTATGAGCCTGCCTACAAGCTTTTGGTCAAGGCACTGCACAACCCAGAAGCTCAGTTTAAGAAAGCGCGGGTAGCGGGTGCGATCGCCCTTGGTAGATTAGGTAACCCTTATGCCATTGATGAGCTGCAGTTGGCGTGGGATACAGCTACCTGGGAACTGCAATACGCCATTCTCATTGCTTTGAATCATTTAGATGGTCTTAACCAGAGCGAGTTGTTGCAGTCAGAGCATCCATTGGTGCAGGCTAAGCTGTCGAGTTTAAAGGGATGAGGTGTAGAGGATTACAAGAGACTGTTGATAGCTTTGATTCTTGAAAATATTGGCTTTGAGACAATCCTCTCGGAGGCCCCCCTTTCCAGAAATAACTACGTTTTCTCAGTTAGGCATACTGGGGGTTTCCCAAATTCTGGGGGCCTCCGGAAACTTCGCCAGGTTCCAAAATACTTTGCCAAAGCCTACATATGACCGCCAGTAATAGCCTGTAGTGCAACAGTCAGCACCACACGACCTACTTCGATAGCACCTGCCACTGTGACTACAGCACCAATCTTGCGAATGATGGCTGGGGGCATATTGCCTTCCCAGAGCGGGTTAATCGAACCGATAAACTTATATTGATTCTCATTGCCTTCTCCTTGATAGCGTTTAATGCTCAGCTCCTTAGGGAGGGCAGGCATATTTTGGTCGCTGGAGAATAGCTTGATGGAACGGCGATGAGGAACTTGGTGAAAACCAAAGGCAGCTACATACTCATCACAGGTTGTTAGCTTTTCAGCAAAAGAGATAATGCCTTCAGAGGCTAAGAGAGAACTCCACTTAAAGACCTCTGATTGAATCGCAGGACGACCCAGTACCCGCTCAAAGCAAAGCTGCACAAATCGATAGTTGCTATTGGTAGCCAAAATAAAGTTAATGAACATGTCGGAGCAAATTAGCTCACGCACCAAATCCTGTGTGGTGATCTCATTGTTGAGATAGGCAGAATCAAGGGCTTCATTGTGGTGAAAATCAATATTACGATTGTCTTTAAAGATGGCACGATATACGGCCTGCAAACAATCTCGCTTATCCATGGCAGATAATGCTTTAGCCTGACCCGACTCAACATTTGCGAGAGAATAGTAACCGTTTTGAGCTGCAGGGATGAATTGATTATCAGTTGCCAGTGTTTGCATGTTTGTTTGTGAGTATTGATTTTATTAAATAGCCTAAGGCTTTAGCATTGATTTACCTAAGCTATGGCCATTCTAGGAAACTCTGCGAAGTAATCAAGAAAAGCGATAAGTATATTTACTTATTTCATTGCGCTGTGTTGCAAAGTTCTCAGAAATGGCCAATTTGGAGAGGTTTAAGATATTAACCCTTTGTCTAGAAACCTTGCTGGGTATGGAGTTTCTAGATCTGAGATGGTTTAGCTGTCTGTCTGTGTAACTCGTAAAGTCATGTAACATGTGATGCTTTTTTGCGTAGGCAAATCAGCAGGAAATACTGGTTTTTATGTTGTGGAGAAAACGCTAAAAGTGCACTTGGCTATAAGGCTCAATCATCTTCGTCCATACTCTACTTTGCACTTTTAGTCGGTAATCAAAGGGCTCAATTTTCTTCTTTGAAAGATGAAGCTTTGTAACTTTGTTTTTCATAAACAGGGTGCTAAGTACATTGCTTCCTGTACTTTAATTCTTGGTTGGTCGCCCTTGATGACGTCAGGGTGTGATCAATCACATAGTAATCAGTCCTTAATTAATAAAGTAAGGAGAGTCTAATGCTTGACGCTTTTTCAAGAGCTGTAGCCTCTGCGGATGCAGGTGGTAAGTTTGTTGGCGGTGGTGACCTCGACGCTCTTAAGTCGTTTGTCGCAGAAGGTAACAAGCGTCTCGATGCTGTTAACGCTATTGCGTCTAACGCTAGCTGCATCGTGACTGATGCTGTTGCCGGTATTGTTTGTGAGAGTCCTGGTCTAACCGCTCCTGGTGGTGGTGTTTACACCAACCGTAAGATGGCTGCTTGCCTACGCGATGGTGAAATCGTTCTACGTTACATCACTTACGCTGTATTGACTGGTGATGCTTCCGTACTTAACGACCGTTGCTTGAACGGCCTCAAGGAGACTTACTCCGCACTGGGTGTACCCATTGGTAACACTACCCGCGCTGTAGCAATCATGAAGGCTTGTGCCGTTGCCCACGTTAACGACACTAACACTGAAGCTCAAGCTGGTAGCAAGTTCCGTACAATGGGCGCTACTAAGGGCGACTGTGCTGCTCTAACTGCTGAAGTTGCTGGCTACTTCGATGCTGTAGGTGCTGCTATCAGCTAGTTAGATGCGTTCTTGCCAGTCCACTGAGACTTGGTGCGCATTTTCTGAATTGAATTTGTTCAAAGTCGTTGCTGATTTGAGCAATCAACCTGTCTGACCAATTTGTCATTCATCTGTGACTAATATTTGGCCTTTGTAGGGGATCAGCAACGCCAAATCAAAT
Source organism: Leptothoe sp. LEGE 181152 (assembly GCF_032906605.1). Classification (NCBI taxonomy): domain Bacteria; kingdom Bacillati; phylum Cyanobacteriota; class Cyanophyceae; order Nodosilineales; family Cymatolegaceae; genus Leptothoe; species Leptothoe sp. LEGE 181152. The sequence continues at coordinate 248,629 of NZ_JASATU010000062.1, forward strand.
AATAGGAGATAACATTAGCTATGAAATCCGTTGTAACTACGGTTGTTGCTGCTGCTGATCAGGGCGCTCGTTTCCCCAGTAGCTCCGACCTTGAGTCCGTACAAGGTAGCCTTCAGCGTGCTGCTGCTCGTATGGAAGCTGCTGAGAAGCTAGCTGGCAACTATGATGCAGTTGCTCAAGAAGCTGTTGACGCTATCTACAAGAAGTATCCTAGCGGCCAGGGCCGTGACATGGATGCTGGTACTCAGAAAGAGAAGTGCAAGCGTGACATCGTTCACTACCTACGTCTTGTTAACTACTCTTTAATCGTTGGTGGTACTGGCCCCATTGATGAGTGGGCTATCTCTGGTGCTCGTGAAGTTTACGGTGCTCTAGGTATCGGTACTGATACCTATGTTGCTGGTCTTAGTGCTCTGCGTTCTCGTGGTTGTGCTCCTCGTGACATGTCTGCTCAGGCTCTTGTTGAGTACAACGGTCTGCTCAGCTACTTGATCAACTCTATGTCCTAGATTTTTAGCGTCGCTCCAGGGGAATATCCTCTGGGGCAATGCTAATCACTAGCAAAGCCATAGTTAACGTCTGACTGTCAAGCCTTACTGGGAAAGACAGTCAGACGTTTTATTGTGTGAGAATTTTTCTTTTTAAGAATCATATTGGAGAGCTTCAATTGCGGTTAAAAGGCCTCTGGTTAATTGGCTTCCAGAGTGTCAAGAACAAACTGTGTATCTGCTAGGACTTTTTTCCATCTAAAAAATGGGGTAATGAGTAAATTCCTCAACCTACGGGCACGTTTGGCTTTTTGAATGAGTTGGTTAACTTGATAGGTATGATGAAAACCAACATTGTTGAGTTGTTTTTGTTGTAAGAGGTCTTCAACCTCTTGACGCCAGTTACTCATGGTAGAACTCAGTATTTTTACTGATGATTGATGCCTTGATTTTAAACGACTCTGTGCCAACCTTGTCAGCATTGCATACAACACTTACAAGACTATGTCTATGAACTGGATGTTAGAGCAACAATGCATCAATTGCTCTCTGGAAAAGATTAACTAATCCCAATCGTTAGCACCCTGCTGTTGTTTTTCCAGTTGTCCAATGGCAAGGGTATAAATGGCTCCACTGCTAGCTTCAGAATCTTTTTCTTTGGAGGCTTTCAACGTTTCAAGAACACTAGCATCGCCAATTTTCATCAAGGATAGAATAGCGGATTTTCGAGTTCCCCATACTGGATGCTCTAAAAGCTGTAGTAACGTAGGTATTGCGGGTTTATGGGCAAGATTTCCAAGTACTGCTGCCGCTTCACTGCGAACGGTTTCTGCTTCGTCGTTGAGGGCATTGATCAGGATAGCAAAGTTGTTTGCATTGGGGTCTTCTTGGGTGACTTTTGCGATCGCAGCCACCACTGCCGCCCTGACCTCTACGTTATCTGTTTCCAACGCCTGATACAGAAGATCCTTAGCTTCAGCCCCAATAAAGGCTAACGCCCAGGCCGCATGACCCTTCATACTTTCAGTAGTATCAGATGATTCTAAGATCTTAATAAGTTCTGGAGCAGCAGCTTCTCCTGTACGGGCCAAGGCTCCCACCGAAGAACCTTTAACAACAGTATCTTCATCGTGGAGAATGGCGTTAATTAATATGGGAATTGCCGTTGGATCACCAATCAATGTCAAACTTTTCGCACAGGCCCGACGCACTACGGGATTTTCATGACTAGATAGAGCCTTTGTCAGGAAAGGTGTGGCGGGTTCCCCAATTTGTCCCAGGGTTTCCGCAATGCGTAGTCGTACCATGCCACGCTTATCGGCAAACCCTTCCACTAGCTCTGTCAGTAATTCACCATCGTTGGGGTCAAACGTGAGGGTATCAATCTGCTCAGTCACCTTGCGAATAATATTATCCACATGGGCCTGGGCTAGAGCAAGCTCAGCTTCAGTTTGGGCGTCTAGGGTGTTGTCAACCATAGTGTGTTAAGACAGAACCAGTGCAGTTCACTTTTTATTCCTTCACTACTTTAGTACGACTGTAGAGCATACGCATAGGGGAGTTGGATCAAGCTGACAGCTTTGGACAGAGTAGTAAGTGATCAGTAGTAAATGGTGAGTGGAGTCTGCCCTCACTACCTGCTCCCCAAACTACACTTGCTATCCAAAACTCCCTATCCAAAGGCTGTCATAGCATCACCTAACTTTTAACGAAAGTTGCGCTGTTGCCATTTATTCAGGCGAGACGCACCGACAGCAGCCAAGGCTTGAGCTTCCATTAGTTCACCCCGCAAGCGTTCGATCAGGGCAGCTTTTTCGTCAGCTTGTTTTGAAGAAATACCCCCACTAAGGACTGCTTTTGGTTGTGCTCCTTTGCGCAGAACAGATTCCCCAACGCTTGCGGTAGAACGTAAGTCGGCCAGCTGTTGTTGAAGCTTGGCGATGAGTATATCTTGTTCGCTTTCCTTGGGCTCTGGGATAACCGGTGTTGCAGCTGGCGTGAAGTTAAAGATTTCTGCCAGAATCTCTTGAGCATCGCGGGGCTTGCTCACTTTGATCGGTTGATAGGGCAACATCGCGTTAGTTACGCGGGGGCGATTATCCGTTAGATCCTTATCACTGCCAGAGGCTCCCTTGAGCAGGTGCAACATATTGGTGAATTCCACCATGGTCTGGCCTGGCGCACTGTTATAGCCGCGATAGTAGGGCACAATGTTCTCGCCAAAGGCATTTTGATATTCATCGCTGTTGATATAACTATCGATGTCGGCTTCATAGCCTTCGGTATCTAGAATGGCACTGTGGGCCTTCATTTCGGCAAAGTTTTGGGGGGCACGACCTAAGAGATGTTTGAAGTGCAGCTCCATGGCCCGATAGCGATAGCAGTTTGTAAACCGAGACTGATAAAGTTCAGACTTAGCAACTTGACGAACAAATTCGCGAACGCTCAAATTACCATTTTTGAGCTGAGATTCAGGGACCACTAAACGCTCACTCTCCATAATGTGAGCATTGCCCATCACCTGACGATAGATGGCCCGGATAACCACTTCACTTTCCTCTGTTGATGCACCCGGCAATAGTTCTATTGGTGATGTTTGACGGAAAGGTGCGTAACCCTGGAATGTTTGCTGGGCAATTTTTTCTTGCTCAGTTAGACGTCTCTCGGGTTCTATCACAGTCAGCTGGCGATTAGCGGGACTATTAACCGCTTCGATTTCGCCAATCTTATTGGTCATGGTGGCCTGGATTAGCCGTGCTTGGGAGAGATAATAAGCCGGGTTGCTATCATTGCTCGCTCTGCCCCGCAGTAATTTTAGTAGGTTCGCAAATCCGGCTACTTTTTGTCCGATAGGAGACTGGTGTCCTCGATAATAAGGCACTGTGTTTTCCCCAAACACCTGGAGATATTCATCGCTACCGAGGTAAGCGTCGATTTCGGTTTCATACCCTGCTGAATCTAGGATCTGGCTATGGTCAGCAATATCACTGTAGTTATTGGGAGCACGGCCTAACAGGTGCTTAAAGTTCAATTCAATGAACCGACTGCGGGAGCAGGGTTCAAAAAAGCGAGACCGATATAGATCTGATTTGGCGACTCTGCGAATAAACTCGCGCACGGTGATGGTTTGACTTTGTAGCTGTGCTTCTGCATCCGCAACGGCAGCCCGCTCACTTTCCATCACATGGGCATTGCCCAAAACCTGTCGGTAGACTGCCTGAATCACCACCTCAACGGCTGCCAATGAATCGTTGGGGCGTAGTTCAACTGGGGCTGTTTCATCAAAGGCTTGAGTCCCTAACTCGATGGCAGGTCTATCGGGTGAGATCTGTGCAGCAGCATAGGCCGCATAACGTGCCTCTAACTCCTGGGTGGCTGGAGATTTCCAGAGTGTGGTGGGACGAGTGACAGGGGCGATCTTACCAATTTGATTTGCCATGAGGGCCTGATTTAACCGGGACTGTTGATTGTGGGCTAAGTTGTTGTCATGGCTAGCCGCGCCGCGCAGTAGTTTTAGTAGATTGGGAAATCCGGATACCTGCTGGCCTGTCGGGGATTTGTGCCCCCGATAGTAGGGCACTATGCTTTCACCAAAGGTTTGTTGGTACTCATCGCTATCTAGGTAGGAGTCAATGTCTGCTTCAAATCCTTGTGCCTCTAAGAGATAACTATGGTCAGCAATATCGCTATAACTATTGGGTGCTCGCCCTAATAAATGTTTAAAGTTAAGTTCAATAAAACGATTGCGAGAACAAGGCTCAAAAAACCGAGACCGATACAGTTCTGATTTAGCAATCTGGCGAATAAATTCTCGGACGGTGATAGCATGACTTCGTAATTGTGATTCTGCGTCTGCCACGGTGGCCCGCTCACTCTCCATCACATGGGTATTGCCCAAAACCTGCCGGTAAACAGCACGAATAACGACCTCGACGGTTTCTAAAGAGTCATTGGGCCATAGTTGAACGGGATCTGTTTCATCAAAGGCTTGGGTGCCCAAACTAATGGCAGAATTAACAACAGGATTTGCAAATGTGCTGACCATTCACCGTCTCCAATTTTTATAGCTGTATAAGTTGAACCGGGTCTGTGAGCCGTTTTGCTCAACAAAGGCAGAAATCCAGCCCATTTTAAACAGTGTGTATTGTTACCATTTTATTAAGATTAGGGTCTGTAAACTTTGAGGAATTGTTACAACTCAATGGCAACTCCCAGCGCTGGCGCTTCACATCTGTTTGCAAGACGTTTCATAATGTATTGGGTGGTCTGATTGGGTATTCCTTCAATCAGCTTTTGTGAGGCTAGCAGCATGAATGTGCAGAACAGAAACATAGAGACGCTATGGGATCACAGGATAGAGCTGCCGAGTGTGGATACTGGGGGTGCCTTACCCCAAAAGAAAACGCCAGGTGGTCGGACAACGGTTTTGCATATGAACTTTACGCGAGGCCAAACCGAGGTATCTGCCGAAACTGAAAGAGAATATTTGAGATTCTTTGCGAAAATAGCCAATGAGCTGGGGGTATACCTGGAAATCTTGACGGACGGTGGCTGTCGAGAAGAGATTCAGCAGGAATTCGCAAAAGATTGCTATAAGGCGCTTAACTATACAATTACCGAAAACCTAAAGCCTGTATCAAAGTGGGCTGAGGATAGTGTGGAATATCTGGCAAATGGTTGTGTGGCCGTGCTGAGACAGTTTGATGATGATCTTCTGGCAAAGGCGATGACCGCAGGGCGACGACAACGGTGGCAAGGAAAACTGACCCCAGATATTTTGGAGGAAGTGCTACAGGATGACCACTTGTGGATTCCCTTGGGAATCAGGGTGAATGAATTCAAAATGGCGGTGGAACGAGAGCTGGTTGCCCAGGTAAGGGGACAAACTGTCGGTCACATTCGAGCCTATATAGAAGGGGGAAATATGATTACGGGGGAGGATGCCACTGGCAAACCCGTGATTTTGGTTGGCAAAGATGCGATCGCAACCACAGCCCATCTCTATCAGCTCAATGATCATGAGGTGCGCCATGTGATCTGTGAGGATTTTGGACTAGCCAGTATTGATCAGCTGGTCTGTGTGGAGCAGCCCGGACAATTCCACTTAGATATGGGCATGCTGTTTATTGGTAAGGGAGTTGTCATTGTCAATGACAACAGCCAAGCGCTTAAAGACGCCATTGAGATGGCAGAAATGGTGCCTTGTATGACAACAAAAACCATGGCAGCGAAGCTGAAACTGCAATGCAGTTTAGAAGAAGATGCAGCCCAAGACCTATTAGAAGCAGGGATGGAGGTACGACGAGAGAATCTAGAGAAGGCCATGCTCTATAACTTCTTCAATGGAGAGTTTGTGGAGGGGGCGGATGGCTGTTGTTACTACATTACCAATGGTGGACCCAACGAGCAAGAGATGTTGTTTGAAATGTTGATGGTAAGAGACTGGCAGATTGTAGAAAAAGTGTTCTTTAGCCCTCAAGAAGTCGCCCAAACAAGTCTCCAAGATCGAGGAGGCGTCGGCTGCCGACTGAAAGGTGCGAGTAAGTGATTTTAGTTCTTGGTTATTGGTTCTTAGTATTAGAAGCCTTTTGTTATCAAGTGTTTTACTTTCTTTTGTAGGGCTACTACTTCTGATGTAGAAATCTTTTTCGTCAGCTGAAACTTTTCTTTGGCAACAACTGTACCTGTCGGGAAAGTTTGTTGATACTCAATGGTATTGTTGGCTCCATAAACAATTTTGGTGCTGCCACCACCAATGTCGATGACTAAGGTGGTGTTCTGTTGTATGGAGGGCACAAGGGAACTAACGGCTCCTTGAAGCGTGTAATAAGCTTATAGAATTGGTGTCGATATCGATTGCAAATCGATTGCAATATGAGTGGTTGCGTTGGCCATGATCGATTTCTATCATTAATGTTGCGTCTAAACATAAAATGCAATAAAAGGCAATTGAACGCAATCAAAATATACGGGTCTTGTTGAAATGAAGAAAAATTTTAGCTTTCGGGCGATGCCTTGATTCTGGTTGGTTTGTCCGCAGACAAGCCAAGCTGGGGAGCGAAAACAGTGTTAAGGGTTTGGTGCCAAACTAAATTTCAGGGCCAGAATGTTCGTGGACTTGAAGCATTCGCATCAAAAATCTATGCGCCCGATTCGTACCTTTAACGTTACACCCACACTACCCGCTTCGTTAGCTCCTTTGCGTCAGCTTGCTGAAAATATCCATTGGGATTGGGATGTGGGGACGATTGACCTGTTTAAACGTCTGGATCCCGACCTTTGGGCATCTAGTCGCTACAACCCCATCTTAATGCTCAGCACCATTAGTCAGGATCGGCTCCATGCCGTTGCTGAGGATGGTGGATTTATTGCCCAGATGAACCACGCTGTAGAGCGTTTAGAGCACTATTTGAATGCCCAGTCATGGTACGACGTAAATCGGGCAAATCCTGTGGATAACGAGTGTTACGCCTACTTCTCTATGGAGTTTGGTTTGACGACGTGTCTGCCGGTGTATTCGGGAGGTTTGGGCGTTCTAGCGGGTGATCACTTAAAGACGGCTAGCGATTTAGGGCTGCCCTTAGTTGGCGTTGGTTTGCTCTATCAAGAAGGCTACTTTGCCCAGTATCTCAATGCTGATGGCTGGCAGCAGGAACGCTATCCTATCAACGATTTTTACAATATGCCCCTGGCTCTGGAGCGGGACAGTGAGGGGAATGAATTGCGCATTTCTGTAGATTATCCGGGGCGTAAAGTCTATGCACGTATCTGGCGGGTGACCGTAGGGCGTGTGCCTCTGTATCTGTTGGATACCAACATTGAGCCGAATGCCCCCCACGATCAGGACATTTGCGATCGCTTGTACGGTGGCGACATTGATATGCGAATCCAGCAGGAGATGATGCTGGGTATTGGCGGTGTCCGTATGCTCCAGGCCTTGGGGTTAAAGCCATCGGCCTATCACCTCAATGAAGGTCACTCAGCCTTTTTGGCTTTAGAGCGCATTCGTATGCTGATGGATGCCCAGGAACTCAGCTTTAGTGAAGCGCAGCAGATGGCCCAGGCAACTCAGCTATTTACTACCCACACCCCTGTCCCGGCAGGTATTGACCTCTTCCCCCCAGAAAAAATATTCCATTACTTAGGTCATTATGCCGCGCGCTTTGGTCTGTCCCATGAGCATTTCTTGGGGCTGGGACGAGAGGATGACGTCGATCATGATGCTCCGTTCAGTATGGCGGTGTTGGCCATTAAGATGGCCTCATTTGTCAACGGTGTGAGCAAGCTCCACGGTGCTGTATCCCGTAAGATGTTTGGTGGTCTATGGCCCAGTCTGCCAGTGGATGAAGTGCCGATTACGTCCATCACCAATGGCGTCCATGCCCGCAGCTGTGTGGCTAAATCTACCCAGGAGCTTTACGACCGTTACTTAGGACCGAACTGGGATAGCGTCGGTGTGGATGATCCGTTATGGGACAAAGTGGCTGCCATTCCCGATGAAGAGATCTGGCGCAACCACGAAAGTTGTCGTTCTCACCTGGTTGTGTCTGTTAGAGACCGGCTACACAAAGCGGTGAAGGAGCGAGGCGGTTCTCATTTAGAAATGGAACGGGCCCAAGAAGTGTTAGACCCGGGTACTCTTACCATTGGTTTTGCTCGCCGATTTGCCACCTACAAGCGCGCCACACTCTTTTTGAGAGATGTTGAACGTCTGCGGAAGATTGTTTCTAACACCTTGGGGCGGCGGGTGCAGTTTGTGATTGCCGGTAAAGCTCACCCTAAGGATATTCCAGGCAAAGAGCTGATTCGCAACATTATTCACTTTACCCGTGATGAAGGCTTAGATCGCTCCATTGTGTTTGTTCCTAACTATGACATTCACGTCGCCCGCTGGATGGTATCAGGCTGTGATGTCTGGTTGAATAACCCCCGTCGTCCTCGGGAAGCATCGGGAACCAGTGGGATGAAAGCGGCAATGAATGGTCTTCCCAACCTGAGTGTGTTAGATGGATGGTGGGATGAGGCGGATTATGTACGCACAGGCTGGCCCATCGGTTCTGGTGAAGACTACGATGATCAAGACTATCAGGATGAAGTGGAGGCCAATGACCTCTATGAGCTGTTAGAGACCGCCGTTGTCCCTCTCTTCTACGATCGGAATAGCCATGGCATTCCCCGTGGGTGGGTGGCGAAGATGAAGAATGCTATCCGGTTGAATACCCCGACCTTCAATACGGCCCGCATGCTACAGGACTATGCCAACCAAGGATATTTTGCAGCGTCGGATCGAGGGCGGCAGTTGGTCGCCGAGAGCTATGCTCCAGCTAAGGCTCTAGCCCAGTGGCAGTCAGACTTGTACCAGCACTGGCAACAGATTTCTATCGCCGAAATCTATCTATCCCATGATGTTGGTTTGCAGGTGAATGAACCGCTACAGGTAAATGCTCGCGTTTATTTGGGGCAATTGAAGGCCTCGGATGTTTCGGTGGAGTTTTACCAAGGGGGGATCGACATTGATGGTGAGTTGCAAGGTGGCCAAGCAACAGAGATGGTTTATCGCGGTCAAGATGCCGATGGCAGCAGCTTGTATAACCTCAATGTTGCGTACACCCAAAGTGGTCTTCAGGGCTTCTCTCTAAGGGTGTTACCTAAGCATGAATATCTGAGTAGTTCCTATATGCCGCGCCTCATTCTTTGGGCCGATCCAGACAATGTAAGCATTGTCATTGGCTATTTAGAGGCTATGGAAGCTACCCAGGTAACTGCCTAGCTGGATAAGAGGAGAAGGCAGGCAAACCCCTGTCTCTCTCCTCACGTTTTCGTTGAAGCATGCTCTTCTAGGGCGTTTAGCTGGCCCTGAGATTTCTCGTCTATAGGACTGCTTCAATGGTGGCAATCACTGATTGGCTCAGGGCCTGATAATCGTAGCCCCCCTCCAGTCCAAATAGGACTCGGGGGGCTACTTTGTGACAGGCTGCTGCCAAAAAGCCATAGTCTGCGGGCATTAAATCGATGCCTGCCAGGGGATCAGAGGCGTTGGCATCGTATCCCGCACTGACGAGTAATAAATCTGGCTGAAACTGTTGCAAAAATGGGACCACTTGCTGTTCAAACCGGTGTTTATAATCCTCGACGGTACTACCTGAGGCCATGGGAATGTTGAGCACATTGCTGTGCATCCCTGTTTCCCCTGCTTGACCAGTGCCGGGGTAGGCGGGCATTTGATGTAAGGAGCAGTAAACGATCTGACGTTGATTGCTGATTAGCTGCTGGGTGCCATTGCCATGGTGCACATCCCAGTCAAGAATGGCAACTCGCTCAATGCCAGGTTTTTCTAGGGCGTAGCGGGCCGCGATCGCAACATTGCTGAGCAGACAAAACCCCATACCCTGACCATATTCAGCATGGTGACCCGGGGGACGGGCGAGGACAAACCCAGAGGTACCATGGTTGTCCGTAACATAGTCCACCCCGTCTAACCAAGCAGATACCGCCAGTAGGGCGGTTTGGTAGCTGGCGGTTGACACCGGAGTATCGGCATCCAATCGCCCGCCACCCCGTTCAGCAATGCGTTGCAGGGTCAGGACATAGGCCGGATCATGGACAGCATTAATCCAGTCTAGGGGGTTGCGATCGCAGGGTTCTACCCACTCCAACTGGTTGCCCATGGCATGGGCTTTCAAGGCTGTGACCACCGCCGTTAATCGGCCGGCATTTTCAGGATGGCCCGGTCCTGTATCGTGGTCCAAAAAACGGTCGGAATAGATGATGCGAAAGGGGGCAGTGGTGGGTATCACTAATTTTCTCTCCAGAGTCTTTAAAGGCCATTGCAAATTACTTTTTTCGAGAACTCCTTTTATCGGAACATCCCCATGGATAATTCGTGGGGCTAGACAGTGACATAGGATCCACCTCAAACCCCCTTTTTTATTGGGTTACGGTGACCATCAAGAATGCCAGTAATGTGCTAAAATTTTATGCATTCTTAGTGAAAATTTCCCAGGAAAACTTTCCTAAATATCCCTAAATTTGGGACCTTAAAAAACCTGCTAAGAATTTATCAAGTTAGGTATTGTTTTTCCGGCATTTTTGGAGTCTCTTTTCCGTATGAGTAATCCCCAAGAGCGGATTGTATCCACTGATCTGCGCAACGAGATGTCCCGGTCCTACTTAGAATACGCCATGAGCGTCATTGTAGGGCGGGCCTTGCCGGACGCTAGGGATGGTCTAAAGCCCGTACATCGTCGCATTCTCTACGCTATGCACGAATTGGGCTTAACTGCGGATAGACCTTTCCGAAAATGTGCTCGTGTTGTTGGTGAAGTTTTAGGTAAATACCATCCCCACGGTGACACCGCTGTGTACGATGCCCTGGTGCGGATGGCTCAAGACTTTTCCATGCGGGCCCCGTTGATTGATGGCCATGGAAATTTTGGTTCCATCGACAATGATCCGCCAGCGGCCATGCGATATACCGAGTCAAGGTTGCATGCGCTGACCAGTAATGCACTGCTACAAGATATCGAATCCGAGACTGTTGACTTTGCAGATAATTTTGACGGTTCTCAGCAAGAACCCACCGTCATGCCTGCACGGATACCTCAGTTATTGCTAAACGGGTCTTCTGGAATTGCCGTGGGGATGGCGACTAATATTCCTCCCCATAATCTTGGTGAGCTGGTCGATGGCGTGATTGCCCTGATTCAAAATCCTGAAATCACTAGTCAGGAACTGATGCTGAATCATATCCCTGGACCCGATTTCCCCACAGGGGCTCAGATTATTGGCAGCAATGGCATTCGCGATGCTTATTTGACAGGTCGTGGTTCTGTCACCATGCGTGCTGTGGCCACCATTGAGACCATTGAATACCCAGGTCGTCCTGATCGGGAAGCCATTATTGTTACGGAACTGCCCTATCAAACTAACAAGGCTGGTCTGATTGAGAAGATTGCTGAACTCGTTAACGATCGTCGATTAGACGGCATTTCCGATATCCGTGATGAGAGCGATCGCGACGGCATGCGTATCGTCATCGAACTCAAGCGAGACGCCTATCCTAAGGTGGTGCTCAACAATCTCTATAAGCAAACGCCGTTACAGAACAACTTTGGCGTCAACATGTTGGCCTTGGTCAATGGTGAGCCTCAGTTGTTAACACTGCGACAATTTTTAGAGGTCTTTTTAGAGTTTCGAGTAGAGACAATTACCCGACGGACTCGGTATGAGCTACGTAAGGCTGAAGAGAGAGACCATATTTTACAGGGATATCTGATTGCCCTGGATAATCTGGATGCGGTGATTGCGCTGATTCGCCATGCCGCCGATGTGGGCACTGCGAAACAGGAACTAATGGAATCCTATGAGCTATCGTCTGCCCAGGCCGATGCCATCTTGCAGATGCAACTGCGTCGTTTGACCGCATTGGAAGCTGACAAAATTCAACAGGAGCATGAAGCTCTCCAGGAGAAAATCGCCGATTTGCGTGATATTTTGGCTCGTCGTGAACGCATTCTGGCCATTATTGAGGAAGAATTACAGCAGCTGCGTAATAGCCATGCCAATGAACGGCGCACTGTAATTGAAGCAGCTGAAGACGAGCTGACGGATATTTCGTTAATTGCCAATGAGCAGGTTGTCATTCTGGTGACCGAGCAAGGCTACATCAAGCGTATGCCTGTGTCTACATTTGAGGCGCAGAATCGAGCGACTCGTGGTAAGTCAGGTACCCGGATGAAGGACAATGATGCCATTGAACACTTCATTACCTGTTGCACCCACGACCATATGCTGTTCTTTACCGATCGGGGTGTGGCCTATACGCTGCGGGCTTATCAGATTCCGGAGGGGTCTCGAGTAGCACGGGGTAACCCAATTGTGCAAATGTTGCCCATTCCTCGGGAAGAGAAAGTGACGTCAGTGCTGGGTGTGCAAGAGTTTGCCGAAGATGTGTACCTGGTTATGCTCACCCAGGGGGGCTTTATCAAAAAGACGGCCCTATCTGCCTTTGGCAATATTCGGGCCAATGGTCTGATTGCTATTTCTCTAGAAGAGGGCGACCAGCTGCGATGGGTCCGCTTAGCCCGCGCTGAAGACAGCATTATTATTGGTTCTCAGCAGGGGATGACAATTCACTTTAGGGCTGACAACGATCAGCTTAGACCCTTGGGACGCCCCACCCGTGGTGTGAAGTCAATGTCTCTGCGGAATGGTGATCGGCTGATTAGCATGGATATCTTGCCTGCGGCGGTTACCGCTCAGGTGGCAGCGTCTGATGCGGATGCGGATGAGAATGATGAGGCGACTGTGGCCGAAGGAGATTGTGGTCCCTGGGTATTGATTATTGCGGCTGGTGGCTTGGGTAAACGGGTGCCTGTGGATAATTTCCGCCTGCAAAATCGGGCTGGTATGGGCTTGGTGGGTATGAAATTCCGCAAGGAAAATGATGAGCTAGTCGCCCTTCGAATTGTAAACTCCAAGGATGAGCTCATGTTAGTTACCCAACGCGGCATCATCATTCGTCAGGCAATTGATGCCATTTCAATCCAGTCAAGAATGGCAACGGGCGTGCAACTGCAGCGTTTGGATGGCGATGATGCGATCGCGGCGGTAGCTGTTGTGCCTGAGCTAGAGATTGCGGATGATGTCACAGAGGCTGTGATCGCAGAAGATGACGTCCCAGAGGCTGTGATCACAGCGGAGGTTCAAACGGATGAGTCCCCCGAGCCTGGAGATGAGTCTGTAGCTGATGCGGCTGTTAACGATGAATTAGAAGATGCTAATGGCGATGACGCATCTGGTGATGACGCATCTGGTGATGAATAGTCTGAGGAGTCAGTGTCTGGGGATCAGCAATGCCCGGAATAGCCCATGGACTGAGTAGTCTTCTGCATACGTGAAGTAGCAAAAAATGCCTAAAATCGGCTAATTGTTGCTTGACAACCCCAGGAAATCATGAATTATGGGCGGTTGTACCTAGAAATACAGGGGATTTATTACAAAGTCTGCTATTAATGTAGCTTCCGGGAAAAAAAATTGATATTAGGCGCTAACCTATGGGCAAACATGATTTTTTTTGCCCATAGGTTAGCGCCATGTTCGGCACATGTAGATGTTCAGTAGGCAATAGAGAACAATGACTCAACTCCACGGGGTGGTTGGGTTTGACTGGTTAAGTTTGAACCCTACATTCAATCTTGCTCAGACAAATTCGATTACTGAATTTACGAGTAGCATTAGTAATCAGCTGGGTACGTTTTTGCCTGGTTTGTTCGGTGCATTCTTGCTTTTAATTGTGGGCCTGGTGGTTGCCACAATTGCGAAAGCATTTGTTAAGTTTTTGCTCAGTAAAACAAATCTCGACAATCAGCTAGCTAGTAAGGCTGGGTTAGGGAATGATGTCTCTGTCGAGAGCACGGTCGGTAGCGTCGTGTTCTGGGTGGTGATGCTTTTCTTCTTGATCGCCATTTTGAATGCGCTCAAATTGGATTCGGTTTCACAGCCCATTAGCGGTTTATTGCAAACTGTCTTTGAGTATGTGCCTCGTCTTGCAGGTGCAGCTGTCATCCTATTTGTTACTTGGGTGATTGCTAAGGTAGTTAAGTCCGCTGTTGTTAACGGTCTTGGTCGCTTTAACCTGGATGAGCGGTTGTCTGAACAGACGGGCGTTGATTCTGAAGGCAATTCTTTCCAGGTAAATGACACCCTAGGGAATGTCGTTTACTGGTTTATTTTCCTCCTATCTTTGCCGCTGGTACTGAGTGCTCTACAGCTGCCCGGTTTATTAGGTCCTGTTGAAGAGCTGCTCAGCAATTTCCTATCGGCCATTCCTCAGATCATTACCGCCGGTATTGTCTTTGGCATTGGTTGGTTGGTTGCCAATATTGTTAAAGGAATCGTCACCAATCTGCTGATGGCAACGGGAGCTGATAACTTTGGCGCTCGTTTTGGTCTGGCCTCTCGCCCTGATGATGGCACGTCTATTTCTAGCCTGGCGGGTGTTTTGGTTTACACCTTGATCTTGATCCCAGCTGCGATCGCAGCCCTAAATGAGCTTAACATTGAGGCAATTTCTGGGCCTGCCGTGGAGATGTTGGAGCGAGTGCTCTTTATCATTCCTCAGGTACTTGCTGCTGGTGTAGTATTGGTGGTCTTCTACTTCATTGGTCAATTTGTGTCCGATTTAGTGGTGGGTTTACTATCGGGTATCGGCTTTGACAATGTTACTAGCCTGCTTGGTTTCCCTGAACTCACTGAGACTGAACCTGAAGTGTCTACCTTGGCTGAAGGTGAGCCCATGCCTGCCGTAGAGCCACCTCAAAAAACCCCTTCTGAGATTGTTGGGATAATTGCTCTAGTGGGCATTGTTCTACTCGGTGCAGTGACTGCTACTGAAATTCTTGGTTTTCCCGTTCTAACTGAAATTGTTAGCAATATTCTGGCCGTCTCAGCCCGAGTGCTAACCGGTGTTCTTATCTTTGCCGTTGGCCTATATGCGGCGAACTTAGCCTTCCGTTTGGTTAGCGGTATGGGCATGTCTTCGTCGAATACCCTGGCCCAGACTGCTCGGATTGCCATTATTGCTTTAGTTGGCTCGATGGCTCTACAGCACATTGGTTTGGCCACTAGCATCGTTAATCTGGCCTTTGGTTTATTGTTGGGGGCTGTGGCTGTGGCAATTGCGATCGCCTTTGGTTTGGGTGGACGTGATGTGGCTGCTGAAAACCTGCGTGATTGGGTAAATACCCTGAAGCGTTAATCTGCTCAGGGATACAAGCATCCAAAATACTTGATAGGATGCTAACTTAATTAAAAACCCGCAGAGAGAAGCTAAAGTGCTTCCCCTTCTGCGGGTTTACTCATTAGGACGGTTCACCATAACGAGTCTGGATTTTTCAGTAAGGTAAAGATGGTGTGAAAAAAATATACCTCTGTCAGTGACCTTACCTTACTATTTGCGAGGGCAACAATCCTATGAACAGCCATGAGTTAGCAAAATATATTGAAGCAACTGACGGTATGAGTAAACCTTGGCTGCTTATACAATTACGGCTCAAAAAGCTTCAAGAACGTCGTCATGAGCTATCGGCGGATGACTATGCTAAGCAGGTGGCAGATATCCATGACGACCTCATGAAATTGGGCGAGTGGTGGGTCGGTCGTGAGCGTGATGTTTTCTAGAACAAGTCAGAAATAGACTAGGGATATCTACAAAAATGTTGGATAAAAGCGCTGAGAAAACGGCACCTAAGAGGTCGAAAGATGATGATGTTAATGGCCAAGCTAAAGCAGTATCCTCTGATATTGACTTAACCTCGCCTAACTATTACATCAGTCGAGAATTAAGCTGGCTCTCGTTCAATGAACGAGTGCTCCACGAAGCGCTAGATCCACGTACACCCATGCTAGAGCGGCTAAAGTTCTTAGCGATTTTTAGCAATAATCTAGACGAATTTTTTATGGTGCGCGTGGCGGGGATCAAAAAACAAATTGAAGCCCAGGTCAGTCGTCGTACTGCTGATGGTCGTACCCCTATGGAACATCTGCAAGCCATTGGCAGTAAGCTCAGGCCAACATTTGCTCGGCAACAAGATTGCTTTTTGCAAGTCAGAACTCAGCTCCATGAACACGGCATCTATCTGCTGGACTATGACGATCTCAGCAGCAAGCAAGTGGCTTACCTACAAGCCTATTTCGAAGATCAGATATTTCCGGTATTGACACCACTGGCCGTAGATCCGGGCCATCCCTTTCCCTATATTTCTAATCTGAGTCTCAATCTAGCGGTTGTGGTGCGGGAGGCAGATTCTGAAGAAACTCACTTTGCCCGGATCAAAGTACCTAGGGTTTTACCAAGATTTATCCAACTGCCTAAGTCACAACAACCGAAGGGCGCACTCTGGGCTGCTATACCCCTAGAACAAGTGATTGGCCAAAACCTCGCGTTCCTTTTCCCTGGCATGGTAATCGAAGACTATTACACGTTTCGCATTACCCGTAATGCCGATTTGTTCGTGGAAGAGGATGATGCTGATGATTTAATGTTGGCGCTGGAGCAAGAACTGCGTAAGCGTCGTCTGGGAGGTTCCTTAGTACGTATAGAACTCCAGGTAAATACGTCTCCTGAGGTACGTGCCACCTTGCTTTCAGAGATGGATTTGACCGAGGACGATATTTATGACGTCGAAGGTCTTATTGGTCTAGGTGATTTGATGAAATTAATTGGATTACCTCTGCCAGAGTTGAAAGATCCTGACTGGAATGCTGTGATTCCTTTGCCATGGCACCGCATCAACCATGATGAGACCGACGGTGAAGGCGATGATGTATTTTCAATTATTCGCCGTCGCGATCGTCTAGTTCATCATCCCTATACTTCATTTGCGGCCACCGTTCAGCAATTTATTACTCAGGCGGCAACTGATCCGGATGTGCTAACGATTAAAATGACGCTTTATCGCACATCCGGAGATTCTCCCATAATCAATGCGCTGATTTCAGCAGCTGAAAATGGGAAACAAGTTGTTGCCTTAGTAGAGCTAAAAGCTCGTTTTGATGAAGAAAACAACATTAACTGGGCTCGTACCCTAGAAAAAGCGGGAGTACATGTGGTTTATGGGCTCTTAGGTCTGAAAACCCACACTAAAGTTGCCCTTGTTGTGCGTAAAGAACACGATGGCATCCGTCGTTATGTTCATATCGGCACTGGCAATTACAACCCTAAGACCGCCCGGATGTACACAGATCTGGGCCTGCTGAGCTGTAGTGAAGATCTGGGTGCAGACTTAACCGATCTCTTTAACTACCTGACGGGATACTCGCGACAAAAAGCGTATCGTCAGCTGCTGATTGCACCCATTACTTTGCGAGAGCGCATGCTGGCATTAATTCATCAGGAAACTGCCCATGGTGATAAGGGGCGCATCATTGCCAAGATGAATTCTCTTGTAGACCCCGGTATTATCCAGGCTCTCTACCAGGCATCTCAAACGGGGGTAAGTATCGACCTGATTGTGCGGGGTGTCTGTTGTTTAACGCCTGGTGTCAAAGCTGTGAGCGAAAATATTCGAGTCATTAGTATTATTGGACGATTTTTAGAGCACTCTCGTATTTTTTACTTTCAGAATGATGGCAATGAGCAGTTTTACATTGGTAGTGCCGATTGGATGCCCCGCAACTTAGATCGCCGAGTTGAAGCTGTGACACCGATTCTAGCCCCGCATTTACGCCGAGAGCTGAGCAATATTTTGGATATTTGTCTTGCCGACAATCGTCAGGCTTGGGAGATGCAGTCAGACGGGACCTATGTGCAGCGTCAGCCGCAACCCAAGGAGGTAGAAAAGAGTACCCATCAATGTTTGATGGAGCAGGCTAGAGGTGTCAAGGTCTACTAAGATTCTCTGCGGAGTTGTTCTCCTTGGTCAAATATACCGATGTTTGTGAGACAGTTCGGCGGACACTTTCATGGCTGTTGAAGGAATATGTCCATGACACCTTGCTAGAAATGCACTTTTATCAGCAAAAGTGCGTATAAATATGGACTGAAAAGACCTGGTTGGTGGCTGGGTATTCTGTTAGAAAAGAGCCATCTACCTACGTATGTTTGGAAGTCTGTATATGAGGTTTACTGTAATTTTAAGGAACCGTTCAAATGCCTGAGCCTTCTAAAAACTAAGTCTTACATTGGATGTGATCTAAGCATGGCATCATTAAAAATACGATTTACGTACATATCCGGAAGGTGCATCAATTGAAACATCAAATTTTAAAATTTGATTTATATAAACTGCTAAGGCAAAACATATAAACTTTCGACCAGTTCCTACGAAAATACTTGCATTTCTAAAACAGTTGATTGAAATTAGTCAACATAACCGTGAAATGAATCGTTCAAGCTTGTGTTCTTCGATTGTCGTTAAGTTCAATTTGAAAGAAACTCTAGGAAAATACAGATTCTGTGCCTGGATCAGCTTGAGCTTAATTTCAATATAGGTGTATCTACTTAGTTGTTAATTACTTCTCATCTTTATTTATATCAAGAGAGTGCAAGGCAATTAATTTCTTTTTAATTGCTTGGATAACGACACCAGGAAGAGACTGCAATTTCGATATTGTCACGACTGTATCGAATCTGTTTCCACTAGTCCTTAAGTCATCATCCATCGCTGCTCTATCTGATTTTTACCCCTTCGAATACCGTTCTTTGACCGGAACTCTTCCCATGGTTTTAGCAGGCACTATTACACAAAAAACATTACATCCGCTCACGTTGCTAGCTCAGCTTGTCGGGCGTCAAGTGAGTGGCGAACTCTTGGTGGTTTCCAATGATGTTCGTTGGTCTCTATGGCTACAGCGGGGTAAGCTCCTGTTTGCAACGAGTTCTCAGAATGGATTCGATGCACTGAGATTTGAAGGACGCCAGCTGTTTCCTGACGCAATTTCCGATTTGGTTCTAGCCCAGCTGCAGCTCTACCATCGGCAATATACGCACCAGGGCAATGATTTGACTGCTGACTATCGAGCTATTCGTTGGCTCGTAGAGCAAGAGCACATCACTTTTGACCAAGCAGGGCAGTTTATTCGTGCTTTGGCAGTGACTACAGTCACATCGCTACTAAGGGTTAGCCGAGGCAGCTATGAGGTTAATAACTTTAGCAATATTGTTGATTACCCAGCTTTTTGTACGCTAGATATTCGTACATTGGTTGAGCAATGTCATCAAGAGGCAGAAACCTTTTCATCCAAGCGGAATACGCCACCTCCTGTTAAACAACAGGAGGTCGTTATGCCTGAGCCAGGAAACGTTATTGATCAACTGGTTCAGCCAAAGAGTGATATTGATACCCTGCTCAATCAGGCGTCGTCTTCCAGCACATTTGGGTCCTCTTTACAGGTACTGAGCCCTGATACGTTTAATCCTGCTCAAATGGTTGCAGGGGGTGGATCTCCTTCGTATCAGCTCGTTTGTATTGATTCTGATAGCCAATCCTTGCGGGAGCTGAGAGAGTTTCTAGAAGACACGGTCTTTTCCATTACATCAGTGGATGACGTGGCTACAGCCGTAGCAGACCTGGCAAAGTGTCAGCCTGATTTGATTATGCTGACCACCGCGATGGAAGGTTTGGACGGATTTGACCTATGCTCTCACCTGCGTCGGCATCCCCAGTATAAGGATGTACCGATTATTCTGATGGCTAGGAAAGCCAACCTTATTGGCCGTATTCGCGCCAAACTGTGTGGTGCTTCCTTTTATATCAGTAAGCCTATCAATCGTACAAAGCTGATGGTGAAGCTTTTCACCCTGCTGGTTTAGGCAAAAGCGTTGTAATGGAACCATAAGGGGGTCCCAGGTTAAAAATCAGAGTATTAAGGCCAGAGGGCATCAACAACAATGATGTCCTCTGGCCCTTTACTGTGAGGGGGCAAATCTTCAGGTATCAGGGGCACCTATTGGTTTAATGGGATGTCCAGCTGGTGAGTTGCTCTTGAGGATTTCGATGGGCTGTACTATGTTGTTCCACGGGCTCAATCGAGTGAAAATGATTGTAGTCCACGACAGAGCGACCTTTATCATTGGTTGAAATAATATCTACGAACTTATGATTCCAGTAGATGTCGTATGCACTGAAAGAGTGGCGTGCGTGGATTGTCTGGGATAAAGTTTCATCTAAACCGGTGAGGGTAACAATAATCTCAGCTCGGTTTTGGCGTAATGTTTCTGGGGTTTCACCATAGAATGGGCTATCGCTGGTCAGGCGGTGCATGGCGGTCCAGGAGAGGCTAAATACGGGTGTATGGGAACGGACCAGGGGGAGATCGTGGAAGCGGCGAATGTACTCACCTTCTTCAGTGGTTTCATCCCGAACGAGGGTAACCCACAGCTGCGCCTCTAGTATGTAGTTACGGCGCTCATTGGCAGTGCGAAACATCAATGTGGGGACGCCATTAAAGGGGGCTACCACTGCGACACGACTATATAGAATTCGAGCGGTGGGCAGGGAGAAGCGGGCAAATACCAGCCCCGTAGTGACCGCGATGAAAAACACACCAAAAATTGCCTCGATCACCACTAGCCAGTGGGTGTATGTACTGGTGGGGTACATGGCACCGTAGCCGATGGAGGCCATGGTCTGAACGCTGAAGAAAAATAAGTCCTGAAAGTGACCATCTCGAATGTTTGCGATCGCATTCGCATCCAGACCATAGGCCATGGCAAACAGACTATTCACCAGTAGATAGCAACCGCTGACCAGCATGATAAAAGCCGGCCAGGAAATGGTCAGTAAGATGTGATAGAGGTCTCCCCAATGGGAATGGGTTACCCCAATCCGCTCAATATTGGGGTAACGTTGTTCTCGGTACAGCAGTAGCCGTCTTGAGGCACGACGAAGTCGAGGTTTTAGCATACGGTCTTAGCGAGATAGGACTAGGAGGACATCAGGATTTGTTACAGCCAGATACGACAAACATAGGGCATGGGACAACTACAGCCACATGTCGCAGGTTGAACAATATGGGTTAGCCCTATTTGCTGTAAGAATGCCAGGCTGGAACCAGGTTTTATTAGAGGTAACAGCTGGAAAATATGAGCATTGATGGCAAGCGCTTAAGCCAATTAAAATAGCTCAATCCGGAATGTGTTACAAATTTTCACGCTTTGTTTCCGCTTATTGTAGCTAAAACCGATTGCTTTCCCAGTATTCGTTTATCGATTGGTTCTAATCTTAGGACAAAACACCTGAAACCATAGGTGGGTGTCCAAGGATCACGCCAAGGCAAAGTTGCCCCCATACCAGCTTTAAATAGCTGATATTTTTACGTAATTATGCGTGCTGATATTGACGAAGGCTTATATTCCTTAGGCAGGTGATTTAATAGACATATCGCGCATATCGGAGAAAATCTGGGCGTAATTTCACTTAGCCGGATGTTGTATTTGTTAGAAATGATGACATTAGGACAACAAGCCATGAGCGTTTCGGTTTTTTTGCCCACCATTCGTCATACTGCTCGCCTCAGTGTCAAGCTGCTTGTGGGTGTCTGGTTGTTAAGCTGTGTGCCTGCTATGGCGCAGATTCCAACCCGATTTGATGGGTCTGTTTTAATTGCCCAAAGTCGGCTCCGTCTTCGGGAAGGCGATCGGGGCCCTGCTGTGCTAGAGCTACAGCGACAGCTAGACAGTATCGGGTTGTTTCCTGTTGCCATCAATGGCGTATATGGTCCAGCCACTACCCAAGCAGTACGACAGTTCCAACGTATTCGCCGTCTCGATGTGACCGGCATTGCTGATGCGGAAACCTTAGATTTGCTCGGGGTTGACCTGTCGCGTTTACCTGTCGGCCTATCCCATCCTGTGCACGGGGCAATTAGTTCTGATCGCATTACGCCTGCTTCCAGTCGAGACGATGTGCGAATTCTACAGCGAGTACTCAGAACCTTTGGCTTCAATCTGGAGGCAGATGGTGTTTATGGCGCTCAGACTGAGCAAGCGATCAGAACCTACGAGCGAACAGCAGATCTACCGGTTGATGGCATTGCCGATCGAACCACCTTGATCGATATGGGATTTAGCGCCGGTACTACTGGGGACAGCTCTATTCGTGATGCTGACAGTAGTCGGTCTCCTCGGGGACGTTATGTTGCCGCGATTATTGCCGGTCCATCTCAGCTAAGTAAGGTTCAAGAAGATTTTCCCAATGCCACGGTGGAGCGGAATAATCTAGGCGAATATATCAGCATTGGACGCTTTTTCGACCAGTCCGATGCTGGTACTTGGGCTGATTTCGCCAGTGACCTTGGTTATGACGCACGGGTGCTGCGGGATTAAATGGGAGTGATTGCCACGCTAATCAGTACAATTTCGGTGATCATCCGCTAATAT
This sequence comes from Leptothoe sp. LEGE 181152, assembly GCF_032906605.1. Lineage (NCBI taxonomy): Bacteria > Bacillati > Cyanobacteriota > Cyanophyceae > Nodosilineales > Cymatolegaceae > Leptothoe > Leptothoe sp. LEGE 181152. The sequence continues at coordinate 270,997 of NZ_JASATU010000062.1, forward strand.
ATACGCCATCCAGCTGAGCGGGACTGATATCCACTGAGCTGGCATGAGCGTATATGGCTGAGCAGCTGTTTGTACGCTGAGTTAGCATCTGTCGCATTATAGTCAGGGATTATTGTGATGCCTAAGTTACTGACAGCTGTCGTCGTTAGCAGTATTTTTCTACTTCTAGGGTCGTCTGGTAATGCTCAGCAGCGCTTACCACCCCCACCAGGACCACCGCCACTGCCTAGTCCTAGTGGGGTGCCTCGGTCCGTGACGACACCTTCCCTTGGGCCGGGTGATTCGGGCGAGGCCGTCGCTGCATTGCAACAAGCTTTGAATCGTAACGGGATTGAAACAGGTCCGGTCGATGGTGCCTATGGCCCCATGACCCAGGCTGCTGTGGCAGAGTTTCAGCAGCTGTACGATTTGCCGGTGACCGGTGTGGCTGGCCCACAAACCCTCGATATCCTGGGGCTCAACCCCAATACAGTTGATGTGGTCGTAGAAGATGGTCGCAATGGCGGCAATGAGCAGGGAGATGATACGCCCTATGTGGCTGCCGTTATCGAGTCACGTAGAAAGTTAGGACAAGTTCAACAATCCTTTGGCAATGCCACCATAGACTATGTACGTCAGGGTGAGTTTATTAACATTGGGCGTTATGGCAGTCATGCTGATGCGGTTGCCCGAGTGCGGGAAGCTCGCCGATTAGGATTTGAAGCTCGCGTGCTTTATCAGCGATAAAGGCTGGGTAAGCTCCCTCCGGGCTTGATTCTACGCTGATTCTACGATGCCCAGTGCCTGTCCTAGGCTGGGTATGGACGGGCATTGTTGTACGTAGTTGTAATACACCTCCTGGGATCGCTCTAAATTGAGATTGAGTCCCAAGTTAGTTCCCAAGACAATTAATCGTTTAATGCCTTGAATAGCAATTGGATTGACGGCGAGGGTACAGGCTTGATGCGTCGCATCAGTTTCAATCTGCAATGTTTGACGTAGAGCTTGTAAGATTAAGCCCTCTAAAATCGGTGTCGCTTGGGGTAGGGTGAGGTGACATCGCAAATGATTGGCTTCAATAGCGATACCCTCTAGCTCCCCTAGATAGCCTGTGCTGATGGCTAAAATGTGTTCGTCAATATCACTAAGGTCTTGTTCTAAACGTCGTAAAACGTCGATAACACGGTGGCTAAGGGTGATTTCGGCAGCTACCTGTAGTTCTCGGGGAACATCCATGCTTTCTCGATGAAAAGCCATGAGCACGCCATAGTTTTCCCGATAAATTTGGGTATACAGCTGGTTAAGCTGATCCAAGGTATTTTGGCTCAGCAGCTGCATAATGTGCTGTCGTTCTTCACTAAACAGCTGTTGTAAGTTAAAGGTGTACTCTCCAAACTGAGTCTGGATGGCATCAATTGTCTGGACAATGCTGCCCTGGGCAAAAATTCTGAGTACGGCTTCTTTAGCCCGGGCATAGGCAATTCGATTTTTGAAGGGGCGAATGCCACACAGGAATTCTTGGCCCCCTAGATGACATACGGCAAAGGTATAACAGCCCTTTGCCTGGGTGATTTCTGACACAATGGTCACCTGACCCAGGGCTAGGGTGAGGGCTCCCATGGTCTGTTTTTGATAGTCCTGGTGCGTTAGCGTATGGCAGTACAGACGCTGTTCGCGGTGATAGGTGTGAAACAAGGAGGACATTGCGTAGTGGGCCACCACCTGCTCGACACTGATGCGGGCAGGGCGTACCTGGGCTCGATAAACCCCAGCACCATCCCTAAATAGGGGGATATTACTGGGGGCCAGGGCTAGCTTGGCAATAAAGTCTTCTTCTAGCGACTCACCGCAGATTTCTTCCGCTAGTTCAATGGCACGGGCTGCGTAACGGAGCACCTGGGTGCCTTCTGGACGGGAAATTTCTTCAAAGAACCAACCACAGCTGGTATACATCAGCATGGCATGGCGCTGCATCTCTAAGAGAGACAAAGCATCTGTGCGTTCAACCTGTGTCAGCTCATGGTGCTGATGTTTGGCGAAAAATTGTTCGATGGTGAGGGGGGTGCGATCGCAAATAATATTGATATAGCTATCCCGTGCCGCCCAAGCATCCTTAAACAGATCTTCCCCAGTAATTTCGTAAATCTCGATCAGCTCATCCCTCAGCCAATCTAAGGCCTGACGCAATGGGGCACGCCACTGTTGGTGCCACTCACCACCGCCACCGCAGCCACAGTCACTTTGCCAGCGCTCTACACCGTGGGCACAGCTCCAAGCCGTGACCGGTTTCAGTTCCAACTCCCAGGTGGGGGGAAATAGGCTGAGATACCGGGCATAGCTAATGACATTCCAACCCCGATCCATAAACTCATGTTGCAGAGCATAGGCTAAGGCACGTTCTGCCCCACCACGGTGGTGACCAAAGGTTTCTCCATCGGTGGCGACGGAAATTAACTGAGCCCCTTTGCGCTCGCCACGGATAGCCTGGCCGATGCGGTCAGCAAAGGACTGGGACGATTGCAAAATATCACTAAAGCCCATGTCCCCAGAAATCGGCCCGTCGTAGACAAAAATATCAATGTAGTTTTGCCCTGCCGGTAAACCTGGCACAAAACAGCGATAGGGACGGGTGGGATCAATCTGGCCGCCACCCACCTGATGCCATTCTCCGGTGGCCTGATCCCCAGTTGCCATCTGACGGCAACGCTGTACCTGGGACGGAGCCACAATGGTGAACTTAATGCCCTCTTGGATTAAGACCCGCAGTGTATCTTGGTCAATCGCTGTCTCCGCCAGCCACATGCCTTCGGGATCACGATTAAATCGCTTACGAAAATCTGCAATGCCCCATCGCACCTGGGTGAGCTTGTCACGCTCGTTGGCCAGGGGCAGAATGATGTGGTTATAGACTTGGGCAATGGCATTACCGTGGCCGTTATTGCGATCGCAACTGCGTTTATCAGCAGCCAAAATTTGTCGGTATGTTTCAATATCGTGGCGAGCTAGCCAGCTCATCAGCGTAGGGCCAATATTAAAACTAATAAACTCATAGTTGTTGATAATTTGCAGTATCTGGCCCTGGTGATCCATGATGCGGGCAAATGCATTAGGGCGATAGGACTCACGCAAAATCCGTTCATTCCAATCATGGAAAGGGGCTGCACCTGACTGTCGCTCAACTACTTCTAGTGAGGGATTCTCTCGAGGCGGCTGATAAAAGTGCCCATGAACACATACATATACTTCAGACGAGGGCACCTCAGATGAAAGTACCTCAGACGACGGCATCAACCCTTGATTATCAGAGAATGATGTCGTCACAGAATGGGAATTAACCATGTTATGTGACACTGCACTATAGACAAAAATCTTCTAAAAAGAGACTGGCGATAGACTTTCCCTGGGATTCACCATATCCAGAGTGATTAGCCTTGAAAACTCAGCCTACATACACTAGCTAGAGTAATCGCCTGCTACGATATCAGGACCATGTATAGTCCAATGACACTCTAACGAAGGTAGGATTTCTGATCCAGCGTCGTTACGTTTCTCAAGGCAGTGTTACGTAAAAAAATATTCTCTATGCCTAATTTTTTCTGTTGTTCATTTTGTTGTGACGACATAACACTTTTTTCATGAGAGTGAGAATTGTTTAGGCATTATTGAGGCTACATGACGGTTCCATTCCTTATTTAAACCAATAAAGAAACCTGAGCTTTCAACCGTTGCTTTTGAAAACCCAGGCGATTTGGACAGTGCTGATGGGATGCATCGTTAAGACAGATGTACACCCAAGTAAGTTTTAGATAGATAGTTGGCAAGACGCTTCACGTTATTCTGCACGGCTGGGCGTACACTTTCTCCTGATCTGATCCCTAGAAAATTGGCAAAATCTTCATCAGACAGGGTGCCATTTTGATGCTGTCTAAATGCATCAATAACTGACAGTAGCTCATCGTTAGAAAACTGGTAGCCCATGGATGCGGCTAATTCAATCACTTTAGGAGCCCGCTGGCTAAGGGCTAACGATTCTTCGGGATCAAGGTTGACGCTGGAACTAATGTCGCCGTCCCCGCAGCCAAGCAATTGCTCAAGCTGCTTCTGGAGTGCGGTATTGCCAGCGGTTTTCTGCATAAACTGCAGAACATTATGGGTAGTCATGGTTAGCATTAGGGTAGGTTGTTCAATTGATCTAGTGAAAAGTCCCCCACGAGTTAATACTCCAAAAGGTCTATTCACATCACTAGCTATAACAACTCTGCCCCGCAGCTAATGTTAACAAAAACAGAAATTTTACCGAGCACCGCCAGAACGTGTACGTCTTGGCTTGCCATTGGGCGCAGGAGCAAAGCGATGGCGGTTACGACGTTTGTTACGTTTGTTGTGAGCCAAATAAGCCATGGTGCAGAGTCCTTTAACTAATATTACAGGTGCTGTCAGAAAGCCAATGGCCAACGTGGGTATAAAACGCTGGTTGTGATTTCTCTGTATTGGTTTCTTCAGAGACCCTGTTCGGAATTCCGCACTTTTCTAATCAAATTCCCCTTAACCTTAAACAGTGAACTCGCTGCTTCACCCTAATATTTTTTTAGGATATGTAGGTGTGCATTGGGCTCACCGCAGCCCTATAAAATGTGATGGGATCAAACCCAGTGCCTAGCATTAATGGTTCCACACACTTAAAATCCTATCTATAATTAATTTCGTATAAGACCCTACTAACGATGTCATGCTCGATCTCGTCGTTCTTGCTGAGAAACTTAAAACTGGCGATCTCAAAGATAAAAAGCTATCGCTGGCAGCTTTGCGAGACGTACCGGGGCCGGATGCATTAGAGCTGATTAAGTTGGTTCTGGATGATGATAATCAGCAGGTTCGCTCAATGGCAATTTTTGCGTTGGGTGTGAAGCAGACTGACGAAAGTTTTCCCCTTTTAGTCAAAATCTTAGAGTCTGATCCAGACTATGGAATCCGTGCAGATGCCGCAGGTGCCTTGGGCTATTTGGAAGATCCCCGCGCATTTGAACCCCTGATTCATTCGTTCTATGAAGACACCGATTGGCTGGTACGTTTTAGTGCAGCGGTATCCTTGGGCAATCTCAAAGATCCCCGTGCCCATGATGCTTTGATTCAGGCTCTCCACAGTCCAGAGGTGATTTTGCAGCAAGCGGCCATTGCTGCCTTTGGTGAAATCGGTGACCTGGAAGCCCTGGATGAAATTTTGGCGTTTGCTCAATCCGACGATTGGCTCGTACGCCAGCGATTAGCCGAAGCCTTAGGCAATATGCCTAGCGAGAAGGGGACATCAGCCTTACGATATTTGGCCAAGGATAGCCATCCGCAAGTGGCTGAAGCAGCAGAAATTTCATTAGATCGTCTAGCTGGACGTATTGTGGGCTTGGAAGGCCGCATCTAGATTCGACGTTGAGCCTAGTTATGCTCATGTTGGTCATGCTCATGTGAACAAGGTATCTAGCTCGCTGTAGTCGGGTAACGTTGTATCAATTTGTTTCCCTTGGTGGAGTACTACTCGATCCCACTGGGCCCTGGCTACTAATTCATTCAACGTCCGGGCCTTAAAGCAAATTAGACTGGCCCAATTGCCGGGGGCTAACGTTCCCATATTGGCTAGACCCATGAGTTGGGCAGGGCGACTGGCTAGACTTTTGGGCCAGTGGGTAAATGGACGATCGAGGTGACCAATGCGAGCTGATTGTTTAAACACCTCTAACCCATCATGATCGCCATAGGCATAGAACGGATCTCGGCAGTTATCGCTAGCAAGTGCTACGGGTATGCCGTAGTGATGCAGTTCATGCAGGATGGTCACCCCACGGTAGCGAGGCGTGTAAGCAGGCCGGCGATCTTGCAGATACAGATTACACATGGGCAGGCTAACAATGCCGATATTGGCAGCTTTGACCAGTGAGAGGGTTTTTTCGACGACTTCAGGGGGCTGAACCGATAGGCTACAGCAGTGACCACAGGTAATTGAGCCTTGAAAGTCATGGCGTAATGCGGCTTCTGCCACATAGCGCAGGGTTATATCCTCTGGGTCGAGGCTTTCATCTGTATGGAAATCGAGATTTAAACCATAGCGTTGGGCCAGGGTAAAGACCTGATCTAATTGGGCGATGATGTCTTTATTCATGTAGGCTACGCCGCCGAGGATGCCGCCAAAATTGGCCACTAGCTGAGCTAAAGGCTCACCGTCGGGGGTAAGGAAATAATCGAGGGATACGAGGCAGACAGCTTGTAAGGTGAGCCGATCGCTCCACTGACGTCGCAGCTGGTCAAATACGGTGAAATTGGTTTTGCCCAGGGGACCAAAGCTGTCTAAATGGGTGCGAATAGCCTGGGTGCCGTGGGCATAGCTGCACTTCAAACCAAATTCCATGCGCTGATACAGTTCGTCAGGGTGCCAGTTGCCATGGTCCTGTCGTACAGTTTCTAGGGCTCCCATAAATGTGCCGTTGGGGTTAGGGCAGCGTGGCCAGATATGTCCCTTGTCCAAATGGGTGTGCATATCAACAAAGCCAGGCCAAATTAAACCTTGTTGTAGATCTACTTGTCGTTCTATGGTCGGTTGGGGGGATAAATCTGCTGTGCCCGTTGGCCTGATACTTGCGATCGCTCCCCCCCGCACCTCGACATCCACTGCCACTAGGTCTTCTTGATGCGGCACTGCCTGTAAAGATGGCATCGGCTTGAGGTCCGTATCATTCTCCAAAAAACAAGCGGGTATTCGACCATTGGCTAACCAATAATGGTCTTCATCAGGAATAGCAATAAATCCAGTTTTAGGCATCATTCCGTATTCCGGTCTCCACTCCCTATTCCCCATTTTCAGTAGCTAATGTCGTTTACGTTAATTTTCGCGCCGAACCGCGCTCTCATGCCAATGCCGGAGCAGGCGATCAGACAGAACCGTTAACCCAACAAAAATAGCCACCCCTAGCACTGTCGTCATTAACAGAGCGGCAAACATGCGAGGAATTTGCAGGTTAAAGCTAGAAATTAGGATTTGATAGGCAATGCCAGAACGGCTACCGCCAGTGCCCGCCACAAATTCAGCGACGACTGCCCCAATTAGGGCGAGACCGCCGCTGATGCGCAAACCCCCTAGAAAATAGGGTAAAGCACTGGGTAAACGCAGATGAATTAGGGTTTGCCAGCGAGATGCTCCATAGATTTCAAACAGATTCTGGAGGTTGTGGTCAGCGCTGTTGAGACCCAGGGTGGTGTTGGACACAATGGGAAAAAAGGCCACAATCCAGGCGCATACCACCAGGGCCATAAAGGTGTTGTTTTGTAGCCAAATAATAATTAGGGGTGCGATCGCAACAATTGGCGTTGTCTGCAAGATCACCGCATAGGGAAAAAAACTGCGCTCTACCCACTTGCTTTGGGCAAATAAAACAGAAATCAACAAGCCTGAAATCACAGCAGCTAAAAAAGCCATCACGGTGATTTGAACTGTGATCAACAGTGATGGGAACAAATCTCCCCATTCTTCTATGAGAGTTTTGATCACTAGCCCTGGCCCTGGTAAGAGATAGGGTGGAGTATGGGTGGCGCGGACAAAAATATCCCAACCAATGACGGCTGTAATGCCTACCAATGCTGGAGCTAGCCAATTCCACACAGCTGCTGGTTTTCTCTGCTTAAACACCTGTTTTTGATTCCCTCTCTGATGTACGCTATCCTACACTCACACCTTCTTCTTGCGATAGAGCGGCCATAATCTCGCGACAATAATGATTAAACTGTGACGATGTGCGAAACGAATCTGTTCTGGGATAGGCTGCTTCAATGGGAATATCTGCCACAATTCGTCCAGGGCAAGCGGCCATAACGATAACCCGTGTGGAGAGATAGACTGCTTCATAAATATTGTGGGTGACAAATAAGACGGTCCAATGTTTGGCTTCCCATAGATGCAGCAGGTCACTGTTCAAACGGCTACGGGTCATTTCATCCAGGGCACCAAAGGGTTCATCCATTAGCAGTATTTGAGGTTTAGTGATCAGTGCTCGGGCAATGGATACGCGCATTTTCATCCCCCCTGATAGCTGGCGAGGATATCTGTGTTCGCAGCCGCAGAGGTCAACGGTGTTGATGGTTTCTTGAATGCTTGCCCGCACAGAACGTAATGACTGCCCCTTTAGCTTGAGAGGGAGATGAATATTGTCCACAACGCTGGCCCAGGGCATGAGGGCGGGATCTTGAAATACAAAGGCTAGATGCCGCTGCTGGCTAGGGTCTTGCCAGTCTATAATGCCGCCTGTGGGGGCACCCAACCCGGCCACTAAACGCAGCACGGTGCTTTTTCCACAGCCCGATGGCCCCACCAGGCTAATGAATTCCCCCGGTTTGACATCTAGATTGAGCCCCTGCAAAGCGACTGTACCGTTTTGATAAACTTTATCGATATCCTTAAGGGAGAGCAGGGAGGCCGGCATAGGGGTTGTCGTGAATCGTCGAATTCTAGGGTAACGGCTTTGGTGCGATCGCATCGCTATTTTTGCTACTCTACAGAGGGAATGGGTGCAAACTTGAACCCTAGCCCCTGATTAATCATTGAGACAGCGGGTATTATGGGCCTAGAATTAAGCTGCTATATGGGTACTGACCTGTAGATATGAGCAATGGACTATTTGCCTGGCGTGTGGGTTTGCTGGGTATGCTCGGGTTTTTGGTATATGTTAGTCCTAGCTATGGCCAAAACGTAGTTTCCGATGGAACGGTGGGTACGACCGTTTCAGGCAATGCTTCTTTTATAGTCACTGGAGGTAGCCAGCAACTGACCACACTGTTCCATAGTTTTCAAGAATTTTCACCGAATACAGCTGATGTTCTATTTCAGTTAGATGGCACTCAGAGTACTGTAGATGTTGTTATTAGTCGCGTAACCGGTACAAATCTCTCTTTAATAGATGGACGATTACAGCTAACTGGTGGTAACAATCCGGATTTCTTTCTGATTAATCCCAACGGCATTACCTTTGGCGCTAATGTCGATTTGTTGTTGCCAGGCTCATTTTTTGCCAGTACAGCAGAAAGTGTTTTATTCAATGGTGGTCTGAGTTTTAGCAGCCGTGAGCCTGGAGATGCTCCTTTGTTGTCAATGAGTGTGCCAGTAGGCCTACAGTTTGGAACTGTTGCCAGGCCAATTACTGTGGAGCAAGGAAGTCTCATGGTTAATCCAGGAGAATCCCTAGGATTTTTAGGGGGAGATCTTCAGTTTACAGAAAGTATCTTGAGTGCCCCTGAAGGCATGTTATCTCTAGGTAGCGTAGCCTCCGGTAGTCAAGTTGGTCTGGATTTAGATACTTTTTTGCTGGCCTACACCCAAGCAAACTCTTTTCAGGATATTACCCTCGACCAAGGCACCGATGCTGATGTCAGTGGTGATGGCGGTGGTAGATTCCAAATACAGGGGCGTAATGTGAGGTTACTTGGTAATGCTACTTTGGAAGCCTCTAATCTGGGACCAATCGATGGTGGAACGGTGACCATTCGAGCGTCTGAACAGTTAGAGGTGACGGGTACAAATAGCCGTGATATTACCAGTGCTATCTTCGTGAATGTTTTTGATGGGGGACGAGGTAACCATTTGGTACTTGATGTCAGCCAGTTATTACTGAGTCAAGCCGCCTGGATCATCACCGATACTGAGGCTTCAGGTGTTAGTGGGGGTATGACCATCAACGCAAACGAGATTTTTCTTTTGGGTAATCCTGACGGAAATGAAGCTGCAACTGTTCTTAGTTCAGGCACGTTTGGCACTGGACGAGGAGGAGACATTGAAATTACTGCTGAGCAATTAATTGCTCAGGGTATTTCACGGTTGACTAATGATGTGTTTGGAGTAGGCTCTGATGCTGGAAATGGGGGTGATTTAAAACTGAATGTTGGATCTTTAGTCCTACGTGATGGAGCCCAGATAGGCACAGGGCCGCTTCAAGGGGCAGGTGGTGATGCTGGTGAGTTAGTCGTGGTGGCAACAGACTTCGTGGAAATCACTGGATTTAACACATCTGTAGCGGGACCTTTGTCAAGTGGTCTATTTTCTACGGCTGAACCTGACTCCACTGGTAATGCTGGCAACTTGAGTATCACCACGCCGCGATTAAGTGTTGTGCAGGGGGGTAAAGTCGCTGTCAACACAGTTGGAGATGGGGATGGGGGAAATATTACTATTCGAGCAGATGAAATAGACGTTGCTGATCCGATTATAGATTTTACTGGGGCAGTCAGTGGTTTAGTGGCCAATGCAGTGACTGGTTCGACGGGCAATGGTGGGTCGTTAGATATTGAAGCAAATCGCTTAACTGTGTATAACGGTGGGCAAATTACAGCGTCTACGGATGGAACTGGTAATGCAGGAAGCGTAACGATTCGTGCCGATGACATTGAGGTCATAGGACAATCGACAAATGATTTCCTGGGTAGCGCCATTATGTCTGGTTCGAGAACCAGTGCCGATGCGGGTTCAGTTAATCTCATCGGTAACCAGATTACGGTTCGTGATGGGGGCAGTGTCTCAGTCAATAGTCTTGATGGCGGTGCTGCGGGTAACTTAACGATTTCTACTGAGAGACTCTCTCTGAACAATGGCACCCTTCAAGCTAAGGTAACTGGAGGTAATGAAGGGGATCTCAACATCATGGCAACTGACGTTATCTTGCTGCGTCAGAATAGTCAAATTATTACCAGTGCCACGGGCATGGCAACCGGGGGAAACATTACCCTAACGGCTCCCGTGATAGTTGGTTTAGAGAACAGTGACATTGTTGCCAATGCAGTATTTGGGAGTGGTGGCAACATTGATATTACGACCAAGGGGCTGTTTGGGTTAGTGTTCCGTGGGCAACTCACCCCAAATAACGACATTACCGCAAGTTCTGAGTTTGGTCTTAGTGGTACGGTTGCCATTAGTAACTTTGATGTCCAACCAGATGCCGGTTTGGTAGAATTGCCTGCAAGCTTGGCTGATACGAGTAACCAGGTTGCTCAAGGATGTACGGGGGGGAGTAATCGGTTTGTTGCCACGGGGCGAGGGGGCGTTCCTGTGGTTCCGACTGAGAATATGAGTCAAGCTCTCAGCTGGACTGATACCCGCGACCTCACTGCTTTTCTCAACCCCACCCAGGGTGACGTGCAGGTTGAGGTACCGGATGTGTCCACTGATGCGACATTAGCGGAGGCCAATGTCTGGTACAAGAATGAGCTGGGTCAAGTTGAGCTAGTTACAGCTAATGCCACTGTTCCACCCAATTTCAGGGCTACCTGTTCATTATCGCCTCGTTAAATTATGGGAGAAAAAGGATGCTTTTATCTGCTTAACGCTATTGTTGCTTTAGGAAAATTCTGGTTGCATTAGGGCAAAAGTCAGGCTATGGCGCGTTTGTCTTTCTACTTTAAAGGACTCCGTTGGTTTGGGATTGGGGTATTGGGATTTTTGGGGGCAGTTGCGATCGCCCTTGGCCCCCTTGTTTTACCTGTTCCAGCCGTTACCGAAGATGTACCCGCTGCGTTGCAGATTGCCCCTGAGACAGACCCCCTGGCTGCCGGACGCACTTACTACCGCTCAGGACAGTTCGCCACTGCTGTTACACAATGGCAAATGGCAGTCCAGCAGGCTGCTCAACAGGGAGATCTAGCCCGTCAAGTCATGGGCTGGAATGGGATTGCCTCTGCCCATCAAGCGCTCAATCACTGGGACCAGGCCCATCAAGCAATTGAAAATAGTCGCACGTTGCTAGAGAGCGCCTCCCTTGCAGAACCCATTCTTTGGGCTCAAACTCTGAATACGCAAGCCAGCCTTCTCCTTAACCATAGTGGGCAGGCTAAAGCGGCTCTAGATCTGTGGCAAAAGGCGGAGACGTACTATCTCCAAGTCGGTGACACAGCAGGTGTGTTGGGGGCTCGCATTAATCAGGCCCAGGCATTACAAACGTTAGGGTTTTACCGACGTGCCAAACAACAGTTGCAAACCATTACGCAACAGTTGGATACGATGCCTGATGGTGAGTTAAAAATTGCAGCACTGCGCAGTTTGGGGCAAGCGTTACAGCTAATTGGTTCTCCCCAGCAGAGTTATAACGCTCTGGCCCAAAGTCTTGAAATTGCCCGCGATTTAGAGGCATCTCAATCTGAACTCAGTTCTATTTTCTTAAGTATTGGTAAATTGGTCGCCAGGATAGAGTCACCCCATAAGGCACTAGAGTACTTCCAGGCTGCAGAGGACGCGGCGCTCACTCCCCTCGATCAGCTCCAGGCTCGTTTAGATAAACTCTCCACCTATATTGAACTTAACGACACCATCGCGATTCCAAAAATCACAGAGCAAATTCAAACACAGCTTGTTACCCTGCCCCTGAGCCGGACAACCATATACAGTACGGTGAACCTGGCTCACCACCTGGCCCGCCTCCCCCGCGATGCTCAGCCCCTATCTGCATCTCAAATACATCAGCTATTGAACAATGGTGCTCAGGCCGCAAACGCACTCAAAGATCAGCGTGCAGAAGCGTATTCTCTCTTTCAGTTGGGACAGCTTTATCGTCAGAACCAACAATCTACCGATGCCCTTAATCTGACCCAAAAATCCCTTGCTATAGCCGAATCAATTCAGTCAGTAGACATCATTGCTCAGTCAGCCTGGCAACTGGGAAAGCTATTTGAGCAGCAGGGAGAATTACAATCATCAATCGAAGCTTATACCAAGGCTGTGGAAGCCCTTCAGCTTTTAAGAGGAGATCTACTAGCGATCAATCAAGATATTCAATTTTCTTATCGAGAGCAGGTCGAGCCCGTTTATCGAGATCTTGTTTCCCAACTCCTAATAGAAGGTAGTCAGGACTCTTTAGAAAAAGCACGACTCGTTTTAGAAAACCTGCAGATAGCTGCATTAGATAATTTCTTCCGGGAAGCTTGTATCGACATCGAGAGTAGTAACGTGGAGCAAATTGATCCCAACGCTACAGTTGTTTATGCCATCATTCTGGATGATCGATTGGCGGTCATTTACTCTCAGTTCGAGCAGCCGCTGCAAGTTTACGAAACCAAGATTGAATACACGACTCTTGAGGTAACACTGCGTTCATTTTTGGCGAGCTTGCATCCATCTACCGATTTCCAGGAACAGTTAAGCTATGCTCAAACCCTGTATAGCTGGTTGATCCGTCCGGCAGAAGACGCTGGTATCCTCAAGTCGGATCAAACACTGGTATTTGTTTTAGACGGTCTGCTACGCAATTTGCCCATGGCCGCTCTCCACGATGGACAGCAGTACCTAATTGAAAAATATGCTGTTGCCCTATCCCCTGGTTTAAAGCTTCTACCTGCTAATGCATTAGATAGCCAAGATGCTAGGGGGATTGTTGCTGGTATTAGTCAAGCTCGTGGCCGTTTTGCTGCATTGCCTGCAGTTAAAGAAGAGGTGGCCAATATCAGTAAGCTATTTCCGTCATCTCAGCTATTAGATCAACAGTTTACGCGTCAAGCCTTACGCGAAAGCTTGGCCGCTCGCCAAGTCAATATTCTTCACTTGGCAAGTCATGGTCAGTTTAGCTCTGATTTTAGCCAAACTTTTTTCCTGACCTGGGATGGGGCGATCAATATCAATGAACTGTCAGAACTCCTGGAACGTAGAGAAGCAGATCGTAGTCAGGCGATTGAGCTATTAACCTTGAGTGCCTGTGAAACTGCTACAGGGGATGATCGGGCCTTGCTAGGTTTGGCTGGATTAGCGGTGCGCTCGGGGGCCCGTTCCACGTTGGCCACACTTTGGTCTGTTAAGGATGAAGTGGCTAAGCAGCTGATGATCGATGTGTATAAAAATTTAGGACAATCTGGACTAACTAAAGCAGAAGCCCTGCGCCAGGCACAATTAAACCTTTTAAACAAAAAAGACTTTGCTGATCCCTTTTTCTGGTCAGCCTATGTACTCATTGGTAATTGGCTCTGAGGTCAGTCTGTTAAAAGAAGACGAGAAACTTCCGTGGATTTACGGAAAAACTGCCCATGCTTTTTCACAACAGTCTTTCCGTGGATTTACGGGGAAAGCCCATGGCAAAGGTTTTTCTGATAATCTTTTTATTACTTTGCGCCGTAAGGTGCTGAAATAAATAAGGGTAAATGGTTTCTTTTTTATTAAAATTGACAAAGACCTGTCATGGATGACAGCGATATTGTTGCTAAATAGTTACAATTCCCATTAGAAATCTGTTTATTAAAGAATTACTCTATCTCTAGTTGACGTCTTGGTGCTTGCATATAATGCATATTTTTTGAAAGGAACCTTGAGCCTTCAATTTTGATGCGGTGTGCCGAAGGTCAGTCATGCTTTTGGTGCTTTCAGAAGGGGCATCTGCAAGATTGTGTTCCTATGGATCATTACTTCAGAAATCTTACTGGGGGTTGAGTGAGGCTGATGACTATGAAGTGTGGCGTTTCGATACGTTTGGTCAGATTTGCTGGGACGGTTCTAGGTGTCTGGCTAGTCACCCTAGCGCCTGGCTTAGCCGTGACCTTTATTCCTCCAAGTGATAACACCGCCCCCCCTCAAGCTGATGGGGGAGCTTCCCGCGGTAGTCGTATTCGGTTTATTCCGCCTCAAGATAATTCAGCGCCTGCAAGTGCAGATGGCGGTGCGACGCGCATTGGCTTTATTCCACCGCCAGAAAACTCTGCCCCTGACCAAGCTGCGAGTGGCGCGTCTAGAGTAGGGGATGCTGAAGATATTGCACTACTATTCTTGCCAAATGGTGGCACAGTAGATGAATTCGCCCATAACAACAATGGGACTGCTATGTTGGCGGTAACCCCATCAAGTCTTTATGGCCTCACTGTTTCAGCGCGACCTACAATCATGGCTTATTTGCCTGAAACTGAGGCTCATACTGCAATTTTTAGTCTTAAAGATGAGACGCAATCCGTCATTTATCGTCAGGTTGTTCCTCTGAATGAGGCTGATGGCATTTTAAGGATTACTCTGCCAGAGGGGGCTCCAGAATTATCCATTGGTGAATATTATCAATGGTATGTAACGTTGCAAACGGGCAACTATATTAATCCAGGTAGTCCCTACGTGACAGCTTGGATTAAGCGAGTTGATATGGCCTTGGTGCTGGCTCAGGCAGATTGTCCTACGCAAGATGGTTTAGCTAAAGCTAAGGCATTAGCCCAGGCTGGTATTTGGTACGATGCTGCTGAGCAACTGGCTGCACTACAAATCAACTCTCAAACCCAGGCTGATACGGCTACTAATTGGACTGAATTCCTTGGATCGGTTGGTTTAGATGTACTGTTAGAGCATTCTTTTCTTTAATTAACCCGCAGCGTATATTATCTGTTAAAAATGAAGTCTAAACTTTGCTGGTGAAGGGTGTGTGTCGATCATCATTGACTGATTTAGACAGCAAATCTTGAATACTTCATAACGTCTGCATGGAGTGTAATTTTGACAGATAGATTAATCAGTACGTGTTTTTAATTGCCCTGAGACAATTTATTCAACAAGCTAAGCCCATTTGGCTTGTGGCACCCAGCGTGGCAGCTATTGTGATGTTTGCTAATGGGTTTGGTCTATTAAATTTGCTGGAATGGACTATACGCGATGAGTTCTATCGTCGTCGTTGGTTAGGGCCTACTGACGAGCGGGTAGTGGTGGTCACAATAGATGAGCCAGATATCCAGGCGTTGGGGCACTGGCCGATTACTGATGAAGCCTTGGCCCAGGTGTTGAACAATATTCGAGCTCAACAGCCTCGAGTGATTGGGTTAGATCTTTATCGAGATTTACCAGAAGAACCAGGGCACCAACAATTATTGGATGTTTTTAAGACAACGCCTCAACTCATCGGTGTTGAAAAGGTGTTTGGTACGCAGGTAGCCCCTCCACCGATCTTGGCAGACTCTGGCCAGGTGGCTGTTGCCGATTTTGTGGTAGACAAGGATCAAACAATTCGACGTATTTTAATCGTTGCTGAAGATAAACGAACGTCTGTTATTAAAACTGGGTTGGGTACTCAAGTCGCCCTTAATTATTTAGAAAAGGATAATATTTTTCTTGAAGCTATAAATGCTGAGCGCCAGCACTTTCGGTTAGGGCAGGCTGATTTTTTGCCAATGGTGCGACGGACGGCAGGCTATACCCATAGTGAACTCGGGGGCTATCAAATTTTGATGGGTTGGCATGGTCCCAGTCAGCGATATCAGCAAATTTCAATTATGGATGTGCTGGCTGGTAAGATTCCTGAGAATTTGATGCGCGATCGCATTGTCTATATCGGTTCAGTGGCAGCCAGTACTAAGGACTTTTTTGGTACTCCCTACAGTAATAGCTTCATGCCTACGGATCAGCGTATGGCTGGTGTGCTTGTCCATGCCAACATTACCAGTTATCTATTAAACATTGCCCTGGGACAGCGACCTTTATTGAAGGGATGGACATGGGAGTATCAATGGGCCTGGATTATCCTATGGTCCTTATTTGGAACCGTGGGCAACTGGTTTTTGGAAACCTATAATCATCAAGAAAATCGTCAGCAGCGCTGGTTTTTAATGCCAAGCATTGTCACGGCAATGGGTACTATGTTGTTGCTGGGGGGAAGTTATGTCAGCTTTCTGCTGGGATGGGTAGCCCCTGTGGTATCACCGATGGCTGCTTTGGTGGGTAGCGCGATCGCAACGACTAGTCGCTTTAAAAAGCATCGGTTACAGCTCACAAATCAACAATTAGAATTTTCTAACCAACAGCTTTTGGATTATTCGCTCACCCTGGAAACAAGAGTAAAGGAGCGCACCCAAGAACTGGCTCAAGCTAAACAGGCTGCTGATAGTGCTAATCAAGCAAAAAGTGAGTTTCTAGCCAACATGAGCCATGAGTTGCGTACTCCCCTTAATGGCATTTTGGGATATGCCCAAATTTTGCAAAACTCACGGACGTTAACGAACGAAGAACACAATAAAATTTCAGTTATTCATCAATGTGGCAATCATTTGCTTACTTTGATTAACGATATTTTGGACCTTGCAAAAATTGAGGCACGTAAGCTTGAACTGTTTCCCAAAGATGTGTATCTAGAACCACTTTTATCTGGTGTGGCTGAGATGTGTCAAATTCGGGCCAGTGCCAAGCAGCTGGCTTTTAACGTTGACTTTGATTACCCCCTGCCTCAGATCGTGCGGATTGATGAAAAACGATTTCGCCAAGTCTTAATCAATTTGATGGGCAATGCGATCAAATTCACCGATCAAGGCAGCGTTACTTTCAGAGTAGAACAATTGGATAATCTCCATTCTGGTCATTCACCAGAGCTACCTCACAGTTGTCGGTTACGCATATCGGTTGAAGATACGGGAATTGGCATCATTGCGGATCAATTGGAACAGATTTTTAGACCCTTTGAACAGGTTGATAATAGCCAGCGTAAGTCAGAAGGCACAGGTTTAGGGTTGGCGATTAGTCAACAAATTGTCAATTTAATGGGTAGCCAACTTCAGGTGCGTAGTACTCCAGGAGAAGGCAGTCTATTTTGGATGGACTTGGAAATTCCTGTATTGGACTATGGCGATGGTAATAACCCTATAGCTTTAAATCACACCATTGTTGGTGTTAAAGGGAAAGTCCCCAGTATTTTAGTGGTTGATGACAGTGCAGAAGACTCTAACCTGTTGTTAGATTTTCTTGATTACATGGGATTCCAAGCCCATAGTGTTGATAATGGTCTCTCAGGCTTAGAGTTTGTCAAACAGCAACCCCCTGATCTGATTATCACTGACTTGATCATGCCAAATTTAGATGGCATTGAATTTCTTCAGCAGTTACGCCAGACACAAGAGCTCAATACCATACCTACTATTGTCATCAGCGCTAGTGTTTTTGAAGCTGACCGCCAACGAAGTTTAGCTGCTGGAGCTAATGTTTTCTTACCCAAACCCATTGATTTAGATGCTTTAACAGAAACACTAAAAACACTACTCAACCTACAGTGGATATATGATGAGAGTGATTGTAATAATCTTACCCTTGACACACGTCAGCCTGCTGACATAGGTGTCCATATACCTGTTTTAATTCCCGATGCTGTTTTAGATGAGCTCTATGACTGGGCGATGATGGGGAATGTTCAAGATATTGAACAAAAGCTAAAGACCCTAGTGGTGACAGACGCTCAATCACAACAGTTAATTAACACCCTACAAAAGTTGGCTGAAAATTTTCAAATTTCAGAAATCAAACAACTATTGCAAGTTCACGTGTCATCGAGAAGATTTTTATGAGTGTCTCCTGTGATAAACCAGTGCGGATCTTGCTTGTGGACGATAAACCCACAAACTTAAAAATGCTGTCCGATGCGCTAAAAGGTAATGATTGGACGATGCTGGTTGCTACTGATGGAGTATCTGCCATTGAACAGGCTCAATATGCTCAGCCTAGTCTCATTTTACTGGATGTGATGATGCCAGGTATTGATGGTTTTGAGACCTGTCAGCGGCTAAAGACTAACGCTAAAACGAAAGCAATACCCATTATTTTTATGACCGCCCTCTCGAATTCTGACTATAAAGTGCGCGGGTTAGAGATGGGGGCTGTAGATTATATCACTAAACCTTTTCAGCAAAAAGAAGTCATCGCTCGCGTCAAACTTCATTTGCATTTGAAATTTCTGGCTCAAGAGTTAGAAGAAAAAAATAAATTGTTAACCCAGGAGATTACTGAAAAAACTGTGGCAGAATCTCGGCTGCAACAATTAGCTCAAGAACTTGAACATAGGGTTGAGCAACGTACGGCTGAATTGTCAGATTCCCTAAACAAATTGCAGCAGGCTCAGTTACAGCTAGTCCAAAGCGAAAAAATGTCGGCATTGGGGAATTTGGTGGCAGGTATAGCCCATGAGCTCAATAACCCCATTAGTTTTTTGCAAGGTAATTTAGGGCCTCTCCAAGAGTATATTCAAGATCTGTTAGCTTTAGTTGAAGCGTACCAAAAGACATTCCCAGAGCCAGGGCAGGCCATTCAAGAGCAGATTGAAACAATTGAATGGGACTTTTTACGCCAGGACTTAGAAAAGATTTTGTCTTCATGGTTCACTGGCATGGAGCGTATTCATAATATTAGCGATAGTCTTCGAACTTTTTCACGGGCAGACAAAGAACATAAGGTATTGTTTAATGTCCATGAAGGTCTTGATAGCACATTGCTAATTCTGAGGCATCGCCTCAAGGCCAATGAAACTAGGCCAGAAATCGAAGTTAAGAGACATTACCAGAATATTCCGGAAATTGAGTGTTTTGCGGGGCAACTCAATCAGGTGTTTATGAATCTGTTAGCCAATGCCATTGATACGTTGGATGATGTTAATCAATCATCCAGTTGTGACATGGGTCAATCCCGAGTAAATCTGATAACTGTCAGCACTGGCTTGGCAGTAAATAGTAATAATATTGTGATAAAAATTGAAGATAATGGCGCAGGTATGGATGAAGCGATCAAACCACGCATTTTTGATCATTTATTTACAACCAAAGAGGTTGGTCGGGGGACAGGTTTGGGCTTAGCTATCGTGTGGCAGATTGTAGTTGATAAGCACGGTGGCTCTATTGATGTGACATCTACTTTAGGACAGGGAACGTGTTTTACCCTGATGTTGCCGCTCCAATCTGGAATAATTTAGCTAATGAAAGCAGATTAACGTTGTTGGTAGGCGATATTGATGCCATTGGAATAGGTTCGTTGACATCGCTTCTCTGTTATTCTAGACCCCGTTATCAAACGCTCATACTGCTGAAACGTTGAAAATTATGCCACCAACGGGACACCCGGAGGCAGCTTATAGTTTCTAACTTTGCCGGATGGCATATCAATCGGATTATGGCATTGAGAGACAAATTCTTAGCTAAAGTATTGTTGGGGTTAGGGCAATGTGGCTGTTTACTCTTGTATTCGGCTATTGGCCAAAGGCCTGAAGGCGCTCTCATAGCCCAGGTATCGCCGCTCCCTCCTGATACCCCCCCCGACATACCGCTCCCTCCTGATATCCCCCCCGACATACCGTTGCCAGATGAACCCTTGCCACCTTCGTTACCTTCGCCCGATGAGTTGCTATCGCCTGGTGGAGATACATTATCGCCGCAGGATGATTTAGGTGAGGGTGATGCTGCTTTCTATGTGGCAGATATTGAAGTTGTTGGCAGTACGATTTTTGATGCAGACGATTTTGCGGATCTGCTGGACCAGTACCGTGGTCGCCAGGTTAGTTTTAATGAACTGTTACAACTGCGTTCGGCCATTACTGATCGATATTTAGAGGCAGGATATTTAACGTCAGGGGCGTTTATTCCACCCCAAACCCTGGTCGATGATACGGTCATTGTTCAAGTGATTGAGGGTGAGTTAGAAGAAATTATTGTTCGGGGCACCCAGCGGTTACAGCCCGACTATGTGAGGAGCCGTGTGGGTTTGGTGGCCCAGCCACCGCTTAACGTTGATAACCTTTTAGCGGGTTTGCAGCGGTTACAGCTAGATCCATTAATTGAGACAGTTTCTGCTGATTTGCAGGCAGGTGTGAGCCAGGGCACTAGTTTGCTGGTTATCGATATTGTTGAGGCTGATTCATTTGCGGTGAATACGGGCTTGGCCAACAGCCGGTCGCCCAATATTGGGGGGACTCAGGTAAGTGTCGGTGTAGACGAAGGCAACTTATTGGGTATTGGCGATCGCATTACTCTGGGCTATAAGCACACTGATGGCAGTGATGGTGTGGACTTTAGCTATACTCTGCCAGTTAGCCCCAATGATGATACGGTGCGACTGGCCGCTGGGTATGCCGATAGCCAGGTGATCAATTCTGCCTTCTCAGTGCTCGATATTTCCTCTGACAGTGCCTATTATGAGTTGGGCTATCGTCGCCCTTTGATTGAAACCCCCACCCAGTCGGCGGCTTTGGGCCTCACACTCTCCCACCAAACCAGCCAGACCCGTTTAGGCCTTGATGATATTGGGCCATTTCCCCTGTCTCCGGGGGCCGATGAGAATGGCCGCACTCGCATTAGCACTGTGCGGTTTTTTCAAGAATGGACCCAGCGGAGTCAGCGTCATGTACTGGCATTGCGATCGCAGTTCAATGTCGGTGTTGATTTACTCGGTGCCAACATCAATACTGATGCACCTGACAGCCGTTTCTTTTCCTGGCGAGGCCAGGGACAATGGGTGAAACTGTTGGGCAAACCAGATCAGCTCTTTTTTCTACGGGGTGACATTCAGGTTACCACTGACGATTTGCTCTCCCAGGAAGAGTTCAGTTTAGGCGGTGCTCAAAGCGTACGGGGCTATCGGCAAGATGCTTTGCGACGGGATAACGGGGCGCTGTTATCGGCAGAGCTGCGCTGGCCCATCGCCAGGGTGCCAGAGCTGGATGGCCTGTTGCAAGTGACACCCTTTGTCGATGTGGGCACCGTTTGGAATGATGACGGGAGTTCACCGGGACCCGATACGCTAGCAGGTATTGGTTTTGGCCTACTCTGGCAACAGAGCAACAACGTGTCAGCCCGCATAGACTGGGGCATTCCCTTAGTTGATTTGGATACGGACGATGAAGGCCTGCAGGACAGTGGGATTTATTTCTCAGTGCAATATACGCCGTTTTGAGGTTGCTCCCAATCTAAGGTAGGGCCTCTGGGTTAACGAATCTGCTGAATGATTGTTATGCCATCCAGCAATGTGCGATCGCTACTAATGTGCGATAGTTTTACCTGGGCATCATCAGAAACCCCTGACTTTAAACGCTGCTGTCGTAGTTGTTTAAAGCTACCGGCGGCTAAAAGATTGAGCTGAGGGGAGGTAATATCATTCTTCTTACGCTTCAATGCATAAGACTCATTGGCCCGTTGCATATGGCGGTCAAATGTCCGCAAAAACTGTTGTGGCTCAGCGAGTTTTGTCGCTTCTGCCAATTCCATATTGAGAACGTAATAGGGATCAATGAGAGATTTTGAGAGAGTGACGCAAAAATCTTCGATGGGGAGATTGCCCTGCAAAGCTGCCATTGCCTGGGTAACATGATATTCAGTGGTTTTTTCTGAAATCGCTGAGAGGACTCCCCCCTGGCGATAACGAAAGACGATTACTGGCACACCTTGGTACATATCCACCACCTGTAGGACATCGCCAATGTCATAACGACAAAAACCTGAGTAGTTGGTGACGAGCACGCGATAATATTCACCCACTTCTAGCTGGTGAGGCAGTAACGTTTGGGGATTGCTCTTTTCCCATTGATCGGGAGGAACAAATTCAAAGAAGTTTGTTTTGATAGCTAAAATAGCCCCATCTGCATCAAGTCGACAATAGCTACCAAATGTGGCTTCTGAGGCGGCATAGGTGCCCCCAAAAATCGGTGTTTTGCCAAAATATTTGTCAAAACGCTCGAAGTAAAAATCTGAGGGGCCGCCACGGGCGGTGACCAAAAAAGATAAATTTGGCCAGACATAGCGGGGTAATAAACACCCATGTTGCTTGAGTAAGGTTTGTAGCTGTTTGGCCCGTTGCGGCTGAGGCGATAGGTGTTTTTGTAGAGTCTGACGCAGTTCAGGCTCTAGAAGAATGTCTTGGGAAATATCACCGCGGCCAATATCATCGATCAAGGCTGGCCCAAAACGTTCTAAGTAGCTGCAAAACTGCAGCATAATGAGCGGAAAGTTGGCAGCTATGGACGTGAGGTTTTCCTGACGGAGTCCAAATAGCAGACAGACATAGTTACGGGCAGCTGTGTCGCTCACCCGCATGGCGTCGTAGGGCTGGGGAAATAGCTGTTTGAAGACCCAAGGATGGGTGCTTCTTATCTGATTGCCGCTGACGTGGCCATAGGTAATGCCACCCTCAGTTTGCCCTAAGGGCGTAATCAATGTGGTTAGCAATAGCTGCCCCAAGCCTCTACCCTGGGCTTGAGCTTGCTCAAAGGCATAACCCATGGCAACCTGATTGGCATAGGAGCGAGTTTGCTGGACTCGTTTAGTGATGGGGATGAGCTTGCGGCTGCCGGTGGAGCCGCTGCTCATGTTAAAATCCTGCACCGGAAACGGCGACACCACGTTAGTTTCGCCGGCTGCCGCCCGTTCAAAATAAGGGGAATATCCGTCATAGCGCCAACAGGGCACCCGCTGGCGAAATTCCTCAAGGTTACTGATGCGGTCTAGTTTTAATGCTTTTCCCAGGACCGTGTCTTGCTGTTCTTTCAGTAATTTTTGTAGAAAGCGAGCTTGGATGGCTTGGGCCTGGGGCAGCTGACGGGTAAAGGCTCGTTGCTGCCACTGGGCGGCCATCGCAAACACAGTTAAGGATAAATGCATGGGGGCATGGGGCATGGGCAACTTCACAATCCGTCTTGTCTGCGTAAAAATCCTTCACAATAATAAGATGAAGCAGTAGATTTATTGGCGTGCCTCTGTGTTTGTCCTTAATGGAGTTATCAATGCCTCAGCCTCTAGTTTTTGTCATTAGCTTTGTAGCGGCCTTTGTGTTTGCCAGTTTTGTTGAGTATTGGCTGCATCGGCTAATGCATTCCTCCCCTCAAATTGGCCAGCGCCATCGCGATCACCATCGCCGCAATGAAGGCCAGGGTGTGGTGTGGGAGTTTCGAGATTATGTCGTGGGAAGTGCGATCGCAATGGCCATTCCCTTTATCTTTTCCCTGCTGGTGGGTTTAGGCTGGGCCAGCGGCGCGCTAGTGTATGCCGCCTTTTCTGCCTATGCCCACCAGCTACAGCATGAAAACCCTCGCAAGTGCTTCTGGATGAAGATGCCCGTCCACTACATACACCACAAGTACGGCATGTGGAACCACAACTTTGGCCTGGGCGTTGACTGGTGGGACCATATTTTTGGAACTTACAAGCCAGTCGAGTGGCCAACGGAAGACGATTTGCCAGAGCTACCCATGCTGGCAGTCAGATGGTGGTAGGTCTGTAGAGGCGTTCCAGGGAACGCCTCTACAGACGCCTCTATACACCGTTTCTACCGGCTAAAGCTTTCGTAATTTTCCTTAGCCTGTTTCACCTGAGGTGATAGCGCTAAAAGTTTGGATATAGCCGCATTTACCCAAGACAGAGGAAAATTAAAGGGGCGCTCAATATCTAAAAACAACACCACACGATAGCCATTGGTGTCGTTCCAAACCTGGTGGTAGTAGGTGTCATCAAAGATCAAGCTTTTGCCCTCTTCCCAATGGGTAATGGTGGTGTCCACCCGAATGCGACAGGCTTCCTTCGGTTCTGGCACCCGGAGACCCAGGTGATAGCGAATTAGGCCTTTGTGTTTGCCGCGATGTTCAGGGATGTGTTTCCCAGGGGCCAAAATAGAAAAGAAAGCCACCTTTAAGCCAGGAATATCCTGGAGCAGCTCCCAGGTTTGAGGGCATTTTTCACAGTTTTTAGTAGCAACAAAGCCAAACGCACAAAAATAATAGGTTTTCCATTTATTATCTGGGCTAATCCGATTCTGGCGCGGCATAATATCCTGAAAACTGGGCAGAGCATCCACATCAGCTAACACCTGATCCAGCTCTTGGCGAATGACAGTCCAGTTGTTCTCAAGTGTTGTTGCCCAAGGGAACGTTTCCGGTGGAAAAATAGACGCATTGCCGAGGGGAGATGAGTTGCCAAGCCACGCTTCAAATCGGCGATACCAGGGGCGGTCAAAAATTGGGTGAATAGGGGTGTCTGGACTTTGGGGCTGAGTGATTTGCATAAACAGCGTAATACGTTAAGACAAGCTAAAAAACACTCTAAAAACTGGGCAAAACCCGTGGTTACATCAGTGTAAAGATATAGTATCTGGTTAGGCCCACATGTCAGCATGCTCTACCCCTGCTTCCCTATGAAATCGTTTCTGCTTTTTGTCCTTGGCTCCGTAGCGTTCTATGGAACGCCGGCGATAGCCCAGGTAATTCCTGCTGAAAATACCCCTGAAGTAGCAGGTACTGTGGATCAGGATGGCTACTCCGTGATGTTGAATAACAGCGTTGATCGCATGGAGCTAGAGTGCCGCGCTTATCTGGCGGTGAGCTTTCCTAACGGGATTATCGACCCGGCTTACTTGCGAGAAGACCTGGAAGCCACTTTTTTAGAAGCCGGACGTCGAGGTGGCATAACCCCTGACACTCTCTACAATTCCAGCGAAATCATTGCCAATCGGGTGGGTGAGCTTATGGAACTCAGTGATCAAGCTGCTGATATCGAGTCAGGTCTCAAGCTACAGTTTCTCTATGAAGAGATGGAATCGTTTGTTTGTGAACGATTAGCGAAGGGCTAGTTGATAGGTAACACGACCCATACAAGCTAGCTCAGCTATGGCGTAAACAATCGTTCAAATCGTTTCTGCAAAAATGCTGTTAGCAGCTGTACTTTAGGGGATAAGTGTCGATTGATCGGGTAAATCACACATAGCGATAATGCCTGAGGTTGATAATCCAACACCACTTCTTGCAGGTCCCAGCAAGCTAAACTTTGCTTAACAATGAACTGAGGCAATAAAACAATCCCCAATCCGCGAATGGATGCGTCCCTGAGCACTTCACCATTATTTGAGCACATTGACCCAGTGACAGTGACTCTATTTTCTTTATTACCATTTGATAATACCCACTCATGGCGACCTGACAATTCACCATAGGCCAAACAATTATGGTTACCCAAATCCTGTGCTGATCGAGGAATTCCTTGATGCCATAAATATTCAGGGGCAGCGCAGAGTAAACAATTGAGTTGAGCCAATTCATGCACCACCAACTGCAGGGATGTTTGGGGTTGGGCAATGCGTACCGTGAGGTCGAATCCCTCTGCTAATGGATCTATAAACCGATCTTCCAACGTTAGCTGTACTTGGACTCCAGGATATTGCGCCATAAAATCTGCCAGAATGGGGCCTAAATGCATGGTGCCAAAGGTCATTGGAGCATTGATTCGCAGCGGTCCGACCGGTTCAACTTGGGTTTGGGAAACTGCCAGTTCAGCTTCCTCTAGGTTTGCCAGAATACCCAAACAGCGTTCGTAAAAGGCGGTACCCGTCGCCGTTGGCGTGACCTTGCGGGTACTGCGTTGCAAAAGTTGTGCCCCTAATTCTGTTTCTAGGCTAATCACTAATTTATTGACTGCTGATCGCGACATCCCCATGTCCCGCGCCGCGGCGGCAAAGCCCTTAGCTTCCACGACCTGTACAAAGGCATGAATGGCCGCAAACTTATCCATGCTGACCTATCCTTTCAATCAATCTTGAATAGCTTTTTTCGTGAATCTCAAGTAGGTTCATTGTTGCCTAAAAAAGGACAATGCGTCAATTGAATTGATTATTGTCTTTTTTAAAGACGCAATTCATAATTGGATTAGTTCCACCCAATACACCACACGGGAGGTAGACCTATGATGACTGTTCGCCCTGCATCAGAACGAGGTAGCGCTAATTTTGGTTGGCTCGATAGCCGTCATACCTTCTCTTTTGGCAGCTATTATGACCCAGCCCATATGGGGTTTGGTACTCTGCGGGTTATCAATGAAGACAAAGTGGCTCCAGGGCGCGGGTTTCCTACCCATAGCCATCGCGATATGGAGATTATTTCCTATGTTGTGGACGGTGCTTTAGAGCATAAAGATAGTATCGGCAATGGCTCCATCATCCGCCCTGGTGATGTGCAGCGCATGTCTGCAGGTAGTGGCATTAGCCACAGTGAGTACAATGCTTCTAAAGAGAGTCCTGTACACTTTCTCCAAATTTGGGTGTTGCCTGACAAGCAAGGCATTGAGCCTGGCTATGAACAAACGTACTTTAGCCCTGAAGAAAAACAGGGCAGATTACGCTTGGTTGGTTCCCAAGACGGTCGCGATGGATCCATCACCATCCATCAGGATATGAATCTTTATGCAGCTCAACTAGGGCTCAACGAGCAAGTTGACTATACGCTGCAAGACAATCGTCTTGCCTGGGTTCAGGTGGTGCGCGGGCAGATTAACTTGAATAAGAATCTCCTTAGTGCCGGTGATGGAGCCGCAATTTCGGCCTCTGAAGCAGTCTCCATAGCAGGTCAAACAGATGATACTGAGATTCTGTTATTTGATATGGCTGCATAACCAGGCAAGTCATGCTCAATAGGAGATAGCCTGCAACCATGGGCCTACTTATGTAGGCCCATGGTTTGTCATTGGGATGTTTTTTGCAAGTGCTATTCTGACCTAGCTAACATTAGGGATAGTTTGATGATTACTCGTGGATTCCTAGCATCATTTCTCGGAATAGTTTCCATAGCTACTGCGGCACAGGCTCAGATGAGTGATGTACCCCGGTTTGATACTAACGGAGATTTTTTCTCAGCGCGTGTGCAGGGCAACCGAGGCATGTATCCCCACTGGCAATGGGTTGTTGTAGAGACGGATAACCTGGGCCTTAACTGTCGCAGCGACAACGGAGATGTCATCGTTGTACTGGCCTATGGTGCGGTTGTTGACTCTGTCTTTGAGGGCGATGATGCCATTAGCCTGGTCAACGGTCAACCTTGGCTCAAAGTGAACGCAGACTTAAGGGATGTGCAGCGTAGGGTGGTGGATGACTTTGCTGTTGCTTATACCTGTTATGTTCGAGCCAATAATCAATATATTGTGCCCTTAAATCCAGATACTCAGTGAGATGTGTGAGGTCTCACATGGCCGCAGACTGTGACCATTTTTCTTCACTTAATATCCATCGGTTAACAGTTTGCTGAAAGTTAATCCAGCCTGGAGTTGTTTCATAGGTTTTAACGAGCTCAAACCCCACTTTAGCCAAGGTTCTATTAGGGGCTGGATTCATAGCATAAGGCTCACAAACTAATCGTTTAAGTTCAAATGTCTGAAAGTATTTGCTAATGCTTTGCCCAATAAAATAAGTTCCATGATTTCTCTGGCGCGTTTGAGGTTCCCAGAGATGTAAATGCATGTAGGCTTCTTGACCAAATGTAATCTTATTAATGTTGGAATGACCGATGGCATGGTTATCCAATTCCCAGAGAATATAGTAAAAGTGTCTTTCAGATATTGGGCGGTTAAGGTCTTTGTTCAGAAGGGCTTTCCATTCATCAGCACTGGGTAACTTGGTAGGTTCAACTCCCATGCCTTTAAGGAACTTAGACTCTGCTTTCAGAAAGTATTGGATAATTTGGTCAATGTCATTAGCTTCCAATTCCCTAATAGCTCTATTCAAGAATCTTTACCTCAATCGTTTTGATTTGTAACCTGATTTTCATACTAAAAAAAATGATTCTAGTGGCTAGATAAATTCAGGTTGATTCTGTTATGAATTGTAGACATTTTGGCTGTACTCCTTGACCATTTAGGGTATGTGTAACATAGAATATAGATGTAAAGACCGTTCATCCTTTGATTCAAAAAGCTTTGAATATTGAAGGACGGAAGTAGGGATATTTTCCTGAAGGAACGCGCCTCTGCAATGTGTATTTTTAGGAGGCGATTCTCATGACATCTAACGCTTTAACCGCTACCGAGCTAATTACCGTACTGACAGTCTATTGCATCGTATTTTGTCCGGTTTTGTGCTGGACGATTAGTGGTTCATTACCTTTCAAGCAGCCTTCTGACTCATTTGACGAGCACTCTCACGCTTAGGTTTGTTTGCATTTGACCAATATGCAATCGGTACGGCCTTGCTGATCTTTATGATGCTGTCGTTAGGCATCATAACTGTAGCTTGGCGCACATCGTTCACAACAACAGTTATAGCTGAGAGCTCTGAATATCAGCGACTATGTGTGCAGTAAACTGCTGAATACATTCAGCAGTTTACTATGGGAGATAAAACACAAGCGTCAACGGTAACCCGTTGATGCCTATTTTGTGCACTGCTTAAATCTATAGCTTCCAAATGGGCCGCCGATAACTCTAGTAATACAAGATTGAGTTATTGAAATAGCCACAATTTAACACGCTTACATTTTGAGGCGTTATGTATAGGTTCTGACTCAGGGGATGATTCTTACGCACTTGAGCACTGAGAGTTTCTGAATTGCTTGTGAAGCAAACATTACCTGAGACAACAAAAAATGTGCCGCCAGTCATTTGTCCAATATCGGCTTGGGAAATTAAAACTGGTCCACTACATGTGGTGAGGGGCATGACCAGATAAGCTTCAATGTAATCTTCACCACTGATTTCCATTGTGTTAAATCCGACACTGGCAATGTCTTCGCCTTCATACACTAAAGCTTCACATAGTTCGCTGGCGAGGGCTTTGTTGCCCCACCATGGTTGGTTTCTAAGTACCTGGTCTGTAGCCTCATGATCTAACTCAACACTGTAGGATGAGCCGTAGACATCGACAGTCACTGGCTCGCTAGGAGATGCATAGGTTGATTTGACCAGTGCTAACAGTGCAATAAATCCTACAGCGGTCCCAGTGAAGAGTTTTTCTAACATTCTGGTGGTAGAGAACCTATCTAGAATAATGATTCTGATGCTTTAAGTATTGCCCAACACTTTTTTGAGCTAAACAGAAAAAGTCGATTTGAAATAATGCTTAATACCTCTTTGTACTTAAAATAGTCGTTGCATTAGTGCATGCTTATAAATTTGAAACAACAGTATCATTCGGTATACGTAACCCTTACTCTTAACGACGTTTGATAAATTTCATCTCGCCTGCAAAGTCTCCATCTTGTTCGACTGCGATGGGTGTCCAACCCAGGTGAAGATAAAAGCCATAAGCCCTCAAGTTGGGATTATTTCCAGTGACTAGCGAAATCTCATTAATGTTGCTGGACCATAACCAATCTTCAGCAGCTTGCATCAGCTGACGACCGGCACCCCGACCTTCAAAGCTGGGGCGTACAAACATGCCAAAAATATTTTTTTCTGTTTGATTGGCAATGGAGAAACCAATATCCTCACCATCTAGTTCAGCAATCCAGGCGCAGCAGTCGGTTTCAAGCATTTCTGCGATCGATGCTGGAGTAATACCTAGTTCAGCGATGTCTTCACGGGATTGATGATTTTCAATAACGCTGGTTCTGATTTCAAACAGCGTTTCAATATCTTGCCGCTGGGCAATTCGAATATTCATGGTGGATCTAAGCATAGTCTTATGGGTCAAAAAATATAGTGTTGCTGATCCTCGGGTAGCGTTAATCTGATCAATGCCAATGTAGGAAGATTCTGTCAGGTCAAGTTATTTCCTGGATCAGCAACGGTCAAGATACGAGGTCTTGTTAAGCAGGTTAACGATGTATTTGTCTTTGTCTTAGCTCTGTTGTTCTGGGATGAGGTCGACGAAATGGAGCCAGGGCTAAATGGATAAGCCACATAAGCGGAGTGCTGCCAGTCCAGCAGGCTAATAGGCCGATAATGCCTAACCACCATGGCCAGCTGATGTGCAGGGCAATCCCTATACCGATAAATAAGCCCACCATAAAATTTCCGGCATGGAAATTAATTGATGCACCCATATAGTCAGACGTGTGATATCTGGAGTTGAGCCAATATGCCCACACGTTAGAACATAGGGTGATGCCTGCGATCGCAAACAACACAATTGTGACTGTGTTCATGATGATTTGACTATTTGCTTAGCTTGACCTAGTTAGGCTGCATAAAACTGCGTTTGTTCTTGGGGTAATTTTATGTGATTAGGCTTGAAGGATAGCTCCAGGCAGGTGCATGGATAGCCTGCATTGCTACCTTCAAATGTGTGGACTACCTGAAAGCCTTCGCTGGCGTAGAGCCTACGGGCACGGGTATTGCCACTCAAAACGACTGTCCAGGCTTGGGAGCCAGCGAGCTCTAACCCTAGCTGTAGAAGTTCTCTGCCAATGCCAATGCCAAAGTAATCTGGGTCTACATATAGCCAGGAAACTAAATTTTCGTCAATGCCGACAAAACCAACGACTTGGCCTTGAATGCAGGCAACAAATTTTTCTGAGCGATGAAAATTGTCGATATCTTCTGGGTCCTCTGCCAGGGGCAAAAAGCTATTGGCATCGCAAGAACCTTTTAGCTCATGGGGCCGAGCGCGATCATGGATGTCACATACAACTGACCAATCTTCATCGCAATAGGCTCGGAGTAAAATCGGGCTTTGTGGGATGAGTTGTGTAGACATAGACAGACACCTTGACTGCTGTCGCTTAAACAACAATCCCTTAAGTATGGATTTCGGATAAATCTCATACATGACCCATAGGGGGCCTTTATGTCAGGTGTAGTACAAACAGTCAGGGCAATGCTGGTAGTTGGCAGTCGTTTGTATCGTTGAGTCTGTTCAAGACTATGCTTGAAAAGCAACTGATAAAGGCCTTAATAGGACGATGCCGTTGTGATGGTTAAAGTTTAATGGCACTTAAAAAACAAGAATGAGAGCCAGTTTCTATGAAGATAAACTGGCTCTCATCACTATTTTGGTGCCCAGTTGACATTGCAGTTGTGGACAAGTTGATGTCGCTAGGGCTTTTCTCCCAGTTCATTCAGTAGCTTATATCTGAGCAATACATCAGACATACTAGTCTCAGACGCATTAGTTTTTAGCTTTTTCCTGGGCTCTTCTTTTTTGCCAAGGACGTCTTTGGAAAAGAGCAGAAAAACTGTAGCGAACACTATAATTGCGGGAAAAAGTGTCATGGGAACTCCTTGGTATAACGATCAACAAGATGGCCTAGGCTTGCCTAAGTCACCTCAACACATAAACTCCTCATACCTATCACTTGTCGGACTTGAATGATGATTAATGGACCAATCACCATCAAAGCGTTAATTATGTTCGCTTACCCAAGATAGTGGCTTGGTTTTTGAAAAGTAGGTAAAGACTCTTAGTTTTTCTTTACCTTTGCGATCGCATATCCTAAATGACAGACATAATCATGCTTAAAATTAAAGGCCAGCCGCTATTACAGCAAACTGGCCTCAGCTGATAAGTTGTGATCGGTTAAACCGTTAACACTGATGATCAAAAGTTGTCATATCGGGGAAAAACAAGCCGTTCGTTTGTGTGAACAACCGCCTAAACGAGAGAAGCCTCTTTCCCTTCAGCAATACCCCCTACAATCTCAGGGGCAATGGCAAAGTCCTCTGCTACTAAGCGGGCTGTCATCTTTGCAGACATCATCACACTGGGTGTACCTGCACCAGGCTGTGTGCCTGCACCGACCATATATAGGTTAGCAATGTCCTCACTGCGGTTATGGGGTCTAAAGAATGCCGACTGTATCAATGTGGGTTCAGGGCCAAAGGCATTACCAATGTGGGCCTGTAGCGTAGTCTCAAAGTAGTCAGGTGTGATGTAACTGCAATGGACTAGGCGCTCCTTGATGTTGGGCAAATATCCTCGTTCATCCATGAACGTCAACACATTGTCTTTTAGTTTTTCACCCATCTCATCCCAGTTGATGCCAGAGGCATTATTAGGAACAGGTACAAGAATGTAGGCTGCATGGTGTCCTTCGGGGGCTAGAGACGGATCTGTCAACGTCGGTAAGTGAACGTATTGAGAATAGTCTTTGGGCATAACCTTGCGACCAAAGATATCTTTTAACAGTTCTTCGTAGCGAGGGCCTAAGATAATGCTGTGGTGTCGCAGTTTGGTGTTCTCATTGCCATCGGCCTTAAAGCCCAGGTACAGTACAAATGCCGACATGGACTGTTGAGTCACTTTTACCCGTAGGTCGCTATTCCAGAAGCGATACTTGGGCTCAATCATCTTGCCATAGGTGGTGGCCCAATCGGCATTGGAAACAACAGCATCAGCTGTCATGACGGTGCCATCAGCTAAGGTAATGCCTTTGACTACTTTCTTGCCGTTCTCTTTTTTGACATTAATTTTGTTGACCTTGGTGTTGTAAACAATCTTGCCACCCAGATCCTCAAACTTGTTGACAAAGCCACTGACCAAAGCACCGGTACCCCCCATGGCAAAGTGAATGCCCCAGGTGCTTTCAACAAAGTGGATCATGGCGTAGATGCCAGGTACTGAAAGGGGATTGCCGCCCACCAGCAGCGGTTCAAAGCTGAAGACCTGGCGCAGTTTGTCACTCTTAAAGTACTTGCTAGTAAAGCTAAATAGAGTCCGTACAGCGTCTAGTTTCAGTAGTTCAGGCACTACCCGGAGCATGGAGCCGACGCTGCCAAAATGGGTATAGCCCAATTCCAAAAAACCCCGGTCAAAAACAGCTTTAGCTGCAGCGTGGAAACGTTGGTACCCTTCAAAGTCGCCGGGTTCACCCAGCTCTAAAATTTGTCGGCGAGTGTTCTCAGGGTCACTGTCGTAGTCAAAGAATGTGCCATCATCAAAGTAGATGCGGTAGAAGGGGAGTACAGGAACAATCTTGACGTAGTGACTGGTGTTGGGGCCACCGGAAATGCCGGACTTGATACGCTTGCTTTCATCGACAATTTCTGCCGGGAAGTCGTCCTGGGTTAGGGCTGCTTGATCACGCTCCAGAGAGAACAATTCTTCAATAAAGTGGGGCACTGTGATGACTGTGGGACCCATATCAAAGGTGAAACCATCTGCTTTACGCACGTAAGCGCGACCACCAGGGGCATCCAGCATTTCCACAATAGTGGTATCAAATCCTAAGCTTTGGAGGCGGATACCCATGGTAAGTCCACCAATTCCAGCTCCAATGA
Source organism: Leptothoe sp. LEGE 181152 (assembly GCF_032906605.1). Taxonomy (NCBI): domain Bacteria; kingdom Bacillati; phylum Cyanobacteriota; class Cyanophyceae; order Nodosilineales; family Cymatolegaceae; genus Leptothoe; species Leptothoe sp. LEGE 181152. Next base: position 304,639 of record NZ_JASATU010000062.1, read on the forward strand.
CGATGGCCTGCTTGCGCCCCATAACCAACTCCCATCCCAATGTAACGAACACTTAATATTTCTAATATTGTAGCGTTCCAGGGCCGTAGCACTACCCCAACTCAAATGTAGTCACCCCAAAAATTCCGCTAAGCGGCAATTCTGGAGTTGTCTGGGTATACATCCGTGTGGTTTCAAATACGTAGTGCATGTTGTATCGCTTGGCTAGTGCGACTGCTGCACCATTGACTTCCGGCACATCTAAGTAAAATGAGTCCCCTGCTGGCACTTTGGCTATTAGGGCCTGAAAAATGCCATCGGCAACGTTTGCTGTGTCGGCAAATAAGGGGCCAATTTTGTATCCGCTGTGACAGAGGCGCAGAACGCCATAGCCTTTTAGGGTTTGTCCTTGCACCATGGCAACGGCATGGCTGTTGGGTTGCGCGATCCAGCATGGGGTAAAGTGCGATCGCACCTCAGGAAAAAATCGTCCATCATATTCAATCACGGTTTCTACCGACAGATTTGCCAGCGGCACACAGCCCGAATCATCCGCTTGACCATTACCCACACCTGCGTAGCGAATATTCCGATACGCCAGGCTAAACCCAGATTTAACGTAGTTATCTTGCTGAGCAACTACGCCGTCTAGACCGACATTTCGTCCCTTTAAATATGCAAGTGCACTATGCCAAATGGCTAGCCCATACCCTTGCCCCCGAAATTCTGGCTTCACAATATAAAAGCCAATAAACCCAAAGGATTCACCGTATTTAACGGCTGAAATTGAAGCGATGGGTGCTCCATCTAGAAATCCCATCAGAAACCCTGTGGGGTCGGCATTATAAAAGCAATCGGCATCGTGCAGGCCTGGATTCCAGCCTTCTGCCGCAGCCCAGTCAACGGCGAGGTCGAGCTCACCGCGAGTCATGGGTCGAATTTGGTAGATGGGTGAGGTCACGGTGTTTTGATAGTGATGAGGGGGAATTTTCAGGGATAAATAATTGCTGTCAGGGCTTTACTCAGAAGGCCAGCTTTCCTGACAGCAATAGCTCTGATACTAAGCCCCTAAACTCTGCAGCGCTAAACGAAACTGCTCCAAACGTCGACGGTTCACACCTAGATCTGACTCTCCTAACCGTGCCGCAGAGCGCATCGCAATGCTATTACCATCTTGCAGAAAGTAAAACTCAGCATCATCCACAAACCCCATCAGACGGCTGGTAAACTCCACCAAAATATAGTCATCAGTCTGTTCGATAATCTCAGTGCGGGGCTGATTGTTAATAATGGCCACCAGCTGAGTGCGAACAGCGTCTTTGTCAGCCGTATACTCAATCGGTGCAATATAGTGCTCATCATCGCTGGCACTACTGCTAACACAGTTAGGCGACGTAGGGCAGGCAACCAGTTGCTGATCATGAATGCCAATGTTAGTCGGCGGTGTGCCCGTAAATACACCCTGCAAGCCAGGTAAAACAGCTATAGGTGCAGCCACCGCAGGGGCACTGGTGAACACTAAGCAAACGGCAACTAACAGGGGAAGTAATACGCGAAATAATTGCATGGGGACTGGGTCTAAAAGTTCTGTAAGCTGCTATCAGTAAGGACTCATTTAAACCGAAAAATTCTGGTTAAGCCGGATGTCAGAATTCAGGAGTCAAAATCCAGCCCTTCGCTGACTTCTGATTCCTGGTTCCTGACTCTCCACGCCGCCAAGATTTGTCAGTTTACTTTGATTCCCTTCAGCTCCTATTGATTGTAAGGGCGTTACCAAGTTAAGGAATGATTCTGTCGAGGATATCTAATGGGTGCCGTGCGGTACGACATCAACCCTATCTGGGGGCTAAGCCTATGGGTAAGCTGCGTTATTTATGGTTAGTGCTGCTGACTGGAGTAAGTGCCTGTGGTCCTAAGAAGCCAGTCATTCCTGACGATGTTGAAGCGATTGCCCATCGCTGTTATGAAACCGTGGCTACCGCTGAGAAGACGCCAAAACTTGCTCCTTCAAAGGCCATGGAAGACGGAACCTTTTTGATTCCTTGGTCCATTGTAGAATTGCCTGATGAACGTGGTTCGTGCATCGTAGACGGTCGCGGAGCGGTGTTGCTGTTGACAAGCAATGCCGCTGACACGCAATCTGAAGAGCAATCAACCGAACAACCTGCCTCTCAAGAGTAGTCGTGTTATCTGTGCGTTAAGGCGAGCTGATAATTAAGCAGTCCCGCAATCTTTAGGAATATGCTGAGTCTGAGCGGTAGTATTCGTCTATGCCCAGATATCAGGTTGCTATGGCAGACTACCTAACGCTTAAAAATGTTCTGAAGAGCAAAATATCAGCTCGTGAATCAGAGCTATCGCTAATTGATAATCTCTGTCGGTCGTATTTTTTATTTCATAGCGAACCCACTGAAAAAGTGTGTCTGTTTTTCCATGGATTTACGGCTGGTCCCTATCAGTTTATTCCCATGGCAGAAACCTTACACAAAGCAGGGTGTAATGTGCTAGTGCCCTTGTTACCGATGCATGGTTTGGCAGGTCAATGGGGGCCGGGTAATCCCCCGCCGCTAGCAGAAGACCCCCGCATCTATCTTAAGTTTGGGTTGCAGTGGCTTAAAATTGCCCAGAGAATGGGCTCGAAGGTGATTATTGGTGGTTTGTCTGGTGGTGCGACCCTGGCGACGTGGCTGGCCATGGAAAAAGCTGCTGATATCTATCGGGCACTGTTATTTGCACCTTACTTTAGTGCCAGCAGCAAGGTGATTGACTTATTTGTTAGGCATATTGATACCTATTTTGAATGGGAAAAATTAATGGGTCCCAGCTATCCAGGGTTTGAAATTTCTGCCCTGCGAGCAGTGTTACGAATTGCAAAATATAACTTTAAGCGGGTCAAAAAGTCTCCCATTGCCCCGATCTTTATGATCTCTAGTGAAAGCGATCGCGCTGTGAACAACTACGATCACCATCGTTTCTTTGAAGCAGCACTAGAGCATCAACCCTATTGCTGGTACAACAGCTTTGATCGGGTGTTAGATATCCCCCATACGATGATGACTGAAGCGGAGGGGAATCGATTTACCAACTTGTTGAATGTGATTACGAAGGCATACATTGAGAGTAATCTGACTTGGGAAGAGGTGGAGGAAATTGCCTATCGCATGACCAAACGCCGCACATTTAATTCGGTGGTGGCTGATCTGGGTTGGCAAGATAAAGTATCCCGTGATATGCCTGCCATGATGACCCTGGTGGATAAGTGGGATATTGCAGTTAAGCGGGAGTTGAAGGGGCGTAAAGGATGGAGACGCCATAGACGGCGGAATGATTAAGACAACAGGGAATGTCCAAATGCCTGCTGGTAGCAAGTAGGAGAGTCAATAGTGAATAGCGGAGCCAGTCTATTGTTAGAAGGGACAGTTGCAGAAGCACTGTTAACGCCGACTGAAACGGCAGTTCTGTGGGGACTGCATCACCCCTATTGGGTGGTTGCGATCGCGATCTCTCTAATTATTCTGCTCCAAGTCGGCCTTTCCCTTGCTGGTCAACTGCTGCGCCGTCTACTTAAGTGGCTAGGACGCTCTCCCTTCTCCTTGGGGCGTTGGCTCATTACCAAGACCACAGCTGGAGAATCAGCCCAAGAACAACACGTTGCAACAATTTTGCAGCGATTAAACAACCTTCAGGAAGAGCAGGCAATATTGTTGGCAGAGCTAAAAAAGCAATTGCCCAACAAAGAAGAGTTTTGAGTTTTAGGTTTTGAATTTTGAGTTGATGCGGTTTTTCTACAATTCCTGCTTTCGTAAAAATGGCACCACCGCCTCGCTCACCTTATCAGCCCAATCTTCTTGGGCATAATGGCCTACTTCTGTCATTTCGATATACTCGCCATCTTCAACTCCTTTGGCGAATGCTTTGGCGCTTTCTGCTGATAGCCAGGGGTCCGATATGCCCCAAGCCACTAAGGTAGGACGTGACCAGTTGGCAAACCCTTGGGAAATTTGCTCAGTAATTTGAGGCATTTTCATCGCGCGGATTGTCCACATCAATGAACGGCCCACATCAGAGCTTTTTAGAAATGGACGGCGGTAAACATCTAGATCGTCATCCGAGACCTGGTAAGGACCACCACCTTCCAGGGTGCGATCCACCAAGAGCGGGTCTTGGGTCACCATGTCACCTACAAAAGGCCAGCCCATCATTTTTACAGAGAAAGGTAGCTCTGCTTTGGGTGGGAGAGGTGTATTGAGAATAATTAATCTTTCGATTTTGTCAGGGTTCTGCGCAGCGTAGAGTAAACCAGTAACCCCTAAAAACCCCTGCACTACTAGGGAAAAACGGCTCAGCTCCAAAGTATCGATATAGTCGCTAAGGGCTTTGAGATAGGTGGCCTGGTCATAAGCAAATTGACGTTTATCAGGTTTTGAAGAGGAGCCGTGGCCAATCCAATCAGGGGCAATGCTACGAAACCCTTGTTCAGCCAGTGCTGGCTGAACATCGCGCCAGCTGTAACTTTGGGATACCAGACCATGGAGCATTAAAACAGGTGGCTTATCGTTGGGGGTGTCGGGCACTAGCTCGCGATATACCCAGTTCAGATCCCCAATTTGCACATCCTTGAGCTCGATTTTGGCCATAGCTTTTTTCTCCCACCTGTGGGAAAAAGCTTACCGCATTATTGACAGCCAGGGGATAAGCGTCTAAGTAGCTCTGAAAGTAAGGGCGACAGGAGGGGGCGATCCGCCACAGATTAATGGACCAGCGTTCGAGGTCAGGGCTAATCACCCGATGGGGATTTTGACTGTTGAACACGATAATTGACCCCGGTGGTAAGCGATGGATTGTTTCCGTGGCCCGCTTTTGGTGGAGTTTATCGTAGCCAGTATAGTTCGGGGTATATCCCCACTGAGTTGGAACAGTTGACAGGTTAATACTGACAGCTGGACAGGCGGCATAGGGATCGTCGCGATGCTCACGAATGCCCACACCGCCATAGGCAACGAGTCCCACATCGGGGGTAAGTGCGTCCTGATCGGGTAGGGCAACTTGGCTAGCCCGTTGATAGATGGTGCGGCAGAAGCCCCAAAACTGGGTGTGCTGCACGGCGGGTTGATAAGACCGACCACAGCTGCCTAAAATCGGCTGATGTTCAAGCCAATAACGCTGTCGTCCTATACCATAGCTAGACGTATCCAGTTCTAATAGGGATCGATGCTTGTTGAGATGTTTGCGGAGCTTATGCTGCTTGGCAGGAGGTAAGATGCTGACTATTTTAAGCATGCAGCTAACGGATGCTAGGGCTTGGAATTCGAGCGGATTAATGGTCCTGCACTACTCTACAAATCTGCTATTGGTATGGAAATAGATTTGAGTAAACATTAACGATTAGATGCGTCTGTTAATAATTGATCGTTATCCAGTTATATAAGGTATCCCGCTGTTGGCTGGGACGATTAAGGGTTGCGATCGCACCCGTCAAATCGTCCACTGACTGACAAGTACCCCCTTGCGCTCCGGCCATGGAGGTAATGTGCTCTTCCATCAGGGTGCCACCAATGTCGTTGCAGCCCCAGCGTAAGGCTTCAGTAGCACCATCCAGACCAAGTTTTACCCAACTAGGCTGATGGTTTTTGATCCAACGACCCAAATAAATACGCGCCACTGCCGTTAGTAATAGTGCATCTGAGATCACTGGCTGATCTCGACCGACTCGTTTCCGCAAGGGAGCTGGCGCATCCTGTCCCACAAAGGGCAACAATATAAACTCAGTGATGCCTGTGTCACCCTTTGCTAAAGAGCGCTGTTGCAGCTGACGTAGTTTTTCAAAGTGGCCAATTTGCTGCTCAATGGTTTCAATATGGCCTGACAGCATTGTGCTGGTGGTGGGCATGCCTAGCTCGTGGGCCTGGGTGACAATCTCGATCCAGGTGGCAGTGTCAATTTTTTCAGGACAGAGCACCCGTCGCACCCGATCATCAAGCACTTCAGCGGCGGTCCCTGGGAGTGAGCCGACACCGGCTTGGGCCAGTTCACCTATGACCGTTGCAAAGTCTAAATTGTCTTCGCGGGCAATAAACTGCACCTCCTGGGGTGAGAAAGCATGGATGTGGAGGTGAGGAAACGTTGTCTTGATGGTGGTGACGAGCTGTTGGTAATAGTCCAAAGAGCGACCGTTAATTTTTGCCGTTGGGTGCAGGCCTCCCTGCATGCAGATTTCCGTTGCGCCTGTCTCTACGGCAGCGGTTGCTTTTTCTAGAATATTTTCCCAGCTGAGCCAGTAAGCCCCCGCCTGCCCTGCATCGCGACGAAATGCACAAAAGCTACAGTGCTGTTCGCAAATGTTGGTGTAATTTATATTGCGATTGACCACATAGGTGACGGTGTCTCCCGCTTGCTGTTGACGTAGTTGATCAGCAGTCGCTCGGATGGTTTCCACGGCTGCGGCTGTGGTCTGGCTCAGTAAGGTGATGCCGTCGTCTGGCGAAATATTCTCACCGTCTAGGGCTCGGTCTAAAATGTCGGCTATGGTCGGGACTACGGGGAGGGGCATTACACTCGTTGCGGTATAGATCTAATGGACTGTGGGAAATTAATTCCTCAAGAGATCGTCGATGATCGCGGGGTATCTAAAAGGGCGTGCCAACGACTTTCTACATTCTCCAACTATCACGTTAAATTTGACCTGATTTCGAAATCATTATGATGCAACTACTAGCGGGTGACATCGGCGGTACCAAAACAATTTTGCGGTTGGTGCAGTCTGGCACTCATCCCCAAGAAACGCTCCATGAACAGCGCTTTGTCAGTGGCGATTATGCTGATTTGGTGCCGATGGTAAAAGACTTCCTGGCAGCAGTTTCAAATGCCCAGCCCCAAGCGGCCTGCTTTGCTATTGCTGGACCTGTGGTCAATAATCGTTCCCAGCTCACAAATTTAGCCTGGTCTTTGAGTGGCGATCGCATCGCTGATGAACTGGGTCTCAAAACGGTAGAGCTGATCAATGACTTTGCTGCCGTTGGCTATGGTGTACTAGGACTAACGTCAGATGATGTGTGTACGCTACAGTCGGGAACCCATGATGATCAAGCGCCCATTGCCATTATTGGTGCTGGGACTGGACTGGGCCAGGGGTTTTTAATTAACTGCGGTGGCCAATACCAGGTATTTCCTTCTGAAGGTGGCCATGCCGACTTTGCCCCTCGCTCTGAACTGGAGTTTCAGTTACTGCATTACCTGTTAGACAAACATCCTATTTCCCGTGTTTCTGTCGAGCGGGTGGTTTCTGGCCAGGGTATTGTCTCTATCTATCAGTTTTTACGCGATCGCAACTTTGCCACTGAGTCCGAAGAACTCGCTCAAGTGGTGCGTAATTGGGAGCAAGGCGCAGGCAAACGCAGCGAACTCCCCGATCCAGCCGCTGCCATTTCCAAAGCTGCCACCGTTGACCGTCTTGCTGGCCGCACCATGGAAATTTTTATTGATGCCTACGGGGCGGCGGCTGGCAATTTAGCCCTCAAACTTTTACCCTACGGCGGCCTTTACGTAGCCGGTGGCGTCACGGCCAAAAACATGCCCCTGATCCGCGACGGCAGTTTTCTCACAGCCTTTAGCCACAAAGGTCGCGTGGGCCCACTGCTGGATAATGTGCCCATTCACTTGGTTACCAATCAAAGCGTAGGGTTGATTGGGGCAGCGTTACGGGCGGGACAACTTGCGTGAGGCTCCCCTGTAGGGGCGTTCCATGGAACGCCCCTACAGGGGAGATTTTCCCATGGCCCATTCCCTATTTCTTTCCCAACCTTTCCAATTTCCTTTCAAAACTTCTCGCTACAATAGTGGGCTAGTGTATGACGACTAAGACGTTATGGCAGGGCATAGTAAATGGGCCAATATCAAACGCCAAAAGGCACGGGTTGATGCGGTTAAGGGCAAAGTATTTGCCAAGCTGTCACGGGAAATTATTGTGGCAGCAAAGCATGGTGGCGGTGACCCCGATGGTAATTTTCAGCTGCGGACGGCCATTGATAAAGCGAAAGCAGCGGGGGTGCCCAATGACAACATTGACCGTGCGATCGCAAAAGGGACTGGCAAATTAGGCAGCGATGGTGACTTAGAATCCATTCGTTACGAGGGGTATGGTCCGGGCGGTGTTGCTGTACTGGTGGAAGCCCTGACCGATAATCGCAACCGCACCGCTGCCGATCTGCGAGCGGCGTTTAGCAAAAACGGTGGCAACCTTGGCGAAACTGGCTGTGTCGGCTGGATGTTTGACCAAAAAGGCGTAGTTGTCGTCAAGGGTGAGTTGGAAGAAGATGCCCTATTAGAAGCGGCCATTGAAGGGGGAGCTGAATCTTACGAATTGACCGAAGTGGATGAAGATACCCCCGGTGCAGAAGTGTTGTGCCCCCCTAGCGATCTGGAGAATCTCAGCATTCATCTCAAAGGTGAAAGCTATACAGTGAAGGATATTGAGGTGCGCTGGGTACCGAGTAATACCGTTGATGTGACCGATATTGATCAAGCAAAGTCTCTATTAAAAATGATGGATGCTTTGGAAGATCTTGAGGATGTGCAATCGGTGACTGCTAACTTTGATGTTAGCGAAAAAATACTTCTAACTCTGCTGTAACCTTGCAAGAACGTGATGTAAACAGCCTGTGAACTCAACAAGTTTGCTTAATGCATTGCTCTAAAACAATGGTGTTTCTTCAAGAAAATTTCCCGATGATCATTGGCTATGAGGAGAGGTTGTTTGAAAATCTTTCCTGATCATTTATAAGCAAAGCCTATTCTTTATTGGTCTATGGGAAGATTCCATTTAAAATCAGGATACAACTGTTTAACCTGGCTAAGCTGAGGTTGGATTTCTACAAAAGGTACTTGTAGTTTCTGAGACAGATCAAGTACGTTGTTTGCAAAGTCAGCAACACCTGCAATACCACCTCCCAAAGTAACTACTATACTTAGGAGAGAAAGAATTCTCATACGAAGCTTGGATGGATTTTTTTCTTTTTGCTTTAAATCACTGCGTAAATCCTCAACATATGTTATAGCAAGTTCCTTATACTGGCTACTGAAAGATTCGGCTATTTGAACTAAGGATTCCAATATCTTTTCTATGCTATCAGTTCCACTGATATTCTGCTGATATTGAGCATCTATGGAGTTTATAAAATTTCCAGAAGACGAACCACTACCAATACTGTTAGCACCGGTTATTTGCGAACCACTGATGTTGATTTTATCGTTCATGATTATATAATAATCCTCGAATATCCTATCTAGCTATTCTTTCTTCAAAAAAGAACAGCTAGATAAAGTAATAATCAGAAACTTGATGTTTCTCTAACTTTACTTTTTATCCTCCCTTATAAAAAATGCTTAATTTTAAAGCCTTCAGAAATACCCTAAAGATCTTCATCAATTATTTCCTCATTCTCGATAGAGTTGTTAGCTGAAAACCCACTACCAATGGTATTCGAACCCGTAACTTGAGACTTACTGATACTAATTGTATCTCCTTCACTAACTCTCTTATCCATGTTCTGTTCAACCGTTACACTTACGGTGCTGTTGTAAAAATTCATTGGATTACTTTGTGTCTGACTTTTACCATTATCGTGAGCTTCCTTCGGCTTGGTATAACCTTCATCTCGACTCTTGATCATTTCTGATGATAGATCTTCTCTGTCGCTTCCAGTAACATTGATAATGCCAGAACCTACTACATTAGAAAAATCACTCTTTCTGAGAACTGCGTTCCTAAAGTAAACGTTAGTTAAAGAGGATTTACTAAAGCTAGTTTGCAACCTACGTATGAGCGAATCGAAAGCCTGATTAATTAACGGATGCTTCCTTCTTCTATCATCATCTGAGCTAACAGCATCATTTGCAAACATCTCACCGAAAAGCAACATTCCGATAGCTAATATAGTCACTAATAGAGCTGAAATTAAAGCACTTTCACCTTCCAACTTCTCCTTAGCAAAAACTCCTGCAGAAAGCATTGCTCCTAGAAATGCTCCAAGTATCGAAGGTATTAAAGTTAATATCCTCCTGATAAATAAATATCTCCTGTCGCGTCGATCAATTAAGTCAGAGTTCTTTAATACTTGCTTATCTAATTCCAAGTTAAGATAAGATACCTGTGATTGAGTTATAATTCCAACAAGACCTCCCATAACGCTCGCAAAGCCAAGGATTGATGTTGTTGCGAATGGATCAGGTAGTAAGCTTGTGAGTAAGAAAGATAAGGTTGTGATCCCAACTATGAACATTGCAAATACGGCACGAGTACCCTTGTAAATTGCAATAACGATTGATATAAAAAATATTATTACAAAGATAAAACCAAGGAATGAATTAAACTCACTGACTTGCGCTATATTGCCATCAGTAATGCTTTCACCACAATAAGCTTCATTAACTTTTTCAATAGGTACAGAAGCTAGACCATACATAAATACCGATGAGTATCCACAAATCAGCCCTGCTATTGCTCCGATTGGGATACAACAGAGCCTTAAGATAAAAAACCAAAATCGCGTAAAACCAGCCTTTACACGATCAAAACTAACATTAATAAGCCTTGTTTTTTGGAAATTAGCTCCATGAATCAAAGAGTCTGAAAAGCTTATTTGTTCAAGAGTAATTCCCTTAAAAGATGCTCCTCGTAAATCTGCATACGAAAAGCGACTGCTATATTCTTTGAGTTTCTGGCCACTTATTTTTGAGAAATCAAAACCTCTAAAATCTGAACGTTTTACATTATTAGTTGTAGTTGCCAAAACTTTACCCTCTTTAGATCTAAGAAACTTTTGAAGTGATAGCTGTCGATTTTATATCCAAGCTTTAAACGATTGCTTGTAAAAAGTGAAATATTGATTTCCTTAAGTATTCTAGAGATTACAAATCCAAGAACCTCTGAACCATCTTACTTGACATATAAGCGCTTGCTCAGAACCAACTCTTCTACTTGCATTCGCTCGAACGCTGTCTCTTTCTGCTCGAATGCTATTGAGAATTATTGTTAAAAGATTATTCACGTTCAAATTATCAAGTCTGCTAATCAAAGTTTCGCTTCTTACAGAGAGTAAAACCTGTTCCAAGGTTCCAACTTGCGAAGATCGTAATCCTGACCTCAGTTTTTCGACATCTCCCAAATTCTCAAATGTAGCTTCAAAAGCCAGAGTTAACTCGATACTACCGAGTTCGGATCTTGCTAGCTCTCTGAGTGAATTTCCTGCCTCTATCCTGACCGATGGATATTCTCGCTCATTCCAAAATACCCCAGTTAAAGATTCTATAATTCTTTTTCTGTAGTAATTAGAGGTTTTCTCCGATGTAAACGCAATTTGAGTGCCTAATGAAATCGCAGCATTCTTTCGTACAGTTATATCTTCATCATTGTTTACTGCATTGATTAGTGCTTCTGTTAAGCAAGTATTTTTATCGTTTTGAATATTTTTCAAAACTTCGGTTACATAGTTATTGTTATTGATATCGTTAGCTGACGGTTCTTCTCTGGGAAGTGCACATTCCCACTCTTCGTGTAACAGTCCTCCAGAATAAGTTGCTGCAATTGCTCTGATATTAAAAGGTTGATCAGACTTTAAACTGTTTACAAATAGTCTAGAAACACGGCTATCGTCAAACCCTAGCTGCCCCATCGAATATAGTAAAACTGCTTTCAGTTCATCGGAATCTGTGCTGTCCGAATTATAGTGAGCAATTAAAAGAGCATTCAGCACTTCTTGGGGATCAAGACCTACCATTGTTCGATAAGCATTTACACCTATCTGAGACACTGCATGAGCTGCTGTTGCCTGTAATTCAATAGTTTCAGACCCACTGGCATTAACAGCAATAGAATGTAACTCTGTCAATGCTAAAGATCCAAGCCTTGGATGAGTATTACCAATCTTGCCCAAAGCATAGGCTGCCGCTGCACGAGATGATGAATCGGTTCTACTTATCAAAATGTCTTGTAGTACATCCTGAGCTTCAACAGAAGCTGTTCTCATTTCACCTAAAGCATAGATGATTTCATTAGCTAACCCAGTATTAAATGTCGACTGTCTTAAACGAGCAACTAATGCTGTAGTCAAAGTTGAACTAGGCAATGCGGTTTGCCAGTCTGGATGACTATTTTCAGCATTACTACTGTAAGACACTTGTGCCAGGAGTCTAATAGCATGAGCAGCTTGCCAAGCGACAGTAGCCTCTGCTTCAAGGTCTTGTGCTAATTTTGGAATGACCTCTCTAGGATTAGCTTGTAAAAAACTTTGAATAGACTGAGCCACAACACGGGGTTCATCATTCCCTAAACGCCCTAGTAACAAATAATAGCTCTCATCATTGCTACTTTGATTAATTTTACCCAGTGCTTGAACAGCACTGGCTCGAATTACTGCACTTTCCTTGTCTTCAGCTAATCTCCTCAGTGTGTCTGTTACAGACTTGGTAAGGATAGACTCACGATTAATTTCAGGATGCCAAGCACTGCTAACTATATTAGTTAAACCTAAGCAAAGATTCTCTCGTCGAAGCAGTCCAATGGATGCATTTTCACAATCCTGTGCGAGTTGTATCGCGTCACTTGAAAAGTCTCTAAATCCTAAATTCTTAATAAAGATTTCTCTTTCTGATGCACTAAACCATTCAAAAGCATTAGGACCTAAAAGAGATAGAGTACCAACGGCAGTATCACTTAGACGTGTGTCTAGGCGTGTGTCATCTGTGTCATCAAGCTCAACTGTCGATGCTAGAGGTAGCAAACCTTCGTTGATGATAAGAGCAATTTTGTCTCGCTTTTGATTACGGTCAAACCGAGTCGAGGCTTGAACATATAGAGCAATCTCCTCCAACAGTTCTACCCGAACGAGGTTCAAATTATTTGATTTAACAATAGGTATCTTATCAATACTGCCTAGATCTAGGGTAACTAAAGCTTTCAAAGCTTTTGTGTCTGGTTCTCTCAACGCAATCTGCCCTAATGCCTCCAGAGCTGGTCTACGTAACTCTTGTCGAAGCAGATAATAATCAGATACCTCTTCTATACCCCATCCCTCTGCTTGATATTCAGCAGGTAGCTGCGCTCTTTGCTCCTCATTTTCTGGATCTTCAGGGGCAAAGTCGGGCAAACGCTCAGGTAATCGAGATGAGCCATTGGCTAAATTACTTGGTAAACATCTACTCTGTTGAATTGAGGCAGTTAGGGGATCTCCTGCTGTTGGGTCAGTTAAACGATCTTCTGAATATTCATGAGAGACAATGCCATACTCCAATGAATCAAAATGAAAATAGCGATCAAAATATGGGTGCTGTCTAAAGTCTTGGTATTGTGCTGGGGTTAAACACCAATCTAACTGACGATTTCGTCGTTCATTATTTTTACCTTCCTCCCCTACATTTACAGGGCAGTTAGCATTGGGTGTCAAATTCCGTCTACTGTTACCAGCTAAGCTGACCAAGCAACTAACTACAGCCTGTCGCCGCCAGTAATATGGATCAATCTGTCCAAGTGCAGCGATCGCACCGCTCTTCATAAGTCGTAGCTGTTCGATCAGTGATGGTTCATCTAAAACTGGCTCTCTTGTACCAGGTTCTTCTAGATTTGAAACTGTTTGACGATTTGACGCGCAAAAATGTCTGTAGGGCTGAGGATAAACATAAATTCGATCCATTAATTCTTGGACGACAGCATCATTATCAATGCCGACAGCTTCAAGAGCATAGCCAGAACCCGCACAGGCTAGTAATGAACTGTAGGGTAGAGAAAGTGTATGTTGAGCTTGGTTTAAATCATTAGCTGTGTCGTATAGTGCCTTACTGTCATTTTCTAATGCATCAAGTAAGTTACGACTCAAGCGCATTAACCGCCTCTGATCATTGGCATCCAACCATCTATCACTGCTGTGGAGCTCTTGTTCGTTGAGTTTATATAGCCCTTCCCATAATTCCTGTAGTTCTGCATCAGCTCTACTATTGCTACTCTCAACAACGCTAGTAACAGCCGCTTGCACGCGATTACTAGCATCAAGGTCTGAGGTTAGTAGCCGACGAAACCGACTAATGTATTTTTCTTGCCCATCATCAGGTTTATAGCTAATAAATTGTCTAAGGGATGTTCGTTCTAGACCAATTTGGTCCAATGCTTCGATAACAACTGCCCGAGTCACTGGATTATGAAAGTAGCTTAAATATTCATCCTTTATTGGCTGGTCAATTCGGGGATCAGGAAGAGTAATGGGGTGTAGAAGTCTCTCTATAAGATCATGTTCTCTAGAGTCAATCTGAGCAAAGACATAACTAGCAATGCTGTCCCGCACACTGTCAGAAGCGAATGTATTAGAGTCATTGCTTGCTAACAGCACATCGCGCACCCTTAAAACCCATAATAGGTCTTCAACTATTTGCTTTTCTTCTAAGCTAGCCTCTATTTTCCCGTCGCTAATACCAATTTGACCTAGCACAAATGCTGCGGCTACAGCTGCTCGATCAGTTTTAGAAACCTCTACATTTGGTATTTCTAGTTTGCAGGTTTCGTGCAAAGTATTGCTCTTGCTCTGCCAAGAGATACTAATGTCTGAAGCCATTTCCGCAGCTAATGCACTAATTTCTTCAAGAAACATTTCATACTCATACTGACCTAGGGAAAGTGTCTGTCTCAATTCATGAGGTTTTTTACTCTTAATGAATTCAAATAGTACTTGTCCTAAGTTATTTTGAGCATTAAACCTCTCTGTACTCATATCCACAGAGGTAGGTATAGTCATAACCTTGAGGCAAGTTTTGAGTTCCTGTAATTTTTGTGTGATACCTTGAGCACTTTCATTATCCCCAGATAACCCAAACTTTTCTTTAAGCTCTACTGCTTTACTAGTTTGCTCTAAAGCACGACCGTAGCGCCCTATGGTAAAAGCAACAGTAGCAATAACATTTTCTGATTGCTTTTCGTCTATACCATAGTCGTTGAGGCCTAAAAATAGTGCTTCTAGTACGCTGATTTCTCCACCGTCAATCTTGTATGCAAATTTTTGCTGCTGTAATATTTTTGGATGGAAAGATGCAATTTGGCCTAGGGCATAAGCTGCCTGCTGACGAATTTCCCAGCTTCTGGAACTCAAGCTTCTGCCAAGGAAAACAGCGAGTTTTTCCAAGGAATCTGAACTTTCTTCGGTTAGATTGAGCCTTCGATAATTAACACCGCCTGCAGCTTTTGTAGCAGATAACTGTAGTCGCTCATTACGGCTACCATTAATAGATCCCTCAGCTGCCTTAACTAACTCTCTAAAATCCTTGCTGTAGTACTGACGAAATGCGACTTCGGCTGTTTGCCTGAGCTCTTCATCCTTATCTACAGCGAATCCTTGTTCAAGGGTAACAAATAAGTTGTCTGCTCCTTGTGACAGGGATCTTGGTCTTAGGGGGATTTGAACTCCTGCATCGTTCGCTTGGTTATTAAATGTTGAATTAGATTGCGTTTCCAGTGAGCCAGATGACTGTGGCTCTCTCCTCGCGTCAAGGCGACTGGCAATATCAAGTGCTGATAGCTGTTCTGCAGTCTGCTGTTCAATGGCGTCGCGATCATTGTGATATTCATCTAAATCTTCTTGAGCTACACCATATAGGTTTCTAACTGCAAAAGAATAGAAACGATCCCCAACACTACCAAGGCGTTCTATAGCTGCGATCGCACCTGCTCGAACCTCACCAGTCTCTTCAGCATTAGCTGCGATCATATTTAATAAGCATAAAGTATGAGAAGACAGCACGTAAGGGGAATCAGTCTCCTCTTCAACGTCATTACCATTCTCCTCATCTTCAGCAGTCCGTATTGGGCAATTTACGTTTGTATTATTTGAGCTGGAGCTTGGATAAAAGATCGATGCTGCTAAAGCTTCGATAGTTGCAATCCGAATATCAATCAGTAGGGCATCAGAAGCAACATCACGATTCTCAATCTCTAAAACTGTTTGTAGATATTTTTTCAGTAAGTCATCCGTATTCTCAGAAATGAGCTTCAGCTGTCCTCTATAGTAATCACTATCAGACCTTGCTAGATATTGCTGTAGTCCCTGTCCTATATCCTTTAGAGCCTTAAGAGCTGTTAAATGAAAAGCTACTTGAGCTCTGTAGGTAGCTGCTTGAACTTTTTCTGTTTGTGAAGCATTACTACCAGCACTTAGTCTTTCACGAAAGGTCCTAGCGTCTTCAGTATTAGATATGTCTAACGTAATAAGACTATCATCGCTATTCACGAAAAAACTTACGAGCTTTTCTAGATGCTGATCCCCATTCGATGAGGCTACCGACAGAATTGCAACTTTGCTTAGTAGAGTCATAACAGAAGTTTGCAGTTGCCATGACTCAGCGGAGTTAGTAGTACGTTGAGTTTTTAGAAGCCTCTCAGCTATACTCAGTAATCTGCTTATATCTAAAGGATCTATATAATAACTATCGGTTTCTGGCTTGATTTGATCAATAACTGCTCCCAAACCATGTAACACCATTGTTTTATCGGTGTCATCGATGCTTTGTTCTTCTGACTCTAAAACTATTAGCAGCTCATTAAAAATACGACTTAAGTCTTGGTTGGAGCAGCTATCGATAGAGTTAATAACTTCATATAGCTGATTGCTGAAATCCGTGTTCTGTCTCTCTAAACTTTCTAGATAAATGTTTTCACATCTATCACTTCCATCGATCTGAGCGAAGCGTGAGTTGCGACTTAGGTCGGAAGGCCTTGGTGTAATCGCAAAAGTAATATCAGCTACCAATAACGGGAATATGCCAATACCTGCCAGTAAACGCTTGAGTACTTGCTGAGAAACCTGCTGCTTCATAGATGCCCAAATCTATTGATAGAAAAACACTTACAAAATAACAATATGATTTGAAAAGTACGTATATGCACTGACACAATCACAATCTTCAAATATCTTTAGAGTAAATGCTCTTAAATTGAGATGTATGAAAACGATTAGCGTTGATACGTGAGTTTGACTATAATTTTAGGCGAGTAAATAATAAAAAAGCAAAGGTTGTTTGAGAAGATTAATATCATAACAGTTGAAAGCTTGATAGCTTGATTCACGTACATTTGCTGTACTTAGAAAGGTATCTTCGTTTGTTTAGTAATGAGAGAGTAATGTGTTTTTGTTAGATTTTTATGACATTTAAATTGATAATGATGTTTGTTTTGACTTAGCTTTTGACTCTTTTAACCACTGATTATGTAAAGGGTGTTTCGATGTTCAAGATTGAGAACAAGATAGTTTGGCGAATTTTAGGTCGTTCAGTCTCTTTAGGACTTCTCTCGCTTATATCTTCTGAGATAGTTGAGGCGAACCCTGTTCCTTCTAATGATGGAACAGGTACTATTGTTACTATTGAGGGATCTCAATTTAATATTGATGGCGGCCAATTTTCAAGAGATCAGGCAAATCTTTTCCACAGCTTTCAGTCGTTTGGGCTTACCCAAGAGCAGATTGCCAATTTCTTATCCAATCCTCAAATTGAAAATATCCTAGTACGTGTGGGCGGTGGTCAGGCATCCCTGATTGACGGACTTTTGGAGGTCAGTGGTGGTTCATCGAACCTGTTTTTCATGAACCCTTCTGGAGTTGCCTTTGGACCTAATGCAATTCTAAACCTGCCAGCTGATTTCATAACCACTACGGCGAACGGTATTGAGTTTGAAGACGGTTGGTTTAGTGCATCAGGTGTCAATGACTACACGTCCTTATTAGGTACCCCTCAAGGTTTTGCATTTACAGGGAGCCAACCTGGTGCGATTTTAAATCTTGCTGATTTATCGACCCAGTCTGGCCAAAACTTGGCTCTGGTTGGCGGTACAGTTATTAGTTCAGGTACATTGTCAGCTCCCAATGGAGAATTGTTGGTGACTTCTGTGCCAGGTAACCAAGCCATTCGTATTGGCCGACCTGGTAGTTTTTTGCAACTTGAAGTTAAATTACCCAGTGAACTGGAGTCTTTGCCCCAAGATTGGGCATTACCAGTTTTGTCTTTGCCGCAGATGTTAACTAGCACAGCGGAGGCTGCTAATACCTCTGTAGAGGTCGTATCTGACCAGGTTCAAGTTGCTGGTGGTGAGTTCCAAGTTTCACCAGGAGATATTTACGTTCAACAAGCAGATGGTGGTTTTCTAAGCCTTTTGTCAAGTAACGATTTAACCTCGGTTAGTGGAGATTTTCAGGCAACTCAGGACCTGCAACTTTCTGCTAATGATGCTCTACAGTTACGAGATACCCTAGAAAATCCCTTTATTGCCGTTGCAAGAAATAATTTGCAACTACAGGGCAATCAGTTCGTTGATATCTTAGCACTGACTCATCCTGAGACAGCATTTGCTAGTGGTGGTAATTTGCAATTAGTGAGTAGCCAACCTATCTCGGCTGATGCTCACTTTTCTAGTGGCGGCAGCTTTTCAATTCTTGATCTAGATGCAGCTCCTGGTGACTTTAGGAGTTTATATGACCCCATTATTAGTGCTAACGGTGATGTTGTATTTGGTGACTATATAGGGTCTTCTCTCAAAGTTGAGTCACGAGGAAGCATTCAAGGTGGCAATATAATTATCACTTCTCCTGATGTAGGCCTCACCGGTTCTGATCCAGACATTAGACTTTTAACAAGTGCCCGTACGGTTATTCTTCGGGCGGGATTAGATACTCTAGCAAATCCTGATAACCTCCCCGCCTCAGCTGGAAGCTTTTTCTTTCCGACTCAATTTGAACCAGTTGATGGACTTTCAAATCCAGGAGATATAGTTGTAGGTAATATTCAAACTAGTTTCGGTGAAACTGGGGGGAATATTCTACTCAATGCAGAAGGCAGTATTACGGCTGGTAATTTGGATACATCTACCTCGTCTTCAGATGCAACTGGAGGCTTAGTTAACATAAATGCAAGTGGTAATATTACTTTAGGTAATATTAGATCTACTGCACGAGAGAATAGAGGTGGTCAAGTTACTATTAACTCCGCTTCGGGCGACATTGTTGTAGGTGATATTGATGCTTGGGCTTTTAATGGTCCTGGCGGAGATATTAATATCTCCGCTATTTCGTCTACTGGTGATGTTACTACTGGCAACCTTCGAACCGAGAGTTTTGGACAAGATAGAACAGGTGGGACTGTTAGTCTTGCTGGAAGCAGCATATCGACGGGAACAATAAATTCTAATCTAATTTCTACGACTTCATCGACGTTAATTGAACCTCCTCCAACATCAACTTTCGTGTCTTCTCCAGAGGTTGAAGCGGAGATCAACACGGCTGAGTTAGACGCACAAAGAAGCGAAGAGTTTGAACAGTATTTTGGTCGTGACTTTACTCGCAAAATTGTAGATTCCAGTACTATTCGATACGCTTTGCATGAAATGGAATTACAGGAGCCATCTACTAAGGCTGCTGTAGTATATATATCTTCTGATGATAAGCGTGTTTTTATCCGTGTTGAAACAGCTCAAGGTGGAGCTATTGAAATTGAGAGCATTGCTGATTTTGAGCAAAAGCTAACTGAGGAAAGGAGAATTGATCCTGATGATCCCGAAGTTGATGATTCTGGATTCGTTTTAGATAAAGCTGTTTCTCACGATGCGCAAACTGGCTTAAACTCTGCTCGTAGTAATAGTAATATCTATAGAAGAAAAAATCAGTTAGCAGAGATATTGGCGCAAAAAGAGCCAGAGCTTCTTTCTTCTGAGGCTGATGATACTGAGAGTGAGCAATTTGAGCTTGAAGAAACTAATGAAGTCTCTCGTGATAGTTTAGTGGAAGAGGTTGAAAATCTATGGAGAGAGATTCAAAAGCCAGGTACGGATACCCATTTGCAGTATTCTGATCGCTTATACGATTTACTCATTCGTCCAATCGAGGCTAAGTTTGAAGAAGAGGGAATAGAAAACATCAATACTCTACTGTTTTCTATGGAAAGTGGATTAAGACTTATTCCCCTTGCTGCACTCTACGATTCGGAAACAGATCAATACCTCACTGAGAAGTATAGAATTAGTGTTATTCCAAATTTTGAATCCCTTGATATCCGTCGTAGTGATTTGACGAAAGCAGATGTGCTAGCAATGGGGATCTCTGAGTTTCAGAATTCTGATATATATCCTCCTCTTAGTGCAGTTCCGTTAGAACTGAAGCTTATTCAAAATATATGGAACGGTAATACTAATGGAGGTGATACTGAATTTGAGCAGTCTTCAAATCGTTTTGTTGAGGTAAAGTCGAATCAACAGGTTACGTTAGACAACGTCCGAAATGCGCGGAGAGATCATCCGTTTCAGATTGTTCATCTTGCAACCCATGCAAATTTTAGTGCAGGCAGTGTTAGTGATTCTAAAATTCAACTGTGGGATACTACGCTACCCTTAAATGCTCTCCAAATTGATACACTTAATTGGCGGAAACCACCAATTGATTTGCTGATTTTGAGTGCTTGTCAAACCGCTTTAGGTGACTCGAACGCGGAACTTGGTTTTGCTGGGTTGTCTTTGCAAGCAGAAGTTAAGTCTACATTGGCTAGTCTTTGGTATGTCAGTGATTTGGCTACATTAATTTACATGATGGAATTCTATCGTAGCTTAGGTAGTTCGAAGACAAAAGCAGAAGCCGTCCAAAAAACTCAGCTAGCTATGTTAGATAAACAGCGTCTTCGACAGAATCTTCAGGAGTTAGAGATCATAATAGAATCTTTATTAGTGAGCCAAGATGCTACATGGGCTAGTAATACTGAGGAAGTATTGACAGAAACTGCAATTCAAGGAATTAGAAATATCCGAAAGAGATTGCGCGAAAATAGGTCTGAAGTTGTAGAGCAACTGAGTCATCCTTTTTACTGGTCTGCTTTTACCTTGATAGGGAGTCCTTGGTAAGTATTGCTAGAAGCAAAGTTCTTTGTTCTTTGAAAAGAATTTTTGCGCTTAAGCAGATTTTACATGGTTGTTGGTGTTTTCTTTAAGATGTATTCTATCTCTTCCAG
Source organism: Leptothoe sp. LEGE 181152 (assembly GCF_032906605.1). NCBI lineage: Bacteria > Bacillati > Cyanobacteriota > Cyanophyceae > Nodosilineales > Cymatolegaceae > Leptothoe > Leptothoe sp. LEGE 181152. The sequence goes on from NZ_JASATU010000062.1 coordinate 325,633, forward strand.
TCGGCATTATGTTCTGTCATTTTTTAGTTTTTCCCTTGCTTTGTCAGTCACTACATCTACGCAGGCTCAACCTTCTGAGGTGCAATCGAAAACTCTTAAAACTTCTTTGTTAGAACAACCAGTCAGTCTATCGGGAAATTTTGCCTTAGAGAATTCTAGCCTTCACTTAGAATATGAGAGTAGTAATGCTAACATTACTACTCTAGTAGGAACTAATTCTGAAGGCTTCAATGATGTGGGCATTTCTGTTTCTAATTTGGATTCAGATCCGGCGGAAATAGCTGACAATGTTCCTGTCAATGTGGTTTCAGGTGCTACATCATTTGTTTGTAGCCAAGATGATGTCTTAAGTGTCTCCTCCAATCAATTGATTGAATATGATGATCATGAAAATATTGTTATTTTAGAATACTGCTTTAGTGAAAGTTCTTTGTACGATAGAAGAAATGGAGACAAAAAGAATGAGGAGTTTGCGGCAAAGCTTGATGCTCTTCTTACTCCTTTCCTTGGACAAACAGTGCTACCTGCACAGATTAGGAATATTCAAGAGGCTGTAACGCTACAATATCTTAGTGCTGGTTATATTACGTCTCGCGCAATAGCTCCACAAGTATTGCTTGATGGGACTTTATTAATTCCTGTAATTGAAGGTTTTATTCAAGATGTAAGGGTTACGAGTCAATATTCTTCAGAGTATATCTACGATAGTGAGAGTAAACCTGTAGATAATGAAGAGCTTATACTTCAAGAACTCGAACCTCAATCCTTATTAGACAACTTTGATGAGACAACAAGAAGCTTGGAATCTAGCGTAGAACCTATAAGGCTTGGAGAGCGCACTCCTTTAGGAAACTATATTCGAGCACAATTGAGACCGGTAATAGGTGATATACCGATATCAGATGATATGTTGGGCTTCGAATTTGAACGCCCAGTTAATTTGTCAGATTTAGAAAGCTATGTCCGTCTACTTGCTTTAGAGCCTCGCTTTGAAACGGATCGTACCTTATCAGTATTACGTGTTCCGGAATTAGAGCTAGGGGAAGATACGTCTCTTGAAGGGGGCAGCATATTAGATATCACGGTACAGGAGGTTGTTTGGGATGTCGAAGCATCATTTAATAACTACTCACCACCCAGCCTAGGAGATCTTGGACTCGATTGGAATGCAAACTATTTTAACGAATACGGCGAGACATTTGTAGTTAACGGGCGACTAAATTTGGATGAGGATACTACTGGATCTGTTTTTAGCTCTGAGGATAGAGATATTTTGAGCGATGAATTATTTTCATCTTGGCAGGTTAGTTATAGTCCTCCTCCAATAAATCGTGGATTAGGGCGCTTAAATTTCAACGTATCTCATGATCAAAATGATGTTGTGCAGGGCAATTTTGCACCCTTTGGTTTTCGTTCTGATACTGAAAGATACTCCCTAAATTATCGTCAACCTTTAATTCGTTCGCTTCGCCGAGAATTAGCTCTCGAGTTTGGTTTCTCAGTCGAAGAAAATCAGACCTTCATTGGGAAAACGCAGCCTTTCAGAGTTGGTTTAGGCCCAGATGATTCTGGTGTTAGTCGTACATCAACGCTATCCTTCGCTCAAGAATATACTGAACGGGATAGTGATGAACTATGGCTTCTACGTTCTCAGTTTAATTTGGGGTTAGATTTATTTGATGCCACCAGCAATGACTCATCCATTCCAGATGGTCAATTTTTTAGTTGGAATGGTCAAGCCCAGTTTCTTAAGACACTGAGCAACAAGCACACTTTGTTTACTCGTGCGTCAGTCCAACTGACTCCGAACAGTTTACTACCGCTTAACCAATTTGTAATGGGAGGAGCACGTTCCGTTAGAGGCTACCGAGAAAACTTTCGTTCTGGCGATAATGGCATAGTTTTTTCTGTAGAAGACCGTATAGATTTTGATTTGCTTGGTAGCGAGAAGCTACAATGGTTAGACTTACAAGTTATTCCATTCGTTGATGCGGGGTGGATTTGGAATAACGATAATAATCCTAATCAGACATTAGATCCTAATTTTATTGCAAGTGTTGGAATTGGCCTGCAAGCTAACATCCTAGAGTCAGAAAGGTTGAAAATTAGACTAGACTACGGTGTGCCACTCGTTGATAGAAAGGAATTGGATAGTAGCTTGCAAGATCAAAGATTACATTTCAGTATTAGCTACAACCATCACTTTCACTGAGTTAATGCTGTTCCTATAGTATTAGATTAACCTAGATCTATACCTATTATGTATACGCCTTATTCCAGGTTAAACATTTGGCTTAGTATTTGATGAGAAGGTGTATAAAACGAACTCTGTATTCAACCTAGACTACTAGATGGACAACTCTTAAAAAACACAATAACTATTCACAGTTGCTTATGGAAAAGCTGACTCACTTCAAAAAATATATGGACATATCTACATATTGTTAGGCGATAGCAAAGATACTACTTTAATTGTTTTTTTAGAGCATCGTATCACTTTAACGGTTTTACTATAGTAATAATTCTTGGTTTATCAAATGCCTAGATGAACCGACTATGCTTTTTCTGCACTCAGGGAGAATTCGTTCAAGGTATAAAAACTACAATGCCTGAATAACGTATGTTTGGGGTGTTGAGGATGTCAGTCAGTCTAATCGAAGAGTTGAAAACTATTCGTGATTTTCGCTCTGGCAAAGGTCGTCGGTATCCCCTTTGGTTGATCTTGTTGCTGATTGTGATGGGGACAATGAGTGGTTGTCAAGGGTATGCCGCTCTGGAAGACTTTGGCACCCGTCACTACTCGGTCCTCTGTGACGCCCTAGACTTAACCCTGAAAAACAAACGATTACCCTCTGATACAACCTTTCGACGGATCTTAGAGCGTCTTAACTTTCAAGTACTCAATGCCCATTTTGAACGATGGGCCATGCAATATACCGATATCACTGCCAACGATTGGATGAGTCTCGATGGCAAAAGTATCAAAGGGACCGTGATTGAGGGGGGCACAGAGTATCAAAATTTTGTCACCTTAGTGTCGTTGTATGCCCAATCTCAAGAGACTGTGTTGGCTGTCGAGCAATTTGAAACTCATCAGACGAATGAAATCAAGGCCGTCCAAACCCTCTTAGATCGCCTGCATCTGACATCGGTGGTGTTCACCTTGGATGCTATCCATGCACAAAAAAACAACTGAACAGATCATAGACGGTGACAATGACTATGTGATTACCCTCAAGGCGAATCAACCCACACTTTATCAACAGGCTCAGATGACAGTAGAAGCGGCCATCCAATCCAGTGACTATGACCAGTTCATTGACATTGACACGAGTCGTAATCGCTATGTTTGTTGGATTGTTAAAGTTGTTAACGACCTGACGGATATTGACCTGGATTGGCGAGGGCTATCCTCAATCATTGAGGTCACCCGCTGTGGGCTCAGAGAAGGTAAGCTTTTCCATGAAGTTCATTACTATATCAGTTCCCTTCAGGCTACGGCTGAATCACTTGCCCAAGGCATTCGGGGGCATTGGGGGATTGAAAATCTAGTGCATTGGGTCAAGGATGTCGTCATGGGAGAAGATCATGCTCCTTTTGCAGCTTTTAATGCAGCGACCAACTGGTCCATTATCCGTAATATGGTCATCAATATTGCACGGCATAATGGCTATCATTCTTTGACCAAAGCTAGGCGATTCTTAGCTCATGACATTCCAACAATTCTTTCCTTTCTTAAATGAATTCTCCCTGCTTTTTCTGCACTTTTATTCATAAAGTTAGACATCTTCAATAGATGTCTAACTTTATGATACAGATGCGATAGCTTATGAGTTTTTACAACACCTTGTCTAGACTCAAGCTTAATAGTGGAAAAAGCGCTTTAAAAAGAAAAATGCCTGACCCCATAAAGCCCCCAGGGTCAGACAGCTCACCTGTAAAACGCATGGATACAAGATTCAAATAAACCATCCAAATGCCCCCTCGGATGATTAGTCGCCTTGCACGCGTTCTTCAGAATTAGCTTTATTTTCCCCTGCTTATATGGGTAAAAGCTTCCTCGTAAACACGTAAATTAGAGCCAAAATTGACGGAAAATCTGAGCCAATTTACGTATATTTACCCCTGGTTTTTATGGGCGGTCTGAGCAGGAGGCTAGTCGTTATCAGTGTGTGTTACTCGTCATCACTGACAACTTTTTCTTTATAGAGGGTCAACAGCTTATCCAAGACGCTTTCAATGGCCAGAGAATCTGTAACAACTTCAATGGCATCATCTGCTTGGCGCAGAGGAGAAATCTCTCGCGTACTGTCTTTATGGTCACGCTCACTAATGGCTTGAGCCAAATCAGACAGCTCAGGAACAGGCTGGTTCTGGTTAGCCAAGTCTCTTTGACGACGACGAGCCCGTTCTTCAACGGATGCTGTTAAAAAGATCTTGAGCTCAGCATCGGGGAAGACATGGGTCCCAATATCTCGACCATCTGCCACGACACCACCGGTTAGGCCATATTGCATCTGCTGTTTGACCAGCGCTTCCCGCACAGAACTCTGGGCGGCAATCGTGGATACGTTGGCAGTGACCTCTGAGGTGCGAATAGCTTGGGTTACCAATGTATCGTTTACCCAGACTTCCGGGGGGTGAGGGCCTGCATCGGTAGGAGTTGCAACAAGCTTGATCTCACACTTAGGTAGCAGGTCAGCAACAGCAACTTCATCGTCTGGGTTGCATGCCTGGGCAAGAACGTACCAGGTAAAAGCACGGTACATAGCCCCAGTATCTAAATAAAGCAGACCCAATTGCTGAGCCAACTGCCTAGCCACCGTTGATTTACCAGCACCAGCGGGACCATCAATGGCAATGATGGGTCGCCGTGCCCGTAAAACGACGTTATCGATTAATCGTGTAGTCCCTACAAATGCTGCTACTGCCAACATACCAACTGTTTCAACTTTTTCTAAGGGGGCCAACGTATATGGATTTACCAGTTCGATGTACTGGGGAGCGACAGCGGGTGCCGTTTCTAAGTACTGAAAGACGATGCAAGCGAGAGAATGTTGCGATCGCACACCTGCTTTAAACTTCTCTTTGGCTCTCCTTAACCCCCGATAGAGTATAACTGCTTGTTGACGTTCCTGCTCGCTTAAATACTTATTCCTAGAACTAAGGGCTAATCCGTCCGCTTCTCGCACAGTTGGGCAACCAATGATGCTTCCTGGCAGATTTAAGTCCTTAACCAATCGGCGAATGATGGCTAATTGCTGCGCATCCTTTTGACCAAAATAAGAGCGCTGTGGTCTCACGAGGCTAATAAGTTTCGTGACGACCGTGGCGACTCCGTTAAAGTGTTCAGGGCGAAACTGTCCACACAGGGGTCTCGCCAATGCGGGAGGGGGCAAAACTGTAACCAGAGCGTCAGCGTCTTGAAAATTAGGTCCGTAAAGGTCTAACGCTGTTGGCGCGAAGATACAGTCAACGCCAGCAGCTTCACACATTCTGGCATCTAAGTCTAAGGTTCGCGGATAGGCTGCGAGGTCCTCATTGGGGCCAAACTGTAGGGGGTTAACAAAAATGCTGACAATGACCAACTCACTATCGCGTCGTGCCCGATGAATCAGACTGAGATGACCTTGGTGCAATGCTCCCATGGTAGGCACTAGACCAATGGAGCCAGACTGTTTGCGTAGCCAACATCGCAATCCTTCTATCGTTTTTAGTAAACGCAAGACAGTCTCCTGGCAACCGCCTTAGACACAAGGTTTAACGATAGCAGACGGCCTAGTTGTCTTACTAAGACAATCATCTAGGGATAGGCCCGTAGCCTGTCTCTAGATGATTGCAACACTTGGGTGTCGCCATGGCCACATAGGGTTAGACCTGATTGACCCAGACTAACGCAGCACTTCAACTTGTACAGGACCGACACCAGCTGCTTGCAGCCCAATGGCACTGGCCGCACCAGCTGAGAGGTCAATGATGCGCCCACGGCTGAAAGGGCCACGGTCATTGATGCGGACCACAACCTGCTGACCATTGTTCAAGTTGGTGACCCGAACTTGAGTGCCAAAGGGTAGGGTGCGGTGAGCGGCAGTCATGGCGTATTGGTTAAAGGATTCACCACTGGCACTCATCCGACCGTGAAATCCTGGCCCATACCAGGAGGCCATGCCACTATAGCTAGAACGGATGGCTGCCACTTGCTGTGGTTCGGGTCTACCGATGACTTCAGTAATGGGCTCTGTCGCACCATCACCGATAAGACGGCGTAACCGATTGGTAATTTGCAGAACGTTTTCTGCGTCATTTTCGGTGGCATCGGAAAGCTGCACTGTTTCACCCAGGGTGAGCAGCGGGCTGTCTCCAGCTTTGACCATGTAAGTGCCGTCATCCCAATGGGCGGTGAAATCTGTGTTGCGATCGCTCAATTGCTCCAGCTGTGATGCCATTTGAGTTGCATCAGCAATAACCCTGTTGGTTGTAGCTTCTTCTAGGGGCACCCAACCAGATACAACCTCAGCTGTATCAGATGAATCGATGTAGGTTAATACGGGAATATCTTTAACGTAAACCGTTGCAGCTTGCCGACTTTCATGGGCATGGGCATTAACGCGAACGGTGGTCGTCGACCGATTAAATTTCTGAAGCGTATCGGTTGAAGACGACTCCAAGGACTGGTCGTTGACTGAAACCTCAAACGCTCCACTGGGACCTGTATCAAAGGTTTGGGCATGGACCCGTTCAGGAATCGAAACGGCAGTGGCAAGCAATGTGGCAACTGCTACACGACCAATAAACTTTTTGTTCATAAATCAGAGTGCACCAGGCATATGCGTCTACATCGCAGAGCGAGAAGTGGCAAATTCAATGGATTGAATAGGGTAGCTTCAAGATGACAATGCATCGCGGACAAAATAAAAATTGGCAACGCGAGCTAATTTATCACGAAGATTTTGCTGTTTGGAACCGCATTTTTGACCGGGAAAACAGACAATGGCCTAGCGGAACATCTTTACAATTTCTTCATTCGCCAGTTACAGGCTTCGACAGCCAAGGCTTATAGACGGTTTTCTAGCTGTCCTAGCAGACTAATTAGTTTTTGAAAAATTATGTATGGCTTTGCAATGATTACAGATTATTAATAGATGCCAAATAACCTTACAGTTCGTTTTTAGACTTTGTCCCCGTGGTAGGTCTAGTTTCCATGACCAATAATGTTCTTGTCAACGGACATATCATGAAGATTCTATAGGTTTGGGCATTGTCTTTGGGTATTGTCTTTAGGCATTGTCTACTGGAGGTATCGCCCATCTTCCCTTAGGGGCTGAGGCCCTTAGCGCGTAGGGTGGGCATTGCCCACCGTCCACAAGTATTCTAAGGGATGCTATTTCTTGTAAGGTCTATGGATTATCGACAGGCAGGGGTGGACGTTGAAGCAGGTCGTGCGTTTGTGGAAACTATTCGCAGCCTGGTGGAAGGAACTCGCCGTCCTGGAGTGTTGGGTGGTTTAGGTGGGTTTGGCGGTTATTTTGAGCTTCCCGAGGGATATTCTCAGCCCGTTCTGGTTTCGGGGACAGATGGTGTAGGTACCAAACTCAAGTTGGCCCACATGTTGAATCGTCACAATACAGTGGGCATTGATCTTGTGGCCATGTGTGTCAATGATGTGCTGACGTCAGGGGCGGAACCTCTCTACTTTTTAGATTATTTGGCTACGGGGCAATTGGCCCCTGAGCAGCTGACCCAGGTGGTAGCAGGGGTGGCCGAGGGGTGTCGTCAGTCGGGCTGTGCCCTATTAGGTGGAGAAACGGCTGAGATGCCTGGATTTTATGGTCAGGGTGAGTATGACATGGCCGGATTCTGTGTCGGTATTGTCGAAAAAAGTGCCATTTTAGACGGTTCTCGGGTGCGCATAGGGGATGTCTTAATTGGACTACCCAGCAGCGGTGTGCACAGTAACGGCTACAGTCTGGTGCGCAAAATTATGGCGGAAGCGCCCCGGCAGGAGTCTTTGGGTGGGCAAGCCGTAGATCGATCGGTCGGTTATGGCTGGGATGAATGCCCGGAGCTATTGGCGGGTCAGTCCCTGGGCGAGGTGTTGCTGACACCCACTCAACTCTATGTAAAACCAGTGTTAGCTGCCCTGAAGAGTGGCTTAGAAATTCACGCTATGGCTCATATTACGGGGGGTGGTTTTCCTGAGAACTTGCCTCGTTGCCTCGGTGAAAATCAATCTATATATATAGAGGCGGATAGTTGGCCCATACTGCCGGTATTTAAGTGGTTACAAGCAGCTGGCAATGTAGCGACTGCTGAAATGTTTAAAACCTTCAATATGGGTATTGGTTTTGTACTGGTTGTACCTGCTGATCAAGCCGAAGCTACGTTGGCTCATTTTCAATCTGCCTATCAAATTGGCACTGTGATTGATGGAGATAAAGTGGTCACCGGGTTGCCAGAAGGTTAGGATACGTTGGGGAAAGAAAATTTTGTCTAAAAAAATTTTCCCCATCTACACTCGGAGGAACTAATTTTGAGCGCTCGGACGGGTAGCTGGCAGCCAGCTGCGATCGCACTTTTGGCCATTATTACCGGCCTGATTTTGACCAGCACTTTGGTCATTATTAATCCTGGTCAGGCCGGTGTCTTAAGCATTCTAGGGAAAGCCCAAAATGCCCCCTTGCTAGAGGGGATTCACATCAAGCCACCCCTGGTGTCTTTTGTGGATGTTTACGATGTTACGGTTCAGAAATTTGAAGTGCCCGCTGAAAGTTCCACTAAGGATCTTCAGGATTTACGGGCTCGATTTGCCATTAACTTTCGGTTAGATCCTAGCAATATTGTGGAAATCCGCAGAAAGCAAGGAACGTTGGCCAATATAGTTACCAAGATCATTGCCCCCCAGACCCAGGAATCCTTTAAGATTGCTGCTGCCCGTCGTACTGTAGAAGAGGCGATTACGCAACGAACTAAGCTAAAGGAAGATTTTGACGATACTCTCAGTAGCCGTTTAGAAAAGTACGGCATCATCATTCTCGATACGAGTGTTGTTGATCTCTCATTTTCAGAAGAATTTGCCCGAGCGGTAGAAGAAAAGCAAATTGCTGAGCAAAGTGCTCGTCGAGCTGTGTATGTAGCCCAGCAGGCTGAACAAGAAGCCCAGGCAGAAGTCAACCGGGCCAAAGGTCGCGCCGAAGCCCAGCGTTTGTTGGCTGAAACATTAAAGGCCCAAGGGGGGGAACTGGTGCTTCAGAAAGAGGCCATTGAAGCCTGGAAACTCGGTGGTTCCCAGATGCCCAGGGTGTTGGTTATGGGAGATAAGGGCGGTCAGGTACCCTTTATCTTCAACATGGAAAACGAATAGGCGAGAACGTAATCACGTTGTTGTCGATAATTACGCCTAATTACCAACCCCGATGTAGAGACGTTCCATGGAACGTCTCTACATCGGGTCTCGTTTTATATGAGAGATCTCGGTTTTCTAACGTACGTGGATGTGAATAAACCCGTTATCATTGCGTTCGATGCTGCCGGTTAAACCGTTGTGCTCAAAGGGAAATTGATTTGCCTGACCGGTACGTACCTGTTCTAACCCCCCTTCAATCTCTCGGGTAGATTGTCCATTGAGCATACCTGCTAGCGCTGTGCGCATGATTAAACGATCGTAAGAAGGGGCAAAGACGGCCTCGGCTTGCTGAATAGTGTCACCAGCAGCATTGTATATATAGGCAACGGTTGCTCTATTGGGATCTAGCTCGTATACAGCCGTTGTGGCTGATGGAGACACAGACTGTCGTGTGGGTTCCCCCAGGCGATTAACAACAGCTGTTGCCGCTGTGCCAGGGGCAAAGCCAGGTACGGGTACGATACTGCCATTGCCAGGTGTAGCAGTATTGGGATTGCCACTGTCTTTTAATATTAGTCGTGGCGATGTGGCAACAGGTGTTGGCGGTGCGCTCTCAGCAGTTGTTGGATCCGGAAGGACTTCTGTTGAAGTGCTGGGTTCTTCTGCTAATGTTTCCTCTGGCTCAGGTTGGGGGACTTCGGGAAGTCTAATCTCTGGCATAGAGACTTCAAAGTCTTCTGTCTTGTCCCTTACATTACTGACCGCTTGGCGAACAGCAATATATACGCGATAGCCTAAAAATCCTGAACCTGCTATCAGTCCCAGGAGCATAAGAGAAAAGAATGTTTTAATAACGCCTGGACCCTGTCGTTTCTGTTGTTGCTTCTCCTTAGCACCAGTTTGAAAATCATCCTGACCTGAAACATAGCCTGAAGGGCTGCCAGGGGCCACAACCTGGGTCGCTTGGGTGGTGGGTGGTTGTATCCCCTGTTTGTTGGCTGCTGGTAACAGCATTAGCCAGGTGGCAATTGACTGGGGGCGCTCAGTTAGTTGCAACGCCATGCCCTGGAGGATTGCCTGTTCTGTGCTGGGGCTGAGAGTGGCGTTGATCTGTCGAGGGGGAGTGAGGGGGTGGTGCGATCGCACTACAGAGGCTACCGGCACTTGACCGGTGACAGCAGAGTAGAGGGTGGCCGCTAAACCATAAACATCTGAGGCCGCTGAACGTCTTGCCTTGGGCAAATACTGCTCTAGGGGAGCGTAGCCTTCAGAAACTAAATTTGTATGGGTTTGGGTTTGACCACTCACCAGTTCTCGGGCAATGCCAAAATCAATCAAAATCGCATTGCCCTGGTTAACCATGATGTTTTGAGGTTTCACATCGCGGTGAAGCAAGCCTTGGGCATGCACGGTTTGTAATGCACTGGCAATTTGTCGAATATACTGTAAGGCTAGGTCTTCCTGTAAAGGTCGATTGGGAAAAATAAGCTCTGATAGCGGTTGCCCTGGAATAAAATCCATGACCAGATAGGGGCGCTCCGCCTCGATAAAAAAGTCAGTAACGTTAACGATATGGGGATGCTGGCACTGAGCTAAACGACGTGCTTCTGCCTGAAACTTTTGCAGTTGCTGATCGTTTTCTGCATCATTGGTTGGCCAACGTAGCGTCTTAATGACGACTACTTGATTGAGGCTTCGGTGCATAGCGCGATAGGTCACCCCAAAACCGCCGCGTCCCAGCTCGTTCTCGATGACGTACTTTCCGTTTTGGAGACGGGTGCCCACCAAATTTATGCCGCTCACCGTGCCACTTTGTATAATTTCACACGATTACCTCTAACATAAAATTTCCTTGAGTGCATGATATTAGCGACAGCCTAAAAACTGTGCCATGGGTTGCTGTCAAGATAATCCTAGACAAGATATGACCCAATGTCTCAATCGTTTTAACCTCTTGGGAGCAAGGGGCTTAATATATCTGACTATCCGTGGTAGGTTCAGAATCATATTTTCATATCTTTTAAAGAAATCTTTAAGATTGGGACCAATTTATGCTTTAATGTCCGCTGGGACGGATATTTTCAATGTTTTCCGGAGTTCTTGTTCATGAAGTCTGAGCAGAAGCAACGTCTTTTAAATGCAAAGGAAAATATAAAGGCAGCTCAGCTATTAGCCCATAGTCACTTTTACGATATTGCTATTTCTCGCGCCTATTACGCCATGTTGTATGTGGCTGAGGCACTTCTCCTGGAGCAGACTGCAGCTGTACCTACTCAAAATGAAGCTGTCAATAGTCTATTTTCAGAACAATTTTCAGAAAAAAGGCCTCTATTTCAACCCTATAGTGCATATCTAAACGATGGCTTAAACGCAAGACTGCGCGCAGATTATTCTCATACAGATAAAGCCACCCTGGCTGATGCTAAGCAACACATTAATCGTGCTAACGCGTTTTTAGATTTAGGTAAGCATTATCTCTCTACTGAAATAGCGCCAGCAGAGCCAGCGGAAGTTGGTGCTCGCCGACGCAGTTAGTGGTGTTGCCTACTGCTGTATTTGTTTACGGCGTTCAGCTAGCTTAAGTAGGGTTTCGGCATGGACTGCTTTGGTGATGGGATAGAAGTATGCCAGCACCATGCCACCCACGAGTAAGATCAAGGGCACAGGTCCCATAAAAAAGCGAATTGCCCACAGTGCAGAATCTGGCTGTGTGGCAAAGCTTTTGTCGAATCCTGATGTTTCTAGCGCTAAACTGACGAGAAAAATACCGACAGCAAGCCCTATTTTTTGTAGCAAAGTCATAAATGCATAGAAGGCCCCTTCACTACGTTGCCCTGTTTTGAGTTCATTAAGTTCGATCACATCTGGCAAAATCGACCAGGGAACAACATAGGCTGTGGCTACACCAAAACTGGCAAGGATACATAGTCCATACATGGTCATGAGTTGCCCTGGCTGTAGGGAAAATAGAGCAATTTGCACCATTGTCCAAACGCCAGCTCCTAAAAAGTAAAGCCCTTTTTTACCAATACGTTTAGCCAATAAGTTGCAGACAAACATCATCAGAATGGCCGTACCTTGTACCAACAGTGCGGCTAAAAAATAATCATCGGCTCCCATCCAAAAAGTCACGTAGAAGGGAATGATGGCGGCTGTAATCTGGAGCGCCAGCCATGAAAAAAGATAAATTCCTACGACAAATAGAAAGGGGCCATTGCTTAAAACAATTTTTATCTGCTGTAAAAATGAACCGTTGTTGTCAAAATCGCTGTTTTTAAGCGATTTCCCGAGATAAGCTGCCTGTTCTTGAGAGTGCCGAAATGTGCCAAAGACACACCAATAGATCGTTGCAATTGAAATGCCACCCCCCAGGATGCCCAGGATGCGATATTGCTGTTGGGGATCTGTGGTAATTTGACCCACCACCAGGCCTAACGCCAAAATTAGCACCGCCCCTGCTAAGGAGAATGACAGTCGAAAGGATGTAAGCTCTGTCCGCTCGTCATAATCCTGAGTCATTTCGGCGGTCAGAGTCGAGTAAGGCAAGTTTGTCGTCGTAAAAAATATCTGAAATACCACAGAAACAAAAACGTAGTACCAAAACAGTACGTTTTGATTGGTACTCCCTGGAACAATCCAATTTAGGAAAAACGTAGCTCCAAATGGAATGCCCGTTAGCACTATCCATGGATAGCGTCGTCCCCAACGGGTGCGGGTGCGATCGCTCAAGATCCCGACAACTGGATCATTGACAGCATCCCAAATTTTGCCAATCAGCAACACGGTGCCTGCTTTGAGCGGGTCTAATCCAGCAACATTGGTTAAGAAAATCAGAAACGAAAACGCTAATAAATTAGAGGTTAGACCCGCTCCCATATCCCCGGCACCGTAGGCCAGTTTTGTAGACCAAGTCAGTTTTGGAGGATGCGATGGTTTGCCTGAAGTTTCCATAGTGTGGAGAGGTTGCTAGAAATTATTAAATCATCTGTAGAATGAGGCTCAAACCTGACTGTATCGTCACACCAAGCGTCACACTAGAATCTTTGTACGCTGCCATTGCCTGGTGGGGCAACGTTTTTAAGAAAAGACGCTGCTTTCAGGCCATGTAACAACGCTATATTATTGCCCTATTGGTGTCCCCCCTTTCCTCCGAGTTATCCATGTCCGTAACTTCAGATCTTGCAGCTACTAGGCCTTCTACCGATACTGATCTTTATGTGTCTTGGTCAGACTACTACCAAGCCGTTGAAAATTTAGCAGTCGCTATTCATCAGTCAGGATGGCAATTTAATCAGATTGTCTGTCTGGCTAAGGGCGGTCTGCGGATTGGAGACGTTCTTTGTCGTATTTATGGTCAACCGTTGGCTATTCTCTCCACATCGTCCTATGGCGGTGAAGGCAACCGGACCCGTGGGTCAATCACATTTTCTAGGGATTTGAGTATGACCACCACCAATCTTGGCACCCATGTTCTTTTAGTGGATGATCTGGTGGATTCAGGCCAAAGCTTGCAGCGTAGCATTCGCTGGTTGCAGCATCGATATGGGTTCTATATTGACGATATTAAGACTGCCGTACTTTGGTACAAAGCCTGTTCAGTGATTAAGCCTGACTATTATGTTGATTATTTAGAAACCAATCCATGGATTCACCAACCCTTTGAAAAGTACGAAGAGATGACTATCGATGACCTTGCGGAATCCAAAGAACGATAAATATTAAGCAATTTGGCTGAAAAATACTGTGGTTTAAACCGTATAGTCTGGGCTTTTATGCTGTTTTAGCAGAAGTTGTTTGTTTTTGTTGTTATTGGAGTGAAATAAACTAAAAATGCTTCAAAGAAATCAGCTTCTAGCCCCTTCTATTATTGTTTTAGTGGCGCTTGGCGTGATTGGAACAGTGTTTGGATTAATTTGGGGGAGTCTAAATCAGCACTCAAACTATTCTCAAACGACGACACAATCTGCGGATGGGTCAATAGCAGCGGCACCAACGCCAACACAGCATTCTCTGGCACAGCATACCGCCACGGTACTCAGTGTTGCCATGCAGCCAGAGGCAGCCCTTGTCGCTAGCGGGAGTTATGACCAAACGGTTAAGCTTTGGGATCTAGATACAGGTAAAGTACAGCGTACTCTCAACCATGCAGGGCGGGTGAATAGTGTCGCGTTTACCCCTGACGGAAAATATTTGATATCAGGTGGAGGTGACGGCAACATCGTTGTATGGAACGTTGAAACAGGATTAGAAGAACATATATTTACGGGTCGCTCTGGTCGAATAGTGAGTCTAGCAGTGAACGCTGATGGCACTCTTATCGCTAGCGGAGGCAGTAACGGCACCATTCGAGTTTGGGATCTTGACCTGAGACGTGAATTTACAACCTTGGTGGATTCTGGAGCACAGGTGAACAGTTTGGCATTCTCTTCTGCCAGTTTTCAGGAATTAGTGAGCGGCGATCAAGATGGAGTGGTGACTCTGTGGGATGTTGTGACCTCAGAATCAGTGCGAACTTACAAATCGGGAACGGATAGAATAACAGGTGTTGCCGTTAGTCCCGATGGTCAATATATTGCTAGCAGTAGCTATGATACCAATGTGCAAATTTGGAATTTAGCAACCGGCGTGGCTGAACAAACCTTAAGCGGACATGATTTTGTTGTCGCTAATGTTGTATTTAGTGACGATGGAGGGGTGCTGGCTAGCAGTAGCTTTGATGAAACTGTTAAGGTATGGGACTGGAAACAGGCGGTAGAACGCTGCACTTTGCGGGGCCATTCTGGATTTGTGTATAGTCTTGCCTTTAACCAAGAGGGCACTATATTGGCAAGTGGTGGGTATGATGGCTTGGTAAAAACTTGGCTACTGACAGATGAGAAGACTGGCTGTTTGCCAAGCTAAAAGGCTTATAGGAGGGGGGTAAGTTCTCAGGGATAAGGATTTTATAAATCCAACAATCGTGCTGACAATTATCTCTGAAGAAGCATGCTATAGAACGCTTTTGCGCAAAAATAGGCTCTAATTCAACCCTCATTTCTGAGTTTGAAATCAACTAAAGCCGAGAACTCAAAATTGAAAACCTAGCTGATTTTCTCTAGTTTGCATTTATCACTTGGCAGCCTGTTTGGCATCTTCAATCCAATCGTCAAAGGTGCCTTGGTTGTCGCGGATCCAGTCTTCTGCATGACGACGAATGTCTGCGGGAGTGTTTTCTCCATCACGCATACGCTGATTTTGCAGGCTGACGTCTGTGATGGGAATATTAACGAGTTCAAACCATCGAGCGATGTCTGGATGTGCTCGTAAAAACTGTCGATTGGCTAAAATTTCAATCTGATTAACTTCAAAGCCAAGATTTTTACCATCAATCACAGAGGCGTTTTCTTGAATACCGACAACGGGAACGTCTAACCAGACAACATCCTCATCGGGTACCAGCACACCACTTACCCATAGCGGAGTCCAGGTGTAGTAAAGTACTGGTTTACCTTCATTGTAGCGCTTGATAGTTGTCTCCATCAAGGCAAAGTAATTCTCATTATCGTGCTCTACAGTATCTCGCAGATTGTAATCGTTGAGATGAGATTCGATCACGTCTCGGCATCCCCATCCTGGTGGGCAACCGATTAAGTTGGCTTTACCATTCCCATCGGTATCAAATAGCTTAGCAAGTTCTGGATCTCTCAGATCTTCCAAGCTACCAATACCTTTTTGGGTCGATGTTTCTTTGTCAATTAGATAGCCCTGTAAAGCATTATCGATTAATGGGTTGACTCGTTTTAGTTTTTCATGGCCTCCATTTTCTTCAAAGAAATTCCGATGGAGGGGATTCCAATGAACGGCTGTGTAATCTAAGTAGTCACGGGAAATAGCCTGGTGAATAACGTCATATTCCAACTCAGAACCAGCGATTGGTTTATAGCCTAATGATTCTAAGCCAATATTAATTACCTCTGTTTGAAACAGCTCTTCTAAAGTTCCATAGGCTGAACGAATTACGTTATCTGAACTGACTAATGAAACATTCTGGCTTGTGTCGTTGCTGCAACTAGTAAACAGTGTTAGAGCGCTGAGGGCCGTAACCAGTGGGCAAAATCGTTTCCCTGGTTTCACGACACAACTTGATAAATTAAGCAATAAATCTCTCATGATTAGTCGATATATTCGTCAAGTAATAAAGTTATTGTTATGGGGGTTAATTATATGCTGCATTAATGATAAACCTCGAAAAAAACTCTGGTTTCTTAACTTGTTTTTAACCTTTTCGTTCGTCTTTAATGATACTTAAGTGGCGTCATTTTGTAAGAGATAAACATCTAAATGGTTGCTGTTTATACTTGTTTGATACAGTAACTATGGCGATCTCTTTGATGCAAAGGTTGGGTTGATTTCGATGCTGAAAAATTGTTTTTAAACATACTTACCAAAACTACTAAATTCAGGAAATAAGACTCACAATCAGGATGAAGATTTTATTTGTCTGCGATGGAAACATTTGTCGCAGTCCGACGGCGGCCACCTTCTTTTGTTCTATTTTAGAAAATGGCAGTATTGAGGTTCGTTCAGCTGGTATTTATGCATCGGAGGGGCGACCGATGATTAATAAGATGCAGCAAACGCTTGCAGAGTATGGATTTTCTGTTGAACATTGTTCCCAGAAGATTTCGTCTGAAAATTTGGCCTGGGCTGATTTGATTTTTACCATGACCCGGCCCCAGAAGTTTCTTCTCATCAGTATGGTGCCAGCTATTGCTGATAAGGTATACACAATACAGGAATACATTGGTCATCCAGCCCAAGATATTCCGGTGCCCCATGGTGAGACATTTCAGGCATATCGACAATGTGCTGAATTTATTCAGCGGAGTTGCGTATTGCTCTATAGAGAATTGTGTCAAGCTGGATGCGATCGCAACAAATAGTGCACAATTTTGACAAGTTGTTGACTACTCAACCTTACTTAACCCCTTTGACCAGGCCAGGGCAGCTTCCCAAATCAAATCGTAAACCGGATCTTTAATGTCATAGTATGCATCAATATCATCGCCATGACGCTTGGCAATTTCTCGTTTAATCAGCTCTACAGATTTGGCTGAATTTGGGTGACTACGAAGGTAATCGCGAAATAACAAAGGATATTGTTGATTAGGATTGCCCTCAACTCTCACGTGGATGTTTGCACGCCGTTGCCCATCCGGTTGATGGAAGAATTGTTTTTTCCATAGGTGAGGAGTGGCATCTGCACCCAGGGGAACGTGATCACAGGTAATATGCTCCCGATGGTAATAGCCTGCCTCCGTTAGCTTTTCTGGAATGTTGGGTGTAAGGGCCTGTACGGTGAGCTGAATGTCAATAACGTCTTTTGCTCCCAAGCCAGGTACTGAAGTTGAACCAATGTGGTCAATACAGAGAGCCTGTGCTCCTAAAATTTTTGTCAAAGCGGCTTGAATCACTGCAAATTCTTGGGGCCATGTGGGTTTGTAAGAGTGGATAACGATCATGGTTTTTGTCAATTAATTAAAGCCGTTGAGTTAATTGTTCTGATGCTGTCGCTTTTGCCGCTTCATGGCTATGCGAATCCATCGCTGTAGTAGTTGTTTCCAAGCCTCGAAGTCGACATCACTGGGATTTGTTGCCTGCCAGGCCAGGCGAGCGGTGATGTGATTGTTCCATTGATTGAGGGCAGGATAGTCTGTTAGCCCTATGCCCAGTCTGCAGAATAATGGCACCGTTGCACCCACTACAATGTCAGCCAAGTTTAAATGAGTGTCGCCAAAATAACCTCCTTTGCCCACGTGACTATTCAGAAATGTTAAAGCAGCATTGAGTTGTTGTTTGACATCTGCTGTCAATGGAACATGGTCTTGGTTAATTACTTTAGAGAGTTTTGAGACCAATTCATTGACGGTTACCATTTGAATCATTCTCATGGTTGTCCGTTCCCTATGACATGCCGGTACCAATGGAATATGGGGATGCTGATCCTCTAGATAGTCTAGAATTGCGATGGATTCAATCACGCGAAAGCCATTTTCAACAATCACAGGGATATGGTGAAAGGGGTTGAGGGTGAGGAAATCAGTCTGAAACTGTTCACGTTTACTCAGATCCACGATGACGGGTTGATAGGGAATCTCTTTTTCCAATAACGCTAGCCAAACACGTCGGGAGATAGGCGATAGGGGGTGATAGTAAAACGTCAGCATCGAGTCCTCCTTAATCCTTAATAGAAATAAAATTTAAAAAAAGACCGATCGGTCTTTTTTGAGGAAAAAGCAATGGTGAAAAAAATAACCTGAGGCTAGGTTGGGTGGCTCCCTACTCCAAAAGACCTAGGGGGGTGGAGTCATCTGTTTGCTGAAGGGTTGCAATGTATTGAAATAAATGCTGTTTAGCCCAGGATAGGTGGACGTGATCACCATAGAGATGGCTCATCATTAAAGCACCTTCCAAGGTGGAAATTACAATGGTAGTGGTGGCATCTGCATTGAGTGAAGATTTAATTTCACCATGTTTGATGCCGAGACTGATAATTTTGCGAATCATTTGCCGCCAGTTATCCATGGCTTGGCAGGTGCGATCGCGCAAAGTTGGATGGGTGTCATCGCTCTCAATTGCCGTATTCATTAACGGACATCCCCCTTTGAAAGCGGGTTTATCCACCATGCTGCAAAAGGTTTCAATAATGACCTTAAGACGTTCAATAGAGTGGCGCTTCCCTTGCAGAGCAATTTTGTATTGCTGTGCCACCAAGCCAACGGTAAAGTCAAAAGCCGCCAAGGCTAATTCATCTTTGCTGCTGAAATGGTTATATATGCCTCCTTTTTTTAATCCCGTCGTCTGCATGATGTCAGCCATTGATGTTCCCGCATAGCCCTGCTGGTTAAAAACAACAGCCGCTTGTTGGATAATATGGGCCTTTGTAGTCTGGGCTTTAGACACAGTCGCAACAGGTAAACAAGTTTAGAGCCTGAGAAAATCCTAAAAAGACCGATCGGTCTTTCTTGAAAGTATCAGAATAGCTATCGCCAAGTAAAGTTCACCTGCATAGGTATCTAATCCAATGGTCAACTTTTTCGTAATAGGCGCTTCAAACCAAAAACTGACGAATTTCATCAGCGAGTTGGGCACTCCCTTGATCAGCGGTCACCAGTTCTATTTGCTCGGAGCTAACGGCTCCTAAGCCTAAATCAGCTGCTCGCCTAATCTGAGCCTGATCCCAAATTGACCCACTGGATACTTCGCGAGTTGTGCCTAGCTTGCGTAGCATGGCAATGCCAACCGCATCAATGGCAATGCGATCTGTGCTGGCTAGCATGAGCCCTGCCTGTACCCGCCGTCCCTGTTCAGGACCGCCGCCGACAAAGGCATCTACACCATCAATCATGATGAGCGAGGGGCGATGGGTTTTATTGACTTCGGCGATCATTAACCGTTGGCTGCTAGAGCGATGTAATTCACGCATATAGTCATGGTCATCACCCGGCACATAGCGAGCCACCATGCCGATGGTATTTTTCAGGGACAATGTAAAGTGGCCACCAAACCGATGGGTTTTAAGACAGCAGACATTGACAATGGCATCGGCATTAAGAACAGGCCGGGCGATCGCAAATCCCTGGGACCAGTTTGTGCCAGTCGCTGCAAAATATTGCCAGTCGTCTCGGCTCAACTCATCAAACACAAGGGTGTTGAACCCATAGCGCTGACTGAGATTGAAAACCTGCATTTGGGCCATAGCGTTGCGAGTGTTTGCCATGCCAGACCGGTCACCAACGGTAATAGCGCTTGCTCCAGCTGCCTGAATTTCTTGCACCAAAGTTTCCAATACAACTGGATCTGTGGCAGCTGGAGCTGGATCGCCTGTGTTGTAATTAGGTTTAATAAATACGCGCTTTTGCTTAAAGCTAGGGGGCTGCAACAACGCTATGGCCTGCCTTACACCAGCTGCTCGATCCGTCGTTTTAACAAGAGCCACTCGGTGGGGATTAAGGCCAGTTGCTGCCAGGGGGGTAGCTAAGCTTGAAGATAGCTCTGGGGGGAAGCGAGATTGTTCTGACGTGGAGGCTGATTCTGCACTACATGAATTGAGAACAGGGGGTAAGGTGGCTGCACCTGCCAGTAGCCCTAAATATTTCAGTAGGCCGCGACGAGTTGGTTGTTGGTTGGATTGGGGGGACATGGCAAGCAGAGGCTTTTTGTAACTAGAGATAGATCGCCTCCATTCTGATTAGCGCATATGAGAATTCCCTGAACCCTAATTTCTTACTCACATAAAAATTGCATAACGACATTGATGCTTTGGCCCATAGAACGACATTGATTTCATTCTGTTCGATATACCCTACGTAGCGTTAGAGACCTGATGGATTGACAAAAATCCAAACAATGCATAGCCTTATCTCAGGTGGTCAGACTTTAGGACGTTGTTGGACCTCTTAAGTTTAAGAAATGTAAATATATTAAGTTGATCTTAAGGCCATAGCTAGATAATCAGTAACAAGTTCTGAAGTTTGTACTGAGTTCAGCTTGTCGTTCCAACTGACTTACTTGACTTGCGCAGTGATATGTGAACCGCGTTGATGATTGTTGTGTTGATAGGTAGGAGCTATGGGATCACTCGCTTAGCTGTGGGGACTAATGGTTTGCCGGTGATGGATCTTGTTGGCAAATTGTTTTATAAGTGTGTCAACGTTATTCCGAGAGTCTCGTTTGAAGACAATGTTTGCCGAATCTTCTATAGGGTCATCTGTTTCACAAGAAATTGACTTATCTAAAGTTAATCAATTAGACTCGCCGTCTTCATTCTCTAAAGCTTGGGCTGTTCGCTACATGCGCATGGTCAAGGAAGGAGCATCACGACCCGTCTTTTCTGATGAACGTGAATTGCGGGCTGCAGTTGCAAAGATGCTGCATCAAGATTTGCGCTCCATTAGTGCGAGGGCATGGAACAAAACCGAGCAACTTCTCTCACAACAGGTAGTACAACATCAGTTAGACCCCGATATTATTGACCCATGGGCGATTGCTGGTGATGTGTTTCAGATCTTTGACAGAGCGTTTGAAAGCTACGCCTCATTTGTTTACCCTGAGCGATTTGCCGTCAATATTGCCCCAGATTTAGGCATTATTCGAGCAAAATTTACGGCTGTAGATCCTAGGGTCATTGGCTTTGTCAGTATGCAGTTCCATTACACTGGGCAGCTATTGCTAGAATCAGTTGAACCATCGCAGCGGGGAATATTACAGCTTTATTTCAAAGCAATTGATGATCACCTCTATATGCCGCTGCAAAGAGCCTATGATGCTGCATCGTATTACGGCTATAATTCGTCGGAACTAAAGGTTGTGCGAACGCTTCTACCTCAGAGTAGTACCATTGCCCAGCATGTGGTAACTCAAGTTCTAGAGGTTTTCCCAAGGCACCAGTGCTATAGTGGCTCTTTGGGTTCAACAACTGTTAGGGCCTCTAGTACCCGAGATACAGAAATGTTTCAAATTTATCTTTGGGTCTGTTTACTAGAGAAAAATACCAGTGTTGTTCAGCAAGAACTGTTTCCGTTGTGTGTGATGCTATATCCCACATTCAATGTGAGATGGGAGCTAGTGCGCTATATGCTAAAGCTATTACAACGAGAATATGGTCAGCTGCTCACCTCCGATGAGTTTGCCCTATGTTTACCTCACTTTGATTTACTCCAAACCATATTTTCTGCAGAGGTTGTGGAAGCTGCCTATAGTTTTTAGGTTTTAGGTATTTTTACGTCAAATCTCCGTTGATGCAGAGATGGCGGATAGGTGTGATATCGGCATGGTTAATGATGTTCTGTAAGGCTCTATAGAGCTTTGCTGATACTGTTACGTTGATTCATGATTTGGTTGGCCTTGATGTGACGGAGTTTCAGAGGAATTTTTAGGTGGGTTCTGGAAAGTTTAGGATGGTGATTGTATAAAAAAGAGCCTCTATTTCAGAACAAGGAAGCTCCCATGACACAAAAAATTACATTGTCTGGAAAAGTTCGCGATTTTAAAGACAGCCATAATGATTTTCAACATGTGATTGCTGCCGAGAAAAATATTGTTGAATCTAAACTTGGCGTTGATAAAAAACCTATTTATAAGGGAGGGAAAGGTAAAACCACCACAGGTAAGGAGAACTTTGACCAGTGGTTCCGTGACGTTGTAGATGTTAACAAGAGTAAGCAGTTAGATATTCTTTTGGAAGATGCCGACAATGACGGTGTCTTTACCTATGAGAATTCGGAATTTTTCCCCATTGACAATGAGCTATTTGGCAATGAGGGACGTGCCCATAACTATCACTTTACCTACGAAATTCACGCTAAGTTTACCTATAAGGGCACTGAGAAATTTACATTTGTCGGCGACGATGATCTGTGGATCTTTATTGACGGCAAGCTAGTGATTGATTTAGGTGGTGTGCATCCACCCATGACCGATACCATTGATCTTGGTATTAGTGCTGGCGAAACTCAGTTTAACCAAGCTTTAGCAACCGGTGAAACTCTTGTTCTAGAAAAGGGCAAAGATTATACCTTTGACCTTTTCTTTGCTGAGCGGCACACTACAAAATCGCATTTTCGCATTGATACCTCTCTCCTTTTGGAGCCCGCTCCAGAGGTCTGCATTAAATCGCCCGATCCTAAAGCAACTGAACCTTACAAAGGTGAAGTTTGTATTGATACAGGCAAGTTCCTAATTTGCACGGAAGAGCCCGTCATGCAGGATACTGTAGTTTCCTACAGTGTTAGTGGCACAGCTACAGAGGGCAAGGACTATAAGGCAATTAGTCGCAGTGTCACGATACCCAAGGGTAAGAGTGAGGTCTGCATTGAAGTGAAGCCTCTAGCTGATGCCGTTGCTTGTGAAAAGGATGAAACGGTTGTGGTGACTCTAGAACCTGGTAAAGGCTATACAGTGGGTGACTGCAAGGTGGCCAAGGTTGTGATCGCAGAAGCCCCTCGGAAGATCAGCTATCTATTTATCTACCTGGTTTTGGCCTTCCTGGCCATCTGCGGCCTCTGGTACTTCCTGCATTAGTCCATTAATGTGACACGGTAACATTCAAATAGGTGTCTGTGATCCTTTCAACTGAGTGCGACTGATGTTTTCAATCATTGGAAACATCAGTCGCACTGTTTTCAGGTAGAGGTTTAACAGCCATATCCAATGACTGTTGGTTATATGGGGCTTTGCAAATACTTGATACCTGGCTTTAATTCTTCAAAGAGATGATAAGGGCATTGGGTCATACCCAATGCTGCATAGGTCTCCTTGGCTCGCATATTGTCTTGTTCAACATAGAGACGAAATCCGCAAACATCTGGCTCCTGATGTGCAAGCTCTTTAATGAATTGGTACATGCGGCGATAAATGCCACGACGACGATAGTTGGGACTGACAAAGACACTTTGAATCCACCAGAAAAGACTGTTTCGCCAGTCACTCCACTCTGTCGTAATCATCAAACAAGCCACTACTTGAGTGTCAACCTTAGCAACGATGTAAAAGCCCCGGGATGGGTTGTTCAATAAAGAATTTACCCCTG
This sequence comes from Leptothoe sp. LEGE 181152, assembly GCF_032906605.1. Lineage (NCBI taxonomy): Bacteria > Bacillati > Cyanobacteriota > Cyanophyceae > Nodosilineales > Cymatolegaceae > Leptothoe > Leptothoe sp. LEGE 181152. Next base: position 349,545 of record NZ_JASATU010000062.1, read on the forward strand.
CTAAGATCACTTCAGGAATCAGGTCTTTATTCTCAGTTTCCTGTGCCATGGCTCGGTTGAAGTTGGCAATGATTTGGGCATCACTTAGCTGAGCCCGACGTATTTTTATGGAATCCAAATGGTTCACCTTTTGGGAGTGTAAAATTTGGTGTCTAGTCTAGCGTGAGTGGGTGGGTGGGGAATAGGGCGTAGGGTGTATTTAGCACGATTGACAATTGCTATATTTATTTAATGTCTCAATAAAACTGTCAAGACAACAAGAGATTATTGCAGAGAGAATCAAAATAGGAGAATAAGGAACTACGGATTTGGTTCTGGTTACCGGCGCGAGCTGTGTAAACAAGGTTAGAGCCATGCAAGGAACCTCTACCCCTGTTAACCTAAATCTGATGATGACTTGGTCCCCATGCTGTCTGATATTCTGCAGAAAACTTTTCTAGGTAATACCCTGGAGGCCTATGGTATTTCGCTCCTTAATATTGGTGTAGGTATTGCGATCGCACATCTGCTTAAGCGTCTTATCCTCCGTCGTCTCAAACGCTGGGCTAAACGCACTGCCAATACCTTAGATGATCAGCTGGTGCGCTTGATAGAGCGTCCGACACTGTGGCTGCTTTACCTGGGGTTTGGCTACATCAGTTTGCAAAATCTGACATTGTATCCCACTGTTGCTGAGCTGCTGACCGTTGTGGGCGTTATCTTTGCCACGTTACTGTTGCTGCAGCTAGTGGGGTCAGTGGCTGAATATAGCCTGCGTATTTATGGATTTATCCATCGCGACCAGCCCAATATGCGCCAGAGCCTTAATGCTCTAATCCCAGCTGTGCGTGTATTTCTGTGGGCGATTGGAATTGTTTTTGTTTTAGATAACCTGGGGTTTGATATTTCTGCCGTTGTAACCGGTTTAGGTATTGGTGGCGTGGCCATCGCCTTAGCCTCCCAAGGTATTTTGCAGGACCTGTTTAGCTATTTTTCTATTTTGTTAGATCGCCCATTTGAGATTGGTGATTTTATTGTTGTTGGCGACATGTCTGGCACTGTACAACAGGTCGGTATTAAAACAACTCGACTGCAAAGCCTGGATGGAGAACAGCTGATTTTAGCGAATACCGATCTAACGGCTTCGCGCATTCAGAATTTTCAGCGCATGGCCCAACGACGGATTGCGTTTAACTTAGGGGTTACCTACGAGACTAGTAAGACCCAACTGGAGCTGATTCCCGATATTTTGCGTCACATCATTGAAGGAATCCCTCAGGTCACGTTTGACCGGGCTCATTTTGCTAGTTTTGGTGATAGCAGTCTTAACTATGAAGTTGTTTATCTCGTAGAAACTAACGACTACATGGTTTATATAGATGTACAACAACAGATGAATTTAACCATTAAAGAACAATTTGACAAGGCTGGAATTGAATTTGCCTATCCAACTCAGGTGTTGTACTTAAATCGACTCAACACTAAGCCCTAAGACCTCAAAACCCCCTAAACTGCGAGGCTAAAGCTATCTCGACGGTGGAAATCCGGTTCTTGGCCTGTATGGTCTAGAGCCCAGTGGGAAACACTGTCAGTTTTGATCACGGTGCTGATCCCCAGCTCTAGGGGTTGATCGATAGCAAGCCAGTCGTCTGTAGGTAACTCTAGGGTTAAATAGTAGCCTTTCGTCAGAGGCTGCCAGGTGCTAGCAATTTTGCTACAGGCGGGTTCGGCCACCATAGCTTGACGATAATCATCAAAGCGATATACATTCCAATTGCCATTGGGGGAAGCATTAACTTCCCAATAGCGGGATGAGTCCGGTATGCCAATAAAGACCTCGAAGCAGGTATTTTCCCAAAGATGATCGCGGCGGCTAGGGGTTTTGCTGTCAGTAGGGGGGAGCTTGAGATCTTCGACAGCACCGGTAAGGGTGTATTCGACCGTGAGAGAGGATTGAGCCCGGACCACCCGACCAGAAATCACTAAATTCGAGACTGGTTCGAAGGGTTTTAGCGAAAATGGTATAGCCATTGATGTCTCCTAAGGGAACAAACACAAGATAAATAAGGTCTACCAAGGGAGGAGCCACAACGATGTTGCTAAGCTCCTTTGCCCAAGGGCCTAGAGGCCTGGGGACAGCTACTGAGTTACCTGTAGAACTCAGTACGTACTAAATAGTTCTAAGCTACATACCCAACTTCAGAACAGTAATGGGCTTTTAATTGATTAATTACGGTTTGAATTAAGGGTTTCTGATGGCAAATGCTTTCAGCCAACTGAAATTGAACTAACGCTCGTTCAAGGTTATGGTTCGGTCGCTGAGTCTTAAAATAAATGTCCCCTGCCAGGTGATCGCTAAAAAAGCGCAATCCTAGCTCAAACGTAATCAGCCAAATAGCGTCATAGATGTAGTCATATTCCACCGCATTCAAGAAATCACTAGCGCTGGAAAGATACCCCTTTAGTACAGCTGCACCCAGCTCCACATCAAAGATGACAGCTTGCCAATTTTGGGTTTCTTCCCCTAATGGGTTGCAACTAGAGCGTAGGCAATCGCCAATGTCATAGTGGACCAGACCGGGTTTGACAGTGTCTAGATCAATAAGGCTGGTGGCCTGTCCGGTGGTCGTGTCAATCAGGATATTGTTAATCTTTGGATCCCCATGAATCGAGCGTAGGGGCAAACTACCTGTGGCTTTGGCATCTTCCAAGACCGATAGTCGTTGGCGATGGCTATCAATCAGTTGGCAGCAGTGATGTTCTTCAAAAGATAGGGAAGCAGCTTGGGGCAGAATCGCATCGTACTGTTTCAGATAGTGAGGGGTGATGTGAAATCCAGGTAGGGTATCTGCCAGATTTGCACAGGGCAGATCGCTGAGTAAACTGTGGAAACAGCCAAGACCATAGCCAATCTCAGTGGCATGTTCCTGGTGTTGAATGGTGTTGAATGTGGTGGTGCCTTGTACAAAGCTCAGACCGCGCCAAATATTACCCTGGGTATCTATCCAGTGGTGCTGATTGTCATCTGTTTTAAGAACAGTGGGGACTTCCCAACGACGATTGAGGGGAGCTTTGTCTAAGCGCTGATGAGCATGGCTGACAAACTGGCACAGGTTATCCATAACCTGATGAGGCTGGGGAAATACCTCAGTATTGATGCGCTGGAGGACAAACGGCTGTTCTGCATCAACTAGATATGTATCGTTGATATTACCGCTACCGAGGGGGCGAATATCTCCCACAGTGCCATAGCCAATAAATTGTTGGGCAATGTGAGCAAGGGTGTTGTTTTGGCTTGTTGATGATTTGGGCAGCTCAGCCTCAGAGAGCATGGGATTGTCTAATAAAACTTTGGCTAATCATACGTTCATCCCTAGAACTAGGGAAACCGGATAGGCCATAAAAAGGTTCCATCAACGGTTTTAGAAGTTTCAATATGTTTAAGCTCCAGGACATGATTGATGTCGAGCCATGGGTGATTAAAAGAATATTCCTAGGACTTTACTGCAATGTCAATGCCATACCATTATTTAATAGCCAGTAGAGCGCCTAGTGCGATCGCAACTACAGCCCCAATCAGCGTATTAATAATGTTCACCACATCGTGGGTCAATCCTGGCAGCTTGTCCTCAATTGTTGCCCCGATCAAACTTTCAATGGTGGTGGCAACAAAGGCTGCAATGGCACAGATAACAACACCGACCACTGGAATCAAGCCAACACCCCAGGCTGCGACTGCCAAAATCAGAGAGCCGACGACTCCGGCCAGTGTGCCTTCCAGGCTGACAGCGCCTTCTGTACCCCTTGGTACGGGCTGTAGTGTCGTAATTAAAAATGTCCGTTGACCGTAGGCCTTGCCAATTTCTGTCGCGGACGTATCCGATAGCTTCGTACTCAGGCTGGCCACAAACCCCAGAATCAGCAGCTGGGTCACTTGGCCAGTGGTTAATCCTGCTAGGGTGGCAGATGTCAGGCCTGTAAACCATACCAATAGGGCACAGAGGGCCGCTGTCAACGCTGACCCCCAGACATTGCCGGGGCCTCGCACGCCGCCCCGATCTTCTGCAATGCCTGCAGCTGCTTTTTGGGCAAAGCCTACTTTAGTGACTGTAGAACCGGCTGCAAAATAAACCAACGTGACAAAATACGCCTGCCAGCCCAGGCACCCCCAGAGGATAACGCCCAAAACCCAAGCATGGATATAGCCCATGGGAGTTAAGAGCTTTTTGGGACTAGCAAAGGCGAGGCCGATGAGAACTAGGTTGAAAAGGGCTGCAACCAACCAAGGGTTTTGCCATGTCATGGGTCGGTTTCCTTATGCTTATAGTGTACCGGGAGCGGGCTGTTAGTGTTTTCTGTGGTGGGAGTGGCCTACTTCTAAGATGATATCGTTGTCGGTTCTGCCAATGGCATTTTGACTAACTTGTAGACCAAAAACAGCATTAGGACAGTCATGTAGGCTGTTAACGCTGTCCATAGCAAATAGCTGTTATGCCAGTAGACGGCCAACGATGCTAAGGGAATGAAACCGATGCCAAAACCTAGCAGGGCACCATCCCTTAACACTGCCCCTTCTTTTAAGCCAATAAAGTAGCCTTCTAACATAAAGGCAACGGACGTGATGCTGAGTAGGGGCACCAGCCAAGCGGCATAGCTGCCCATGGCCTGACTCACTTCTGTATGGCTGGTGAGCAGGCTGAATATCGTGTTGGGAAAGATCACTGCCGATAGGGCAAAGCCAAGGGAGATAACCAGGCTCGTTACAATGGCGGTTTTAAGGACGGGTACACAGTTATCTGTACGTCCTTGCCCCTTAAAGTTGCCAATCAGGGTTTGGGCCGTCATCCCCACTCCCTGAACCGTAAACTGGCTGAGTAGCGCAATTTGCAGCAATAAACCGTTTTCTGCTAAAGACACGGTACCAAAGGTGGCGCTCAGGTTAGTAAAAATGGAATAGGCAGAAATTAGGGCTAAAAAACGGACCAGGATATTGCCTTTGAGAATCAGGGTGGAACTGAGTGCTTGACGATCGAGCACTTGCCCCATAGCCTTACCTAGATAAGTCCAGTCTATGGTCAGCACAATGGCGATAAACCCGACTAACAAGCCCAGGTACTGACTCAGGGCAGTGGCTAAACCAGCTCCGGTACTTTCCCAACCCCAGCGGTTGATCATGATATAGTCCAGCAGCACATTAGAGCCGTTGGCCATGAGGGATATGAGAAAAACCACGCCATTTTTCTCACGTCCTAAAAACCAGCCAATGAGAACAAAGTTCAGAAGCACCGCTGGGGCTCCCCAGATGCGGGCATTAAAGTAGGTGATGCCCGCCTGTTCAGTTTCAGGGGCTCCGGACAGGATAGTGAAGCCTAGTTCATGGATGGGGTATTGGAACAGTAAAATGACGGCTGCGATCGCAAGTGCCACCAACCCACATCGCAAGGCCGCGACCAATACGCCTGTCATATCGTCTTCACCGACAGCCTGGGCCGTTAATGCATTGGTACTGTTGCGTAAGAATTTAAGAATGCGATAGAGGTAATCAAATAAAATACTGCCTAGAATCACTCCAGCCAGATAATGAATATCAGATAAATGCCCTAGAAAAGCAGTATCACAAAGACCTGCTAAAGGCACCATCATGTTGGAAAACACCCCAACGATTGAGAGCCGATAAAACCGAGGCAAAAAGCTTTTGTACGATGCTGGGATAGCAGAAACCATAGATTTTGAGGCAGTCCAGCCGATTGCAGAGAGTTACACTACTGACTTAAATTAATAATGCTTAAGTAAACGTTAATATTGCATACTTAAAAGCATTTTTGCCAGTTTTTCAGGTCTTAGCTGACTCCTTAAAGGCTGACCCTACAGTTATTTCTGCGTTTTTTATGGATTCTATCGAAAAGCTCATCACCATGGCCGAAGACGAGCTGACTCAATACAGTACAGAAGCGCGAAAAATTGAAAAATTACGGCCTAAGGTTGGGCTGACGGTTCCATATCCTCAGCAAAAGCAGATTAAAGAGCAGATCCTGGCAGATATACCTCAAAATATGTTTGCCAAAATTGTTGAACGCGACCGACAGATGGTAGCACTACCTTTTTGGGGCATTGGCGGTTTAGGACTGCTGTTAGGGGTTGCCATGCAGCAACCCCTAGACTTCATGGCTACAGGCGTAGGATTCTACGTTGCGTATGGTATTCAATCATGGGGTTGGAAGCTAGAGGCCAAACGCTTAGTTGTGAAAACCCTGGATATGATTGAAAAAGAAATGCAAAGCGAGGTGTGACATCGTCAGTTATACCCAATTGTATTTTTAGCTATAGGTAAATGTTTGCAGCCAAAGAAAATTTAGTTGCCATCATTTGAGAGAACGCCTCAATTCAGAGGTTATGTTGATCAAACAAAACATAAATTTCTGAATCATTCAGATACATTATTTAATGTTTTCTTAAGTTTTCATAGAAAAAAACACTGTACAAAAGTGACCATTGATGGTCCAATATCTCTATCTATACAAGACTTTCGACGATTAGTAACAATTCTAATCTTGGCTTGATGTCTTTAAGTTGGTATTGCTGAGCGTACGTGGATTTTTATTATTGGCAGGCTGTCTTTTTTGTGAGAAAAGGTTCACAATAATAGAGCAATACCCTTTCGGTATTAGACTTTTCTTAATAAGATTGGAAGTACTAAAAGATTTTTATCAATACTGACAATAATTAAGCGTCAATGACAATTTCTGAAGACAATTTCGAAAGCGTTGTACTAGCTTCTCCTGTGCCGGTTCTAGTGCATTTTTGGGCTCCTTGGTGTGGGTTGTGTCGTCGAGTGACTCCCATGCTCAATAGGTTTCAGCAAGACTGGTCAGGTCAGGTAAATGTCTTTAATATTAATGCTGATGAAAATCTCAAGCTGGCAAATCTGTATCGACTGCAGACGTTACCCACGCTGCTATTTCTAGATCAAGGACAGGTGATTCAGCGGTTTGATGTGTTGCGCAATCGTGATGAGTTTGTCCGAGCGCTCAACTTATTGATGCGTCGTCATCAGTTAGAGGCTGGGCTGACTAAGGATCGTAGGACTGGTTGGTAATAGCTAGCGGTTTTAAGGTACTTATTTTTTACTTAATCCTTTAGATATCCCTCAATCAGCCAGTCTGGACCTATTTTTTGTAGCTCTATGTTGTTTAGGGCTAAGGCTTCAGTCATTTCTCTAAAGCCCATATCGCCGATTGGTGTTTGAGCGTTGCTGCCACCAATCAGCTTAGGGGCGATAAATGCCCATACTTTTTGAATAACGCCCTGCTGTAGAGCTACTGCACTCAAGGTGCCACCACATTCCCACAAAATTGTGGATAACCCCCGTTCAAATAAGTTATTAGCGACTGCTTCGGGTGTTAATGGATTGAGGGAAACGACGTCTATAGATGTTGGCAATATGGACTCTGCCTGTTTCTGATTGATTTCTGTAAATACTAATGTCGGGGCAATGTCAGTTTGCCAAAGATGAGCATTGGTGGGTAGCTCTAGGCTGCGACTCATCACTACACGGAGTGGGTTGCGATCGCACACTCCATGGCTAGTCAATCGAGGATTATCTTTTCGGACCGTATTGCCACCGACAATAACGGCATCGCACTGACCTCGCAGTTGATGTACATGTCGTCGTGATGCAGGGCTGGTGACCCAGGCACTATGGCCAGTATCCGTAGCAATTTTGCCATCAAGGGTCATGGCATATTTCAAAATGCTAAAGGGTTGACGGTGACGTATGCGATGGATAAAGGCTTCATTGAGGCGTTCACAGGCGACTGTTTCCACATCGGTAATAACTTCAACGCCAGCGGCGCGTAAACGCTCTATGCCGCCGCTGGCCTTAGGATTGGGGTCCCGCATGCCAATCACTACCGTAGCAATGCCTGCCTGTAACACAGCTTCTGTGCAGGGTGGGGTGCGTCCTGTGTGGTTGCAGGGTTCTAAATTTACATAGATTGTGGCCCCTCGGGCGGCCTCACCAGCTGCTCGTAGGGCAAAAACCTCTGCATGGGGTTGTCCTACTTGGGGGTGAAACCCTTCTCCAACAATTTGTCCATCCTTAACAACGATCGCCCCCACCATCGGGTTAGGCGCTGTTCGCCCGGCTCCTTGAGCCGCTAGCTCTAGACAGCGATGCATCATTGTGATGTGACTCTCACCTGTCGGTAGTGACGAATCGTTCTGTGAAATCATGGGCAAATTTATCTAGAATTTTGTATTAGAAGAAGAGTTATTAACATAACCCCATGACTACTGAGAACACTAGCGTGAACTGTGCCGTTGAGTGCGTTAACGGCTGCATTAAAGGCGATGCTTGTCCCAATGAGGCTTATACTCAACAGGCGTCGAATTTTATTGAAAACACGTCTCTCGACAAAATGTTAGAAATTGCTGAAGAGGCACTGCGTAAGAAGATTTTGGCACGGGCAACAGAACCGAGAAAGTGGGTGATGCCGGAGGAGTTGGGAGAATAGGGAGTAGGGTAAGGACCTGAAAAATCCGTTTGGTTTAACAGCGTCTTCGTGTACCTCCCGCTGCCCATGCCCTACTCACCAAAAAAATCTTGAATCCCTGCTACCAATCGATCAATGTCTCCCCTCGAATGGGTTGCCATTACCGTTGCCCTTAGACGACTGGTGGGGACAGTGGGGGGGCGCACTGCGGAGGCAAAAATTCCTTGTTTTTTTAGGTGTTGACCCAGTTGAAGTACTGTTGCTGCGTCTTTGACTTGGATGCAAACAATTGGGGATTCGGAGGGTAAGCGACTAATGTGGGACAGCTGGTCTAGGCGCTGTCTGAGGTAGGTGGCGTTGTGTGCTAGCTGGGTGAGTCTTTCGGGCTCTTGAGAGAGAATTGCGATCGCAGTCCTGGCGGCGGCGGCATCGGCGGGGGAGAGACCTGTTGTATAAATCCACGTGGCGGCACGGTTGCGTAAAAAATCAATCAATTCAGCGGAACCGGTGACGTAGCCGCCTAAGCTGCCCAAGGCTTTGCTAAGGGTGCCGACTTGTACCATGGGGCGATGACGACAGCCGAGAAGTTCTACGGCACCACCACCGGTTTTACCGAGTACGCCGGTGCCGTGGGCTTCATCCACCATGACCATGGTGTCCCACTGGTCGGCGATGGCTAAAATTTCTGACAGCGGGCACAGGTCTCCATCCATACTAAAGACACTGTCGGTGACGATGATGCAGCGACGATATTGGGGGCGCATCTGCGTCAAATGATGCTGTAGCTGTTCTAAATTGTTGTGGTCATATATGGCAATGGTGGCTCCGCTGAGGCGAGCGCCCATTTGTAGGCTGGAGTGATTGTATTGATCCGCCACAATCAGATCGCGGTGATCCACCAGGGTGGCGAGGGTGCCCAAGTTTGCTAAATAGCCTGAACTAAAGACAATGGCATCGTCGGTCCCTTTAAGTTCTGCGATGGCCTGTTCTAACTCTCGGTGGATGGGGCGCTGACCGCTAAGCAGTCGGGAGCCGGTGCTACCGGTGCCGTAGGTTGCGATCGCATTCGCAGCTGCTTTGGCTAATCTTGGATCGCCCGCCAGGCCCAGATAATCATTGCTGGCGAAGTTTAAGCAGGTATGCCCATTGACGCTGATGGTAGCACCACCTTTGCCATCAACAGTTTGAACCTGGCGGTACCAGTTAGCTCGCTGCAGTGTCTGCAGTGATTTCGTAATCCATCCGTAGGGATTGGTTGCTACCAAAGTCGTGATTGCTAGTCTAAGTTCGATATCCAGGTATGATACCGCCCAGATACACGCACCCGCCCAGTTTCTGAAAATCTAAGAACGACTGTGCTCGATGCCCCATTAGCATCACTAATTTCTAGAGAGCCATCGACCCAGCGATCAAAGTAATTGGTGGCACTGTGAACCCGAATGTCGTAAATTCCCGCTTCGAATTGAAATTTTTTGCTGCGGTTCAGGGTACGAGGGGAAAATAAGCGGCGATTATCAATGTACACATCGGCCCATTCATCGCCCTGGGCGACAATTTCTACGGTGACTTCTCGCGCTGCGCGGTCATGGTGATTGTCCTCGTCGCTATGGTCGCGCTCGTCAGTTCTTGACGTGGACGAGTAGTTGATAATTGTCTCACTAATAAGGGTTTCTGCAATAAGAGTTTCTGCTGTTATGGGAGTGGCTAAATGGTTGATTAAAGAAGGTGTAACTGCACTAACCAGCAGGGCTGCTAGCCCTAATTTGAGCCATTGTTTCTGTGTCATAGTGACCCTGGTTTAGTTGATAGGTACTCATTGAAATGATCTAAATTTTGCTGTGACGATAGGTGTAATCAAATTCCACCTATCAAATTTCGGAAATATCACACTAGCGCATTTAGATTTTTTCCTGAGACGTATCTCCAGTCCATGCTGGTAGTCTGTCAGGATTTAATTTTGGAGAGAGAGTTTCTCAGCAGAGTAGCTTTCATGATCGCAATCCCATTCGCTAGTCACGATTCACCCTCTTACGTTGAACTTTGAACTTGACAAACTATTAGCGACGATGACGCCTTGAGGATCTGCGCTCTGTTGAGATTGGAATCCAGGCATAGGGATCGCCGGAAACCCTTACGCCTCTTTCTGAAAAGCTGACGACAATAATGTTGGTATCATCGCGACCCACATCTAAATAGCCTTCTGCCCAGATATCAAAATAATCGGCACCGGTAATTTTGATTTCGTAGGCCCCTTCTCTGAAGTTGAAGCGCTTACGGCGATTGGCATTGCGGGGTGAAAAAATGCGACGACCGTCAACGTACACATTGGCCCATTCGTCGCCCCGAGCAATAAATTCTACGGTTACATCGTCTCTTGCAGGGTATCGCCGTTCGTAAATAGGATATCGATGGTGCCCGTGGTGGTCGGTGCGAATGATAATCTGATTTGCTTCAGCCAGTGGGGGAACGACAAGCGGGGATGCGATCGCACAGAGCATCCCTAAAATTCCTAGCCTCAGCCATTTTGGGCGTGTCATAGTGGCCTCAATGTGCATTGCACGTAACGTTACAGGGGCACCTCTATTTCCATTTTAGATCTACGGCCAAAACATCCCTTGCCAGTGGTCAGTTTGCCTCAGTGGTTAGGTTTGCTTACATATTAAAAACCTTCCAGATGCCTAAAACTAGGCATCTGGAAGGCCATGGCTCAGTCACGACTTAACCGCCGCTACGATTTTTGATTGGGCGCTACTAGATCAGACCAAACATTTTCTGAATCAACAGATTGCCATCGGTGACCGGCTGAACCTTAGCAGGGTTTTCGTAGGAGAGACGCTTCTCGACCCGAGCTTTGTTGGAGCCTGCCTTGTCACTGGTGGAAACGCTGGTGAGCATATCGAACATGTTGACGTAGCCTAACAGACGCTTACCAGTCTGGGTTTTATAGCCACGGTAGTAAGGAACTGTATTCTCACCAAAAGCAGTTTGATATTCCTCACTGTCGATGTAAGCATCAATGTCAGCATCGTAACCCTGGTTGTCCACGACGGCACTGTGATAAACAGTCTCGTCATAGCTTTCAGGAGCCCGTCCTAACAGATGCTTAAAGTTCAACTCATGGCAGCGATAACGGGGGGCATTATCAATAAAGCGAGACTTATATAGGTCTGACTTAGCCAATACACGCACAAAGCCGCGTACGGTTAAGTCACCGTTGCGCAGTTGGGATTCTGCACTAGCCAACCGCTCGCTCTCCATGATGTGGGCATTGCCCAACACCTGCTTATAGATAGCGCTAATCGCCAGATTCACATCTTCATCCGATGCACCGGCGTTGAGTTTGATGGGATCCTGATTCGCCAGAGCGTTGTATTGCCCTTGCCAAATGGACGTACGTTCAACTGAAGCTAGAGGGCTTGTGGCCTCCAGGTTAAAGGAATAATCAGGGGTTATGACTGGAGCAGCGGGCTGAGTCTTAGGACGAATATCGGCTACCGGAACAGTCTGCTCGGAGATATCAGGAATACGGCTGGACTGGTTTTTGAGAATGGACTGATCAACGGCAGCACTACCATACTGGCTCAGTTGCTTATCGCTGCTGGAGGCACCACGTAATAATTGGAAGGAATGGGTATAGCTGGCCATTCCTTTCCCAGTTTGGGTTTGGTAGCCACGGAAGTAAGGAACGATGTTGGCCCCAAAGGTTTCAAAGTACTCGTCGCTATCCAGGTAGGCGTCAATTTCAGCGTAAAATCCTTCCTCAGCCAAGATTTGAATATGACGCGAGATCTCTGCACCACTCTCGGGTGCTCGGCCCAGCAAGTGCTTAAAGTTCAGCTCCACTGCTTTTAAGTTAGTGCAACGCTCATAGAATAGGGTGCGATATCTATCTGACTTTGCTAAAGCCCGAACAAATTCCAAGACAGTAATGTCACCGTTGCGTAGCTGTGACTCAGCGATGGGGAAGCGCTCGCTTTCCATTAGATGGGCGTTACCAAACACCTGTCTGTAGGCTGCTTCAATCACTATATCGATTTGAGCAGTACTATCACCCGCTATCAGTTCAACTGGTTGTTGTTCAGCAAATGAGTCAGTATAGGCTCCGATGATAGAAGACGTCCCCACATCCTGTTTAGAAACAAAGATGGGCGTACCAATGGCCTGGGCTAATTGGAACCCCTTAGGATTGAAAACGTTTTCTTGCTTGGATTCGAAGGTCTTGGTTAGGGCTGTTTGCAGTTGGGATTTCTGACTCGCTTTTATGGACTCAGAAACCGAGCGATCGCTGCTGGAAAGACCCTTAATCAGATCAAAGATGCGGTTGTAACCAGCAACATTCTTACCTGTCTGGGTGGCGTAGGCTACATAGTAAGGAACGGTATCTTTACCAAAGTTTTCGTCATACTCCGCACTATCAAAGTACGAATCAATTTCAACTTCGAGACCGCCTTCCGCCAGGATGCCAAGATGCTTAGACACTTCCTTGAAATTATCAGGAGCCCGGCCTAGCAAATGCTTGAAGTTCAGCTCGATGGCACGAACATTTGAACAGTTCTCAAAGAATAGAGAACGATAGGCGTCAGACTTAGCTAAGGCCCGGATGAATTCTTTAACCGTCAAAGCCCCATCCTTGAACTGGGACTCAGCCGTCACCATGCGCTGGCTTTCCATCAGGTGAACGTTACCAAACACCTGCTTATAGGCAGCTCGGATAACAATTTCAACATCTTCACCAGAGGCACCGGGGGACAACTTAACTGGCTGGCTAGCCCGAGAGGCTGGGAATGTGGCCGCCGCCTGCTTAGCGTTGTACTGTTTAACCCATTCATTGGGCGTGATCGGCTCCGATAAAAAGGCAGCTGACTTATAGACAGGAATAAAGTCTGCTTTGGTGAGTTGCTGCTGAGGCTGCTGGTATTCCTGTTCTGGAATAACAGGTGTGGAGAAGGGGAGTGTTGCTAGGGGCTTAATTTCAGTCGGTGTGCCACTTAGCAAACCTGACTGGATTTGAGGTGTGGTGTTGCTCTCAATGGATTTATCGCTGCTAGAGGCTCCCTTGACCAGCTGAGCAGAGTGGGTAAAGCCAGATACAGACTTGCCTGTTTGGGTCTTATGACCGCGATAGTAGGGCACTAAATCTGTACCAAACGCCTGGAAGTATTCGTCGCTATCCAGGTAGGAATCAATCTCGGCCTCAAAGCCATCTTCAGCCAGGGTTTGAATGTGCTCAGAAATCTCTGCGTTATTCTCAGGAGCCCGACCCAGCAAATGCTTGAAGTTTAATTCGACCGCTCTGATGTTGGGGCAGTTTTCAAAAAATACGGCGCGGTAGCGATCGGACTTGGCTAGCTGACGCACAAACTCCAGCACGGTGATTTCGCCTCTACGCAGTTGAGATTCTGCGATCGCAGAGCGCTCACTTTCCATTAAATGAGCATTACCAAATACCTGCTTATAGGCAGCGCGGATAACAACATCTAAATCTGTAACGGATGTTGTGCCGATGAGCTCTACAGGTTGACTGTCTGAGAAAGGACTTAAATAGTTTTTTTGAACGTCAAAATCAGCTGTTGGAGGAGTTGCCGCTTTTGCTGCTTCAGCTGCCTTTTTTTTCTTCAGAGCTACAGCTAAATCAAAACCCTCAGGATTAAATTTCTTTCTGTTAGCCTTTATTGCTGTAGGGCGAAACAAAGTGTTGTTAATCATGGATTTGGCAATACCTTCCTCTATTTGAAAACTTTGGTACACTCCACCGTTTAGAACGGCAACGCTTTGATCTAGCCAACTTTGACCGTTTATGAGAGCTATGCATAAATGGCTTCAACTTTCTTAGAGCTTGTGTAGAGCTGGGCTACACCGTAATTAACTGCGAAAACTCGTGCCCGGTCAACGTTTCAGATAATAGCTACATATCCGAGTCTGCCAGAAAACGGGATCCAGGTGTAAAGAGTTGTAATAACTTGAAAAGCTACATTTAATTTTGGCTGATCGTGATGGGGGGCTGCTCCCCGCCACCCTACAATCTGCTCCCCGCCACCCTACAATTAAATAGCCAAGTTTTTGCATGGCTCAGTTTTTGCATAGCTCAGTTTTTGCATAGCCCAACCTCCCGTGCAGCATCCTTACTAAGGCAGCTCCTATGAAGTTCTTTGAAAAGCCCGGTCCTGACGTTGCTGATCGTGTACCTCCAGGTCAGCATTTAGCTAAAGGGTTTCCTGTGTTGACCTATGGACCTACGCCAGAGGTGACCCAGGACGAGTGGCAGCTAAATCTATCGGGTTTAGTCACCGCTAAAACCTTACGTTGGGCCGATTTAATGGCATTACCGCAGCACCAGTTCACTGCGGATTTTCACTGTGTAACGACCTGGAGCAAGCTAGATGTGACGTGGACTGGTGTCAACGTTATGGATTTATTATCGACGGTTGAGGTGGATGGGCGGGCCGCCCATGTGATGGCCCACTGCTACGGCGGTTACACTACAAATGTAGCCATGGCAGATTTTGCCCGACCTGAAAATTTCCTGGCCCATACCCTGGAAGGCCAGCCTTTACCCTCGCAGCACGGCGGACCCCTGCGATTAGTTGTCCCCCATCTTTATGCTTGGAAAAGTGCTAAGTGGCTCAGTGGTCTAGAGTTTTCTGTAGAGCCAGTGCTTGGTTTTTGGGAACGAAATGGCTATCACAAACGAGGTGAACCTTGGGCCGAAGAGCGGTATAGCGATTAGACGGAACACAAAAGTTTCCTGATCGTCTGCTTACTTATCTGTAGTCCTGAACAGGCCTAAACCAGGTTGTTCAGGTCAAACTTCCTGAAAATGTCAGTGCACTGTGTGATGCAAACCGGTAAATTACAGGTCGCATGTCTGCGATTAATGGCCCCCAAACAAAACAATTAATTCAATCTCTGCCTCCAGAAGCTCAACAGTGGTTATTAGGGTTGCCCTGGGTACAACGCCGCTACGTGTTGTCCCTATGCCATGTGATGTGTGCGACTCCACTGGAGGAGCAGATACAGTTCTTGGATGAGTACACAGCTGATGGTGTGATTTCGCGCATCATTCACGATCGCGATACGACGCAGCGCATTTATCATCATCTACAGCGTTTTCATATTGAGACCAAGCTGACTGAAAGTGTCCTGCGGCGCTATGTGCGTCAGTATTATGTCCACACTGCCCAGGCGCGTCATCATGAGGGTGAAGCCTACCTGGAATCTGCCATTCGGCTGATGATAGATGGCCAGGAACACAATCGCGTCCTCACCTACATCCTTGGATTTGAGCTACTCATATTGCTGTTTAGTATGAGTTGGGAGCAGCACGAGCGGTTTTATGGGTTGCAGCCCAATCAAGAAGACTTTTTTAACCTGTATATTCGACCGGTGCAGCGAGCCCATCGCCTAAATGGTGTAATTGTGCCTAAGGATGAAAATCGCTTTTTTGCCCGTCGCGAATATTTTATCCGTATCCCTCAGCTGAAGCCTGGACAAACGGTGGCGCTAGTGATGGCAAGCTTCTCCCCCAAACAGATTAGTCATTTGGGGGCCATTGTGATGCGTCATCAAAATGCGTTGCAATTTGACTACGAGCATATTTTTCAACAAAACTCCGATGCGGCTATTTTTGGCTAACGCCTATGCCAATATTCCACAGAGTTTCTATTCCACAATACGTATGCCCCCTGCTTGAATGGCATCGAATAGGCGATTAATTTGACGGCGTTCTTGCTCATCGACGGTGCCATCGGCCAAGACCATTTTTGAAAGGGATTGATATTGGGTGTAGGTAATACGCTTGGCCCTGATGAGTTGATCAACTAGCTGAACGACATTATTTTCATCCGTTTCAGCGTTTTCTTGCTGTTCATTACTGTCTGCAGGGTTCATTGCCTTGTCAGAAGGTTCGTTCATAGCTTTAAGATATGAGCGTTTGCCAAGAATCGATGTCTTAAATATTGGCATCCTACCGGAAAGCCTTTACTGATTGGCGGAATGACCCAATCTGAAACAAATGCTATCGAGTAGCAAACTATAAATTAGCTTCTCTTGTTCTGCAATGGGTTTATCATGCTGCCAGCGTAAAATACGAGGAAATCGGACAGAAATCCCTGATTTGTGTCGCTTAGACTGGGCGATTCCCTCAAAACCAATTTCAAATTAATCCTTCGGCCCGATGCTCACGGGATGTCTCTCTGAGAGTTTGAAGCTGCTCAAATCCAAATGCACTTTATAAAGTCTGGATAAAACCTTAAGAAATAATTAATATTTCATACTATTCTCAATATAACCAGTCTGCATGTTGCGGCATATCAGCTTCAATCAACTTTATGGAAAATAATATTGAACACAATGGGGCGACTCATTCTTCCCATGGCTCAAACGGTCGTATGGCACGAGGAGGGGATCTTAAGCTGTCGCCCATAGATGGCACATTGTTTGCTCCCTATACGGGCAATCATGTTGCTGCTAGTTGCGATCGCATGGCCGTCTTAATTGACGGCGCAAACTTATTTTATTCCGCCTCTTATCTGGGGATTGAAGTTGACTACGTTCGGTTGCTCAATGCGTTAGTGGGCAAGCGGCAGTTGCTGCGATCTTACTTCTATACCGGTGTAGACCCTAAAAATGAAAAGCAGCGTGGCTTCTTATTATGGCTTAACCGCAATGGGTATCGAGTCATTAGTAAAGATTTAGCCCAGGTCGCTGATGGCTCCCGTCGAGCCAATCTACATGTGGAAATGGCGGTGGATATGCTACGTCTGGCTGACAGTTGCGACACCATCACCTTATTGAGCGGTGATGGTCATTTAACCTATGCGGTAGATGCCCTGAGCTATCGTGGTGTGCGGGTAGAGTTGGTGAGCCTACAATCGATGACGAGCGATACCTTAATTGATCTGGCTGACCACTACACAGATTTGGCAGAGCTACAAGAGTATATCTGTAAGCTGCCCTAACTATAGATTGGTCCCCATAGTTCACACCATCAGTGATTGCTGACAGCGTATCTTGTCGGGGATTTGCCTTGTGCAAGCTCCCATGTGTTAGGGGCGATCAACCAGGGTTTCCACATTATAGATTCATTAAAAAACCAGCCGATCTAGACTCAGATCGACTGGTTTTCCTGATTCTGTAGAAGTTTGCTTAATTATTTCCGAAAGCGTCGCCAAAGACCTAAGGTAACTAGCGTTCCCAACGATAGGGCCCAGCCAATATAAGAGGTACCGCCGTAGTGGATATCGGTGTCACCGATATCGCTAATCAGTTCTGTAGTCACGCCAGTTTCATTGACGGGGACTGTCAAAATATCGCCGTGACCCTGCTGACGGATGATCACTTCCCAGTCACCTGTGAGGGTTTGGTCAGGGCTAAAGCTAAACCGACCTTCCTGGTCAGTAACGCCCTGGGTCCAGGGTTTGATCGGATTATTGGGAGAATACACGTTCACCTTAGCGCCCTTAAGTGGTGCACCGTTGCTAAAGGTGCTCTGCATTCTTAAAACCTGCTGGGATTGCTCGTTCGAAAACTGGTCAAGAAAGTAGTTAGTCTCAACCATATGGGCCGAAGCCTTGCCTGCGACTGTAAGCAGTCCGAATACGATGAACGGTGTTAGTTTTCGAAGAGTCATCCTAAAATCCCTCTAAATCTGATGCCAATGCTGACGGCACAATTTAACAGCGTTTTCCAATGGAACATCCCAATGCTACCCCTTTAAATTCAAAATGCGCAGTTAATTTTATGAGGAGTGATCGATAGATATTGTTGACGAGCAATTATTGTTGATGGGCAATGCATGTCTATCCTAGAGCCTAAGGACGAATAAGACTCCGTTCCACATTACGACGATACAGGGCAATAGCCTTGGCCTGCTGGATAGGCATATAGGTCAGCATAGTGCCGATGGCAATCACGTTAGCAATTAATCCGAACGTAATCCAAGGACCGCTAAGGGCCAGACCCTGGACCAGGCCTAGGCTGGTGCCCAATAACCCGGTTAGTAAGGTTAACCCAAGGGAAAATTTGGGTTGAAAGCCCCGTTGCCAAAAACGGTCGATGGTTAGACCATCGATTACCCCAATGACACTACCGCTGATGATGCCAAGACCCACAGTGATAGCGGAGGTAACGTAGTCGGTAGCGGTGATGTCTAGCAATAGGCATAGCGGTGCCACCAAGGCGACCGCGATGGCTCCTGCGATTGTAATAATGCGAGCTGCTGGGGATTTAAGACTGACTTCATGTAGCAGCCAACCACCGATTTGCATCCCCAGGCTATTGCCGAAGAGTGCCAGTAGTATCAGTACGTTTCTAATGCCCGGTGTAATCACTTCATACTCTGGGGCCAGTGCCGCTAAAACCCAAACCGTTACCCAACAGGTTGCTAATAAAACTAGCAGTGATGGATAGGGTGATCCTTGGGGCTTCAGTAGCGGCATGGGGGCCGTTTGCACATTTAAATTAAGGGAATAAATTGCTTCTTGGGCATTGCTTCTCAGTAATAGATTGCGCTGATAGGTTTGCCCCGACATTAACTGACTCGTATCAATCTGAAGCTGAGTTGTGATGTCATTGCCATGGAACTCAGTTGGGGAGAATTGAATCCAGCTATGGTAAGCGTTATCAAAATTGGGGTCACTGCTGTGGGGTGCAACCTGCCAATGCCCCGTTAAGGTGGTTTCGGGGACAGAATTGTTTAATGTGATTGCCGTTGTTAATAGCTCTCCCCGGTCTGTGGCGACCAGGTTGATAGTGGATTGGCTAAACTTTGCCTGGGGTTGGCGTAGACCATGTTCTGGGATATTGTCCAGGGCGTCACTGGCGTTTTCGAAGCGATCGCTCAGACGCGGCTGGACCATTTTTTCGAGCCACGTTATCCATTGGGGGCTTAAATAGGCTTTGAACTGACTAAAATCAACCTGGTAAGTGACATCGACTAATTTCCCTACGTGATGGGCGGGTGTGTTGGTCAGCAGACAGATCAGGGTCATTCCTAACCCATACAGATCTGAGGCTTCGGTAAGCTGCCGGTTAAAAATTTGCTCCGGCGGCATGAATCCTAGCGTTCCTTTAACAACGCTGCTCATGCCAACTTCACCATCACCAATGCGCGCAAAGCCAAAATCTACGAGGTAGACCTTTAAGTTATCGCTGACCAGAATGTTTGCAGGCTTAAAATCGCGATGGATAATGGGTGGGATTCGACTTTGTAAATAGGCCAGAATTTCTAAACAGGAGACGGCGATTTGACGAATTGCGTCGGGGCTAAAACTACGGGGCTCCGCTAAGCTTTTGGCATGTTTATACTCTTGCACCATGCAAAAGCCTTCTTCGGCTTTAAATGCTCCCAGATACCTGGGAATGCCTGGATGTTTGAGGCTTTTGAGAACTTGCCCTTCCTGGAGTAGTGCGTCATACCCTTGCCAATCAGAAGACTTAGCAAATTGAAATTGTTTAATAACTACTCGCCGTTTAGTTTTTAGATGAGTAGCTGAATAGGTAACTCGTCCCCCAGCTCGATTGACACCCAGCTCAGACTCAAGTTGAAAACCATATTTATGAAAATCAGGTAGGTCAGATGCTAGAGATGAACCTGTAAGGCTTGTCATTCTTACAATATGGGTAAGTATATCTCTTATCCAATAGCGTACAATGCTGCCTTAATCTAGAAAAAATGAAGCGTCTTTAAAGTGAAAACATCCGCCGTGTGAATAGTGTGTTGATATTTCCTAGCCCATGGCGTGTTGATACCGAGTATGCGCTAGGAAATACGTAATTAAGCCAGTATTGTTTTGCATGGCTGACTTAGAGACTGATCAACCACTGATCAACCATGGTTCTACTGTTATTCCCCTGTGATCGATAATTCATCAATCCATACATGAGGAGCAACACCACTAGGCGTCACTTTTTCGTCGGGGGAGACATAGATGATGGATTGCAGTAGCTGACGAAAATCTCCAGCAACCGTTGCAGATTCAATACTTGTGCGTTTGCCTTTTTGGATGAGCCAACCGTCAAAGGGCAGTGAGAAAGAGCCCTGCAGTGCATTGACCCCGGCGTGAAGTGCCTGTAAGTCGTCAATTAGAACGATATTATCATCAGCATCTTCCAGACTATAATTTTGTTTTGCTGGTTGTCCCTGGGTAATATGGAGAAAATTACTGCCGACGCTGACTTTGGCACCGATGCTAGCGTGACCTGTGGGTTGAGCCCCCATGCGTTTGGCGGTACCTGCACTATGTAGAAAGTTAGTCAGCACACCATTTTCAATAATGGGCAGTCGTCGAGTGGGGGTGCCTTCCCCATCAAAGGTTTCGGAACTAATATTGCCTGGATGCAGGGCGTCATCGTAAACCGATAGCAGCGGTGATGCAATGGTGGTATTGAGACTCTCGGCAGTGGAGAGACTACGTTTGTCGAGAACACTCTGAGCGTTATAAAGGTTGCCAAAAGCCCGAATTAGGCTTAAGAATGCATCGGGTGAAAAGACAACGCGATATTTGCCTGACTGAATTTTCTCATAGTCTAAGTGGCTAAGGGTTTTATCTGTTGCTTCCTTGAGACAACCGTCGATATCAAGAGAGTTGGGACCTACACCCACCCGCATGGCATGACCAGACCGGGGTTTGCGGCCTTCTTGTTCTGTTTTGGTGTACAGATAAACGGAAGCGAAGGTGCGTTCAGCACTACGTTGGGCACCGTCGCTGTTCACATAGAAGTTTTCGCTTGTGTTTTGGGCGATGCCGTTATACGGGACACTTGCGATCGCATCATGGGCATTCAATAATGCCTGTTCAGCGGTCACCAGCCGATCAATCAGTGTTCCCACTGGAGCCGGATCAGCTAGGATAATCTCCACCTCTGGTAATGGAGCCGTAGCTTCAGGACTAAAATCAGGAATATTTTCAGTGGCCCCAAAGGCGCTGGCTTCAGCCGCTGTTTTTAAGGCTAGTTCTAAACCCCGTTCATCCACATCGGTGGTGGAGGTAACCCCCAACCGGCCCTGGTCGTTCCACACACGTACGGTAACGCTGGCCCGATTTGATGCTTTAACTTGTTTAGGTTCGCCCTTATCCACCTGCACACTGGTGCTATCGGTGGTAGCACCGTAGATATCGTACTTGGTGATGCCGAGACGCTGGGCAATGGCTTGGGCGTTAGAAGAAATTTCGATGACTTTGGACATGGGTTAACAATAACAGCGAGATGTTTGAAGAGAATGTCATTGCGTGGGGAGGGGGGCATTGCCCATCCTCCGGGGATATCGGGGGTTTGGCCGGTGGCAATGCCTACCCTATTGGCTGGTTTGTGGTTTACCGGCCACCGACTGTGATGCTGTCCACCTTCAGGTGAGGCTGACCAACAGTCACATAAACGCTGCCGCTGATGGAGCCACAGAAACCAGGGGCTAAGCTCAAATCCTGGGAGCACATGGAAATCTTTTGCATAATGTCCACGGCTTCACCAATCAAGGTGGCACCCTTAAGGGGCCGAGTGACTTTGCCATTCTCAATTAAATAGGCTTCATCCACTGCAAAGTTAAACTGACCGGTGGCACCAACGCTACCGCCACCCATTTTCTTGCAATAGATGCCCCTGTCTACCGATGCAAACAGATCATCCAGACTGTAGTCACCGGTATCAATAAAGGTGTTACGCATCCGAGATGCTGCGGAGAACGTATAGTTCTGACGACGACCACTGCCAGTGCGGGGGTGGCCAGTGCGCATAGCCCCTGCCCGATCAGACAGGAAGTTCTTAAGGACACCATTTTCAATCAACAGGGTGCGCTGGGCAGGCATGCCCTCATCATCCATATCGATGGTGCCAAAGGACTCGCTAGAACGACCTTCATCCCAGGCGGTTAGATTTTCGTGGGCAATCTTTTCGCCCTTCTTATCAATGAAAGGTGTGGTGCCCCGCTCGATTTGCGTAGTCTCTAGCAGGTGGCCACAGGCTTCGTGGAAGATCACACCGCCAAAGTGGTTGGCCATGATAATGGGATAGCTACCCGATTCCACATAGTCGGCATAGAGCATTTTGCCTGCGGACTCGGCCAGTTCTTCGGCAGTGGTGCCATAGTCCCACGCGGTTAGAAAGCTGGGGTCGCTGGTGTTGCCCAAACGCTGACCAATGGAGGAGCGATGGTCACCGTCGGCGCAGAGGACGTTGGCCCCCACCGACTGAGTCAGGCGGATATCACGGGCAAAGGTGCCGTCGCTACTGGCCACCAAGACCTCTTGCCAATCTCTAAAGTAGGCTGTGCGTCTTGCCTGGAGGTGCTTGGCCACCTTTTCTACCGAGGCGTTGGCCCCCAGTAATACATCGCCCATGACCTGCATTGAGCTACAGTTAGCTAGCCAATTTTCCTTGGTGGCAGCATAGTCGCGGAACATTTCCAGGGTGACTTCTGGCACATAGGCGGAGTTCGCGGGTAGCAATAGTCCCATAATGGATAGCCCTTTTTCAAGGGCAGCTTTGAGGCCGTGGAAGCTGACATCATTAGTGCTGACGTAGCAGTCGGCTTTGCCTTTGAAAACCCGTACCCCTGCACCGGTGGTTAGACTGGGGGAAATGCTTGTGATAGCATCATCTTCGGCCAGGCAGCTAATGTAGTTGCGCCGCTCTAGAAAAAATTCAATGAAATCGGCTCCAGCCGCCCGACCCAGGCCCAGTAGTGTCGACAGGGGAGCAGCCCAAGAGGCATCAAATCGATCGGTGGCAGCCTGGTAGGTTTGATTAGGAATTTCCTGCAGGCGTAGGGATGACAGTGGCGGAGCAGCAAGAGTCATAGCGGTTGCCTAATTTCTCAAAACGTGGGTGAATTCCCATCAGTCTAACGCATGGGTTTAATTAGGGATCTTTGGGAGACCTAAGCGGCTGCTCATGGGATCCTTCGCTAATTTTCAGGATAGACTCCTAGGAACTTTGTATGATGGCCCCTAGGGGGGCTGACCCAGCATAGGGTTGGCCATAACATCAGTGGGCGTCTGTCATTATCGATGGGTATTAAATCTATGTAGGTAGCTATTTAGAGTGGTTGTTGTTGACCGTCACCATGGTTAGTGTTTTACAGACGTCATTGGGGTTACTCAAATCTCGCTTGTCTCGAAAAATTGTTGCGTCAATTTTTCTCAGCCTTGTTGTTATCGAATTTATAGTTTTTATTCCGTCCTATCGCCAGCGACGGGCGGACAAACTGAGGGAGCTAGAGACGCTCTCGCAAGAGGTGATTGCCACCATTAAGGCCAACGCGATGCTAGATATGCTGTCTACATCACTGTTGGTAGAGGCGCAGGCAGTCTTAAAAACTGACTCAATTATTCTAGGGGCTGCCCTCTATGATGAGGCGGGACAGTTTATTGATGGGTTTGGAGAAATGCCTTCGTTAGGGGTGCCAGCCACTGGGTTGACCCAGATTGAAACACAGCTGACAGATGCAGGTACCCGTTACGATGTGGCCTGGCCCAGCAAACAATTTCAGGATCGCTACATACTGGTTATTCGCCATGATGCGAACTCTGTTAAGCGATACATGGTGCAGTATTCGGCTCTAATTTTCTTTATTGTTATTATTATTGCTGCTTTTGTTACCCTGGTGACGATTTTTATGCTGGAGCGGATGTTGATTAACCCGCTACTGTTGTTACGAGATGATTTATGTCAAGCGGCAGATGTGGTTGATCAGCCCCAGTTAGCTGAGTTTAGAAGTCTTAAGCAGGCTCAACAGGATGAGCTTGGAGAGGTTATTCAGGCGTTTGCTGCGATGTTTGGTCAAATCTCTCAAGAAGTGCAGGAGCGTAAGCAAGCGGAATTGGCACTGCGGGGTGAGCAGGAGAAAACAGAGGCATTGTTGCGTAATGTGTTGCCGGTTGCGATCGCAAACAGACTCAAAAACGATCTCTCCAACCACACCGCCATTGCCTCCCGGTTTGAAAACGTCACCATCTTGTTTGCCGACATTGTTGGTTTTACCCGGCTAGCAGCCCACACGGCCCCCACTGAATTGGTTTGCCAGCTTAACGATATCTTTTCTGTGTTCGATGCTCTGGCGGAACGCCATGGTCTAGAAAAGATTAAAACTATCGGTGATGCCTACATGGTGGTAGGTGGTGTGCCCGCACCTATGGCTAACCATGCCGAGGCTGTCATGGCCATGGCCATTGATATGCAAGCGGCTGTGAAACAACATCCCTTTAAGTTGAGGATTGGGATTAATACTGGCCCCGTTGTTGCTGGTGTTATCGGTAAAAAGAAATTTAGCTATGACCTGTGGGGAGACGCCGTTAATATTGCCAGTCGTATGGAATCCCATGGTGTAGTAGATCGCATTCAGGTCAGCGCTGATACCTATGAGTTACTCAAAGAAAAATTTCAATTTGAAGACCGAGGCTGTATTCCTATTAAAGGGAGGGGTAAAGCCCACACCTACTTATGGTTGACACGCCAGACAAAGGCTGTGACATTCTCCAAGACATCTGCCAAGTATGGACACGAGGATGGACAACGGTACCTTAAAGACCTTGATAACGTTTTGTGGGGAAGTGGTGAATAATTTTAGTGCTGATAACACTGTGTTTGTATTTTTTTAATACTTGAGCCTTGTGGATATTAGTTGATAAAGAATACTCTATGTAAAAGGCGTCCTACGGAACATAATGGCCTCTTTAGAAAGAAACTTTTGGAAGTACGGTCTTTTTCAAATTCCGGCGATTTTTTTAGTCCTTTTCCTATTAATGGCAGCAATTGTCTCTAGGGCACCTCGATTAATTCAAAAATAGAGTCTCAATATGAGATCATGGTTACGGATTAGGGTTGACAGGGAGACTTCTGATGGGACAACAAGGATTTTGGGATTTTGAGACCCGTCATCAAAAGCTGG